>CAZFPA010000007.1:0-60323 GCA_964520975.1 uncultured Selenomonadaceae bacterium | reverse complement strand
TCCGGCGCTGATTGTTCAGGCGCAGCGCATCCTTCAGGCGGCGGATTTCCCGCTGGTTTTCCTTCTGCTCCTCCGCGATATCGCGCAGTTCATCCTCGATGGCCTGGATTTTCCGCAGATTGGAAAAGCCCAGCACATAGCGGCGCCGGTCGTCGAGGCGAAAGCGATCGTCCTTTTCATGCCGGCGGCCTTTCACTTTGATCTGTCCGGCCTGGGTCAACGCAAATTTCTCCCGGCGAAAATCCGTCAGGGATTCGCAGCAGATATGGCGAAAGCGCTGCGCCAGCTCATTGGCCAGCCAGTTGTACACAGGCGCATCCTCGCGCAGGCTGAGCTTGCGGCAGGCCGCATCCTCCGGCAGGCGTGAAAGCTCCACCGGCTCCGTATAGGCCTCCACCTTATAGTAGACCATGTGCTGGTGCAGCGCATGATGTTCCATCCAGTCAATGACCTCGCCATAATGGGCCTCGGGGACCAGCAGCGAGATGCCAAAGCCATGCAGCAGGCGCTCAAGTGCGCCCTCCCATTCCGACTCCTCTTCCCGCACCTCCATGAGTTCCCCGGCGAAGGGTATCTCCCCCTCAGCCAGGTTCAGGCTCGCACAGAGCTCCTGGCGGATAGCGATATACTCCGCCGGAATGCTGGATTTCCGCTGACGCAGTGAGTCCAGCTCCGCCTGCGCCGCCTTGCCGGCTTTGTCCAGCGCCTTGCTGCCGCTCTCCGCGTCCGCCCGGGCATCGGCGATTTCCTCTTCCCGATTGGCGGCCTCAGTCAGCAAATCCACCAGGGCCTGCTGATTCTCCCGAAAATCCGCTTCACTCTCAGGAACGGGCATCTTCAGTACCGCAGCCTGCTCCTTGTAATGTGCCGAGCTGCTCTGCCGCTGAGCCAAAGTATTGCGATTGGTCGTGAGCTGGGATTCCAGCAGCGCGAGCTGGCTGCCGCCATTTTCCCATATCGCCTGCTTCGTTTCCTCCAGCGCAGTCTCATTGCGCTTTGCTTCGGCCAGGATTGCCGCCGCTTCCTTTTCCGCAGCAGTCTTGGCCCGTTCCAGGTTTTCGCACTCACGCTGCCGCAGCTGGCAGTCCTGGCTGGCAAACCAGGCCGGCAGCGCCGCTTCCATTTGTGCCAGCTGCACATCCCGGTCGTAAAACTGAAAATAGCTGTCCCCACAGTTCACGAGTGGACGCAGCAGTTCCTGCTGCTCACGGGCCCGCACTACCGTGGAATGCGCCTCATCCAGATCGCGGAAATGCTCGAGCAGGATCTGCACATCCGTTTCTGTATCCGGCTTTTCCAGCATATTCTGCCGCACGAACCCCGTGAGCTCATCCACCTTTTTCATCGAGATGGTCTGCTGGAAAAGATCCATGGCCTGGTCCTGCCGGATGCCGAAGCGGCGGCGAAAATCCCGGGCATAGGCCGGATAGTCATCGTAAAGATGGATATAGGCATCACTGTCCAGACGCTTCTTCAGGTTGCGCATATCCGTGCCGAAATTGCTGAAATGATTCTGGATGCTCAAGGTCTTATCAGCCAGCACATAGAAACGGGCCGGCCAGTTGTTCTCATCCCGGAACCAGAATACCTGGGCCAGTGTGACCCGGCCGCCCAGGTTTTCATCGCCGAAAACGGCCAGCAGGACACTGTACTGATCGCGTCCGCGCAGCGCCTCCGGCTGTCCGCCGCCATCCTCCGTGCGCTTTTGAGCAAAATAGCCCCGCACGTAGGAGGTCAGACTGCGCTCTTTGGCGCTGGCATCCGCGGCCTTATTATAGGTCACTTTTTTCGGTGGGACGAGCAAGGTGATGATGGCGTCCACCAGCGTGGATTTTCCCGAACCCACATCACCGGTGAGCAGCGATGTATCCCCATGAAGCTCCAGGCTCCAGACCTTTTCATCAAAGGTACCCCAGTTATAGACCTCCAGCCGCTGCAGACGAAATCCCATGGGAACCTCGTTCCCCCGGTGGGCAAAATCAAATAAGTCCATCGCTGTCTTCTCCCTCCGTCAGTTCCTTTTGGCCGTACTCCAGATATTCCTGCAGCCGGTCATCAAAGGTATGCAGCCACTCCGCGTTGATGAAGCTGCGAAGCAGCGGCTGTACCTCGTAGGCATCCTCCCGCCCTGCTGCCGGGCGCAGAAAACCCATTTCCTCGGCCCGGTGCACATGGCGCTCCAGGTTCTGCCGAAACTTGATCTCGTTCGGCAGCGCCGGAAAAAACGCCTTGAGCTTGAGCTGCATATCGCCAAGGGTCAGCACCAGCCGCGTATCCCCATGGGACGCGTCATATTCGCCAAGGCTCTTGCGCAGTGAAACCAGCAACAGACTCAGTCCATAGCTCAATGGATAACGCGGAACAAGCCGCGGCAGTGTCTCCTGCTCCGACTGGCGCAGGAAGGCGTACGCATCGACCTCATCTATCAGCAGGATAAGCCCCAGCCGCGCCGCATAGTCGCTGATCTGCGCCCGCTGCTCCAATACAGTCTGCCAGAGCTCCGGCTGGCGCTCCTTGAATATCACGCCCTTAAAGAGCGCTATCAATGCTTTTGACAGCGCTGCTTCCTGTTCTTCTACCACGTTTCCATCTCCCCTTGCTGAAATACGATTTTTTCACTGACAGCCATGAGCTGCCGTCCATCCGGGCAGGTCAGCAGCAGCTTTTCGAGGCTGCCTTCTACAAAACCATCGGCCTCACGACTCGCCAGCACCATGTAGGTCAGCAGCTCCGTGAGCCCCTGCTGCAATGGATACACTTCCAGCACCTCCGCCAGGGTGACACTGGTTTTTTTCTGCAGCAGCTGCCGGATATTCTGCCGCAACCGGTCCTTATCCACATAGACCTGGTTGAAAAGCGCCTCCACACTGCCCTCCGGAGCCCCCGCCTCCAACAGCTGATTTTCCAGACGGGGCCGGCAAGGCGGCACAAAGAGTGGTCGATCCAGCGGCAGCTCCACCTTGGGCGAGGCAGCATCGATCTCCATAAATATTCCCTGCGGCACCCGTTCCCTGGCCTGCAGCGCCTTTTCCTCAATCTGCCCGATGAGCCCGAAAATGCTGCGCTCCTCCTGCAGATAATTCTCATCCACATAGCGCCGGATCTGCCGGGACAGCTGAATGATCGTCCCCTGCACCGCGCTCGCGGCCCGGGCCCACTCCCGGTCAATATGGCAGAAATCACCGGCCGCCTCCGAATCTGACAGCTCTTTTACCTCCATGACCTGCTCCATTGTCCGGCTGAAATCCTCCCGATTTCTGGAAGCCATGAGATATTTCCAAAAGGCCGCAAAGCTCTTGCCCTGCTCAGACTCCTCGATGATATCGCGATCCGCAAAGAACTGTTCGAGAAGCTCCCCCTTACCATGCTTCCATGTCACAATGCGTTCCAGGAGCCGCTGCTCCAGATTCCGGAAATTTTCCTCAACCTCACGGAAATCCGCCAGAATGCTCTGGGCGGTAGCCGCTGCATGCAAAAAGCGCTCCTTTACCTGCACTGCATCCATGACCCGGATCTCCTGCCCGCCATCAATAGCCGCAATCTCCTGATCCAGACGTTCGCGCTGTGCCACAAGCCAGGCCCGCCGCTTTTCCTTGTCAGGATCAGTTTCCCGGGCGATCTCATGCAGCAGATCAAATACCGTGCGCAGACGGGATTCCGTCCCCACAAAGGACTGTTTGCGCAGGCTGTATAGCCATTCCACAGCCTTCTGCGCCGAAGCGGTGAGATCGTAGCAAACGCTGTCCTTGCGCGCGTAGAAACGACGCAGCCAGGCATGCTGCGGATCTGACCAGGTATCAAGGTATTCCCGGGCGGGCCGGATGAAACTCGCCTCGTCCTCAGCCCGCCGCAGTTCATAGATAAAATCCTCCAGATCAGACAGCAGCTGCTCTTCCTCCACAGCCCGCCGGTTCTCCGCCAGGAATTCCCGATAAAAAAAGGCCGCAATGAAGCTGGCCTGGTCTGCTGCCAGCAGGCGCCAGGCCGCATTGCGGCTGCGCAGCCCGGCCAGATAATCATACGTCATATACTCCGTTGTCTTTGCCAAAGCCTTTGCCTCCTTAGAGCCTCATGATACCATAATGTACATGGCTGTAGCGTCCGCCGGCCAGCTCAGAAAACCCCAGCCGGGCAAACTCCCGGCTGCGGCTGTTTTCTTTCAGAACGATGCGCTGCCGGGCTACCCGGCGCGCCTCTTCGACAGCCTCCAGGGAAACCGGACGATGATCCGCAATGGCACGCAGCGGATTCAGATTCTCACTGGCCTGCAGCGGATGGCGGAACATCGGATCAAAATAGATCACATCGACAGAATCTGCCGGCTGTTCCTTCAAATAGCCCAGATAATCCGCCGAAACCACCTGGATGCGCCGCATGGCCTCCTGGATGGGATAGTTTTCCGCCCGGAAATGCGCGAGGCCGTAGCCCACGACGGTACTGACCAGCGGACTTACCTCCAGCCCGGTAACCTGCCCGCTCTCCCCCGCAGCGAAGCTCGCCACAATGGCATCGGCCCCAAAGCCCAGCGTACAGTCGAGGACGGACATCCCCGGCTGCAGCCCCATGGCCTCAACCATGTGATCCTTCTTTCCCAGGCGCAGATTCTTCACCCGCAGATGGGCCATATTCGGATGGAAGAAAAGCTCCCCCTCCGGCGTCTCCAGCATGAGCTGCCCCTTCTTGGCCACCAGCACAAAATCCACATCATACGCCTTCCGCAGCCCCTCAATCGAGGCTGCTCCCCGGGGAATAAAGGGAAGCTGCAAGGCTGCCGCCGTCTGGCGGGCCAGTGCCCGGCTTTCTTCCTTGACCTTTCGTTCCGTTGTTACGATTGCTTTTATCAATTGATCACGTCCGTTTAAACATCTTCGCGAGTTCCTCGCTGCTGAATTTCAAAATCGTAGGCCGTCCATGGGGACAGGTATACGGAAGGCTGGTGCTCGAAAGTTCATCCAGGAGAATCTGCATCTGCCGGAAATTCAACTCATCCCCGGCCTTGATTGCTGCCCGGCAGGCCGTCGTGGCAATGCAGGCATGACGGATCTCCTTGGCGGACAGGCTGTGCATGTCCTGCAAAGACGTCAGGATTTCCCGGATGATGTCCTCTGCCTCGCCTACCGGAATGTCAGCCGGCACCTCCATGAGCCGGAATTCCCGTTCCCCGCAGGGCTCCATCGCAAACCCGAGGCTCGCAAAAAGCTCCTGCTGCTCCTCGATGAGCTCCGATTCGCGACGGTCAAAGGTCAGAAGCAGATGCACGAGCAGCTGCTGAGACGGAATCTTATCGGCCATCGAAGCAAACTTGTCATAAAGAATGCGTTCGTGAGCGGCATGCTGATCGACAATGTAGAGGCCGCGGGCATCCTGCGCGATGATAAAGCAGCGATCCACCTGCCCGATCGGAACCATCGGTCCATCGGGCTGCACCGCCTCCGGCCCCGCATCCGCAGCCGGAGCCTCCCCCACCGGCGAATTTTCCGGCTGCGCGGGCGCATATTCCACCGGAGACGTATCCATCGGCGCCGTGGACGCCGCCGGATGCAGCACCCGCTGTGCCTCTGAAAAACTCATAGCCGGTGCCCGATGCTCCTGCTGCCAGGTGTAGGCATCCGCTGGCAGCGCAGTGCCTGCGGCCTGCGGCGGAGCTGACGGCTGTGGTGCAGCCGCCGGAACGAACTGCATGGGCTCGATGGTATAGTGCCGCTCCGCGTTCTGTACACCGGCAGCCACATTCTCCAGCCGCTGCCCGGCGGGACGGATGGCATCCAGCACCGCCTTATAGACAGCCTTGAAAATACGGCCCTCATCCTCGAACTTCATCTCGCTCTTCTGCGGATGCACATTCACATCGATGCTGCGCTGCGGAACCGTGATTTCGATGATGACCAGCGGATAGCCCGCCTTCGGCAGCAGGGAATGATACGCATTGTCCACCGCCCGGGCAATGGCCCGGTTGCTGATGATGCGCCCATTCACAATAAAGGTCTGCCAGGTGCGGCTGCTGCGAATCATCGAGGGCTTGGTGATATAGCCGGTAATGCGGATATCCGTATCGGCAAAATCCAGTCCCAGCAGCGCCTCACTGACCTGTCCGCCGTAGATGCTCTGCAGGGTATCAAAAAGCACCCCGTTACCTGGCGTCGACACCGACAGCTTGTTATTGTTGATGAATTTGAAGGCAATCTCCGGATGGGAGATCGCGAGCTTCACCAAAAAATCATTGATCTTGGCACCCTCCGTATGGGTTGTCTTCAAAAACTTTTTGCGCGCCGGCGTATTGAAGAAAAGATCCTCGACCCGTACCGTGGTACCGATATTGCAGCCGGCCTCGCGGATGTCCGGTTCCTGGCCGCCGCTGATGGCGACCTGCGTGCCGAGCTCGCTGTCCGCCTGGCGGGTCAGCAGGGAAAAGCGCGATACCGAAGCTATGCTCGGCAGCGCTTCGCCGCGGAATCCCAGAGTAGCGATGCTCAAAAGATCGTCGACCTCACGCAGTTTGCTCGTGGCATGGCGCTGAATAGCCAGCTTCGCGTCCGCCAGGCTCATGCCCCGGCCATTATCTGTCACGCGCATGAAGCTCGTGCCGCCCGCCATGATTTCCACCTCGATACGGGAAGCCCCCGCATCGATAGCATTTTCCACCAGCTCCTTGATGACCGAAGCCGGCCGCTCTACAACCTCACCGGCCGCGATTTTATTGATAGTGCCGTCATCCAGCACATGAATGATGCTCATGCTTTGCCAGCCTCCCCTTTCGCCTGATTCTGCAGACGATACAGCTCGTTCATAGCCTCCAGCGGCGTCATGGTCATGATATCCAATGCCAACAGTTCCTCACTGATCCCGGAAGAAAAGAGCGACGCCATGAGCCCGTCCTCCGGCTTTTCAACAGGCGATGCGGGTATGGCTGTTCCCGCGGCCTGATGCTCGGCAGCCGCCTGGGCCTCGAGCTTTTCCAGTATTTTTTCCGCCCGGGCCGTTACGGACTTAGGCAGTCCCGCCAGCCGCGCCACATGGATACCGTAGGACTTATCCGCACTTCCTGCAATGATGCGGCGCAAAAAAGCCACCTGCGTACCGCGTTCCTTGACCGCAATACAGTAATTCTTGATCCGGTCATCCTCGAGATCGGTGAGCTCATGATAATGCGTGGCAAAGAGGGTCTTGGCATGTACCTTGTCCCGCATGTACTCAATGACCGCCCGGGCGATGCTCATGCCATCAAAGGTACTCGTACCACGGCCGATCTCATCGAGAATCACCAGGCTGTTCTTCGTGGCGTATTTCAGGATCTGCGCGACCTCATTCATCTCCACCATGAAGGTACTCTGCCCGCTGACCAGATCATCGCTGGCTCCGATGCGCGTAAAGATCCGATCGACCGGAGAAATCGCCGCCTCTCTGGCCGGCAGGAAACTGCCGATCTGCGCCATGAGCGTAAGCAACGCTGTCTGGCGCATATAGGTAGACTTGCCGGCCATATTCGGCCCGGTGATCAGCATGATTTCACAATCCGCATGGTTGAGGCACGTATCGTTCGGCACGAAGAGGTCCCGTGTAAGAATGCGTTCCACCAGCGGATGGCGGCCGTCCCGGATATCGATTTCCCCGTTGTTCGTAAGCCGCGGGCGCGTGTAATTATAGGAACAGGCAGCCTCTGCCAGTCCCGCCAGCACATCAGCCACGGCAATCTCATGCGCCGTCTGCTGGATGCTGCTGAGCCGCGTCTTGATGACCTCGCGCACCTCCGTGAACAAATTGTACTCGATATTCACGATTTTTTCCTGCGCACCGAGGATCTTCGTCTCGAACTCCTTGAGTTCCTCAGTAATATAACGTTCGGCATTCGCGAGCGTCTGCTTGCGGATATAGCGGTCCGGCACGAGATCTGCACCGCTATGGCGCACCTCGATGTAGTAGCCGAACACCTTATTGTAGCCGATCTTCAACGACTTGATGCCGGTCTGCTCCTTTTCCCGTTCCTCGATTTCCTGCAGCATCTGCTTGCTATCGTGAGAAATGCGACGGTATTCATCCAGTTCCTCGTTATACCCCGGCTTGATGATACCGCCCTCGCGGAGCGTAATGCCCGGCTCATCCACGATGGCCCGCTGCAGGAGTGCGGACAGATCATCATAGAGCTCGATATGATCGTAGCAGTTCTTCAGCAGCGGTGCCTGTGCGGCCGCCAGCGTCTGCCGGATATGCGGCAGGCAGAGCAGCGATACCTTGAGAGAAATGAGGTCCCTGGCATTGGCGGTCCCCACCTCGATGCGCGTGAGCAGACGCTCAAAATCGTAGATTTCCTTACAGCCTTCCCGCACATCACCACGCATGGCAAAATTCTCTGCCAGCTCCGCGACGGCGTCGAGCCGGCAATTGATCCGGGCAATATTCAGCAGCGGATACTCCAGCCATTTCTTCAGCAGGCGGCTGCCCATAGCTGTCTGTGTGAAATCCAGCACATCCAGCAGTGTATCCTTTTTGCCACCATCGCGCAGATTGCGAGTGATTTCCAGGTTGCGCAGCGTATAGGTATCCACCACGAGATTCTCTGAAGCGTCCAGATAGGTAAGCTGATTCAGCTGGGTGAGATCTGTCTTCACGGTTTCATGCAGATAGTCCAGCAGCGTTGCGACTGCGGCCTGTGCAGCCGGTGCCTCCGGACGGTTTTCCGCATCGAAATGCTGCACGATACGATCCTCAATGGCCCGGGACACATGGTCGATTTCCGTGAAGGCGCAATGGGACATGCGCAGCGCAATGAATTCATCGAGCGCCTCCCGGAAGGACAGACTGCCCACCAGCAGCAGTTCCGGCATCATGAGCCGGTAAAGCTCATCGAAGAGCATCTGCTGGCGGTTTCCCCCACGGTAAATGCCATAAAAACATTCGCCCGTTGAGACGTCCGCTCCGGCCAGCACGATTTCCTCATCCTTTTCATAGACGAGTGCAATGTAATTATTCTGCGCATCATGCAGTGAGGACTCCGTAAGCACGGTTCCCGGCGTAATGATCTTGATGACCTCACGTTTCGTGAGTCCCTTGGCTTTCGGATCACCGATCTGCTCCGCAATGGCCACCTTGTACCCCTTGTGGATGAGCTTATTGATATAGCTTTCCGCTGCATGATAAGGAATCCCGCACATAGGCGCCTTGTCAGCGTTGCCGCTGCGGCTGGTCAGCGTAAGTCCCAGCTCCTTGGAGGCAATGCGGGCATCCTCAAAGAACATCTCATAGAAATCACCCAGCCGGAAAAACAAAATTTCGTCCGGGTGATGATTTTTCGTTTCCTGATATTGCTGCATCATTGGCGTGAGTTCCATGACTTTTCCTCCCATACGAAAAAGGGCTGTACCGGCCAGCCCCTTGCTTCAGTCCTGCTGTAATTCACCCTTGAGCACCCAGGTCTGGGGATGGGTGATTTTTATCGATACAAGATCACCCGCCGCCTCGGCGCCGCAGTGATCCCAGAGCACAATCTTGTTCGTGCGCGTCCGTCCGGTCCATACCCTGGCATCCGTCCGGCTTGGTCCCTCCACCAGCACCTCCAGGCACTGGCCCAAAAGCCCGGCATTGATTTCCAGGCTGATCTGATTCTGGACCTCCATCAGGCGGTGCAGGCGCTCCTTCTTGAGTTTCTCCGGTACCTGCCCGTCCATCGTGGCTGCCGGCGTACCTGAGCGCCGGGAATAGAGAAAGGTATAGGCCGCGTCATAGCGTATTTCCCGCAGGAAATCCAGCATCTGCCGGAAGTCCTCCTCCGATTCACCCGGAAAGCCCACAATGAGGTCCGTCGTGATGCTGGCCTTCGGCACCGCAGCCCGGATCCGCTGAACCAGCGCCCGATACTGCTCTACAGTATACACCCGGTTCATAGCCTTCAATATTTTATTGCTGCCGTATTGCACGGGCAAATGAAAATGCTCGCAGATATGCCGGCTGTTCTTTACCGTCTCGATGACCGCGTCGCTGAGATCCTTCGGATGCGAAGTCATATAGCGCACGCGCTCGATGCCTTCAACCTTGTCCACCCTTGCCAGCAGTTCAGCGAAGCTCGCCTGCTGATGATCTTTGCCATAGGAATTCACATTCTGACCAAGCAGCGTGACCTCCTTGAAACCCTGGGCCGCAGCTTCCTCCACTTCACGCACCACGTCCGCCGGCATCCGGCTGCGTTCACGACCGCGCACATAGGGAACGATGCAATAGGTGCAGAAATTATTGCAGCCATACATGATAGGTACCCAGGCCGACAGACTGCCGTTGCGTTCCACCGGAACATTTTCCGGCAGCTCGGTATCGCCCAGCAGCACATCGACAATATGCCCCTTATGCGGTGCTTCCAGCTCCTGCACCACCTTCAACAGCTCGTGCACCTTATTCGTTCCGAGCACAAAATCGATATGAGGCGCGCGCTTTATGAGCGCATCCCCTTCCTTCTGTGCCATGCAGCCGGTGATACCAAAGATCAGGGCCGGATTTTTGCGCTTCAGATGCTTGATTTCGCCGATCTTTCCATAGACCTTGTCCTCCGCTGTCTCCCGCACGCAGCAGGTATTGAGCAGAATGAGATCCGCCTGTTCCATTTCCTCCGTACGCACATATCCAATAGAGCCAAGCTGCCCTTCCATGCGTTCCGCATCACTGATATTCATCTGACAGCCATATACACCAATAAAAGCTTTTTTCTTCTTATCCATTCAGGTAAAAATCCCCCGTTCAAAATCTAACTAATATATCATTTTATCATATTTGCCAAACCGATGAAAGAGAATCATACTCAATTTGCCCTTATTTCAGAAAAACCACGGATAATATGCCCTCCACTGCCACACCGGCACACGCGCTTTTGCCATCAGCCCCACAATTTTCCCGTAAAACAGCCCCGGCACAGATAGGATATCCTCCGGCATATGGCGAATTATATTTCGTACAGCTGTACAAAAATTTGAAAGGATCTGATAGCTATGATGATAAAACCGTTTCTTTCAGCCATCTGCTTTTCGCTGCTGCTGGCCACCGTCCCTGTCCAGGCAGCGCAGCAGCCCGCACAGGATACCGCCTTCCATGAGCAATACCAGCTGCAGAAAATGCTCATTCTGAGCCGCCATAATATCCGTTCCCCCATTGGCACAAAGCTTAACAAGATCACGCCCCACAAATGGGTGACCTGGACCTCCGCTCCCGGTGAATTGTCGCTGCGCGGCGGCCAGCTGGAAACCATAATGGGACAATACTTCCGCAAGCGTCTGGTTGCCGATGGGCTTATCGCAGAGAACGAACAGCCGAAGGAAGGCGAGGTTCGTTTCTATGCGAATTCCCTGCAGCGCACAATTGCCACGGCGCAATATTTCTCCAGCGGTATGCTTCCTGTTGCGAACGTGCCGATCGAGCATCATGCAGCTCTGGGCACGATGGACCCGGTATTCAATATGCGCTTTGGCTTCATGAACGACGCCTATCATGCAAAGGCAATGGAGCAGATTGCCGCGATCGGCGGTACCAGGGGCTTCGATGGCATCAATGACCGCCTGGCCGAAAGCTATCGGATCATCGATGAAGTCCTCGATTACCAGACCCAGCCTGTCACGAAAAAAACGGTGGAAGAAGGCCTGCCGAAAGGTCCTTTCAACGTCATCCTCGAACAGGGACACAGCCCCTACTCTGTAAACTACCGCAAAGCCGAATACCTGGCCAGTGACGCGCTGGTACTGCAGTATTACGAAGAACCGAATGACGAACGGGCCGCTTTCAACCACAAACTGACCCAGAAGGATTGGCAGGCAATCTCCAACGTGAAAGATACCGGTATCGAGGTTCTCTGCGGCACGCCGCTCGTTGCGATGAACATTGCGCACCCGCTGCTGCAGGTCATGCACGATGAGCTCGCCCTCGACAACCGTAAATTCACTTTCCTCTGCGGACACGATACCAACCTCGCCAGTGTCCTGGCTGCACTTGATGTGGCACCTTATACGCTGCCACAGAGCATTGAACGGAATACGCCGATCGGCGCGAAATTCGTGATTGAAAAATGGCATGGCCGAGACGGCCAGGATTATGCTTCCCTGACCCTTGTCTACCAAAGCAGCGAACAGCTGCGCAATCGCACCATGCTTTCCCTCGATACCCCGCCGATGATCTTCCCGCTGACACTCAAAGGTCTCACGAAAAACGCCGACGGGTTGTATCGCTTCCGCGATGTGCAGCAGCGCTTCCAGACGCTGCTCGAAGCTTACGACCAGCTGGCAAATGAAACCACCAGCGCAGAAAAAGCCGCCTGAGCAAAAAAGCAGGAGTTCTCCTTCCGGAGCGCTCCTGCTTTTTTTGACTTTTTTTACTGCACTTTTCTGACCTTGTCGCCATAAATGGTCTTGAATTCTGTTTTCATAGAAACCGGAATCCAGCCATTTTTTTCCGCTCGCGCCTGCATTTTCTGCGCCTTCTTCAGATTGCCGAATTCACGGTCCATGTCATCGCAGAGCAGCACAAAGGCTGCGCTCCGGTAGCGGTTGTTCTGTATCGTATAGTTCAGCATACCGGCATCGCCGCCACTATTGCCAAAAGCCAGCACCGGCTGCCGCCCGATCTCACGTGCAATCATCGATACCTTATTCATTGCAATCGCTTCCTGCAGGTACTTGCCGCGTACGAGTTCGTCTTTTTTATCATAGACATACTCTACACCGCTCACCTCACCCTGCCGGGAAGCCCGAATCCAGACATCGCTGCCAATGATACGCTCCGGTTCGATGGGAAGCACGCCATCCGCCAGCACCCGCAGAGCCATACGGTCACAGGCAGATACGATATAGACCTTAAAGCCATTGTGCACGAGATAGGAAATAACCTCGGCCATCGGCAAATAGAAGGCCTCCCCGCGTTTCAGATTACTGAGTCCCTGCTCCGGCTCCTGCATGAATTTGGTCACATAGGCCCGATAGTCCGTGAGACTCATACCCGCAAAAGCATTCAGCTGGCAGGCCTCGCCTTCCTCCTCACCAAGCCTTGCCTCCCGATGCTCAAGCAACGCGCTGCGCGTCTCCTGCGCAGCAGCCCGCAGCTCAGCCGGCGCTTGCCAGGAGGTATCATCCAGCACACGTTCCATATACATCAGTGCATCAAAATAAGAGGGCGCGGTCTCACACATCAGAGTTCCATCGGCATCGAATACCGCCACCCGATCGGCGGGCGGTATGAAATCCCGGCTTTTCGGATCAGTAACCGCCTCCACATATTCTACCAGCTTCGCCTTCACGGGTGATCCTGGCATCCAATACCGAAAGTCCCCCGCCCGTTCAACCTGGATGGCAGCCAGTTCTGTCCGGGTAGCCGCCTCCGAGCCCTGTGCAATCCCAAGCACCAACACACACAAGACAATCAGAAAAGAATACTTTTTCATGCAGTTCTCCTCCTTATAAGCTGCAGCGATGCGTTCTCAAGAAGTGCGGTATGCCGCAGCAATTTTCCATACTTTTTTTATACGCCGGAGTCCGGCAGATATTACAAACAAAAAGGGAACCGCCCGCTCGGCAGTTCCCATGAACGCAATCAGATCAGATTGCGCACATTTTCTTTATCAACATTTACCTGACGGGCAAACCGACGGCCCAGAATGTGGAAGTTTTCTACAAAGAAGCTGTAGATGATGCAGCCCGCGGCAATGAGGCCGATACTGACCGACACCTCCAGGATGGAAGGAAAATAATCGCCGGTCACGTACATGGAAGTGAATACGCAGTTCAGACGGTTCATGACCACACCGATGACCACGAGCCAGGAATAGGCAAGCAGCCCGTATTTCCGGTCAGCGAGCTTACTGAAAACAATCCCCAGCGGCAAAATGACCCCCAGCACCATCTCGAGCAGGAACATATTGCTCTGAAGCGTATTCAGGAACAGCAGGTTCCATTCCCCCTTCAGGGTGATGTCCACGACTTTCAGCAGCAGATATACGATCATGATACGCCCCCCTACGCGGGTAAGGCCCTTCATGATCCAGTGCTCGTGCTCATGTCCATAGGCACGACGGGCCAGATCCGACTCCACGTAGACCATAGCGGAACCGACAAAGAAAGAGGACAATAGAAAATACAATGGCAGCAGCTCACTCCACCAAAGCGGAAACATCTTGCTCTTGGCAATGAGGAACAGCGCCCCCAGTGAGGACTGGTGCATCATCGGAAAGATCAGTCCCAGGATGACCAGCACCGGCAATGCCTTTACCACGTATTTATGCACACTGCGGACAATGCGCTCCGTAATGACCTCATGGAATTCGAGCGTCAAAATCGTTGTATAGATGGAAATACACCAGAAGACCTCAAAAAGCGGTGAAGTATATCCCCAGGAAACGAAGGGGCGCCAGAAATGCGGCCATTGACCGATATCAAGAAAGAGCCCCGCCATCACGAGCAGATACCCTAAAAGCGAAGTCAGCAAAGCGCTCCGGGCAATGCCCTGATACTTCTGATAACGCAGCCCCCCGACCAGGAAGGCTGTGGAGTAACCGCCACCGGCCAGCGCCACACCGACCAGTACATCAAAACCGATCCAGAGGCCCCAGGGCGTCTGATCCGTAAGATTCGTCACATACTGGTAGCCGGTGAACAGGCGCAGGACGACTACGCCGAGACACAGGCCCACCAGGGCCAGCAAGAGGCACCGGACAGGTGTCAGGGTATATACCCAGCCCAGGATATGATATTCACGATATAATTTACTCATCCTTTTCGTCCTCCTGCTTTTCCTTCTTTTCCCGATGGTGATGATAGGCGGTCAGCCCGACCAGGAAGAGACCCCAGGCCGCAGCCAGGAAGGGCACCTTCGTGAGATAGCTCCGCGTATAGTCACTCGGCGGCGTCTGTTCGAAATCCATCTTAAAGCCGAGTTTTTCAAAGGGCTGATCCGAGATGTAGAGCCAGCTGGCTCCGCCCAGTTCCTTCTCGCCATAGACGTAATTGACATAACGGGAATCGCTGTCGATGATTGCATGCGCCTTGCGCAGCAAAGCTTCCCGGTTGCCATAGGTCAGTGTCCCCGTCGGGCACGCACCAACACAGGCCGGCAGTTCCCCTTCCTTCAGCCGGTCACTGCAGAGCTGGCATTTCGTTATGAGCGGCAGCGGTTCCTCCCACTGATACCGCGGCACCTCATAGGGACAGGCCAGCATACAATAGCGGCAGCCCACACAAAGATCCGGATAGTAGACCACCGCA
Organism: uncultured Selenomonadaceae bacterium; assembly: GCA_964520975.1. Classification (GTDB taxonomy): domain Bacteria; phylum Bacillota; class Negativicutes; order Selenomonadales; family Selenomonadaceae; genus CAZFPA01. The sequence continues at coordinate 45,102 of CAZFPA010000007.1, read as the reverse complement.
TGGTTTTCATCCACACGCAGGGCCTTGGAGAAGCAGGCCGAAGCACAGGCCGGCTCCAGGCAGTGCATACACTGCTTCTTCACAAATCGTGTATATTCCTTTCCGTTCTCCGCCGCAACGCGCTTTTTCTGCACGACCGTCCAATGCGTATCATCCAGATCATTTTCCTGGCGCTTTACGGTATGTTTGGCGTGATAAGGCAGCTTATTCCAAAGCTTGCAGGCTACAACGCAGCTTTCACAGCCGATACATTTCGTCAAATCCACTAATACAGCCATCTTATCGCTCCTTATTTATCGAATATCCTGCCGCTGCGATCAGAAAAGTCCGTATGCAGGAGCTTTTCAGCCTTTTCACTCAACGGGCGTCCATAAAAATCCTCATAAATCTGCTTTACTTCACCGTTCTCATGACTTGTATGCTTCCCGGCTGCGGCATCCGTAGTATAAATAGCCGCAATACGCCGCTCCCGCACCGCAGCTGAATTATCGGGGGCCGTCAGCGGCTGTCCACCGCCGCCGATACAACCACCCGGGCAGGCCATGACCTCAATAAACTGCCACCGGCTTCCATGCTTCCGTATATCCTCCAGCAGCGGGCGGACATTCGCGAGCCCGTGGCACACGGCAATGCGCACACTGCCAAAGCCGGGCACATCAGCCTGCGCTTCCTTTACGGCCTGAAGACCGCGCACAGGCTGCCAGCTCAAAAGAGCCGCAGGAGGTGCCTGCTTCGTTGCATTATAATACAGCGTACGCACGGCTGCCTCCGTTACACCGCCTGTCGTACCAAAGATTCGTCCGGCACCACTGCTTTCTCCAAGCAGCGAATCGTACGCCTCCGGCTCCAGCTCATTGAGATCGATATACTCCTGCTTCAGGAAACGGGCCAGTTCCCGCGTCGTAAGCACCACATCCACGTCCGCCAGCGCATCGTGCGATAGCTCCGCCCGGCCTGCCTCGAACTTCTTCGCGGTACAGGGCATGATGGCTACCGAAACGATATTCGCCGGATCGATTCCCTTTTTCGCCGCAAGATAAGACTTGATGGTCGCGCCCAGCATCCCCTGCGGTGACTTGCAGGTGGAAAGGTGTCCCAGAAAATCCGGATAAAAATACTCGCAAAACTTGACCCAGCCCGGACAACAGGAGGTGAAATGCGGCAATTCCTCCTTTTTGACCGTCAATCGCCGCAGCACCTCGGCAGCTTCCTCCATAATCGTGAGATCCGCTGAAAAACAGGTATCATATACCGCATCGAAGCCAAGCCGCCGCAACGCGGCCACCTGCTGTCCGCCTATAACGGCTCCCGGTTCCATGCCAAAGGCCTCCCCCAGGGATACCTTGGTTGCCGGTGCCGTCTGCACCACAACATATTTTGTTTCATCCTGTATGGCCTCACGGACCTTATCGATTTCCGAGCGCTCCATAATGGCGCCCGTCGGGCACCACAACGTGCATTGTCCGCAGTGCACACAGGCAACCTCATCCTTCAGCGGCAACGGATAATGCCCATGTACCGTCATTACATTCTCACAGACCTCGATACAGCGGCCGCAAAGAATACATTTCTCATCGTCACGGACAATGGAGGGGTTATCGGGGGCAATTGCCACCCGGCCCCGCACCTGCGCCGGATATTTGCCAACCCCCTTATACTGCTCGGGCAGCCAGCCTTCACCACCGACATTCGGCTTTTCATTGCGGCCGCAGCCTGTCACTGCGACTCCCATTCCCAGTACACTGGTTCCCGATAATACCTTCAAGAAATCCCTGCGTGATATATCCCTTGCCATAAATGATAACCCTTTCTCTCAGCTGCTTATTTTTCTCATATTCATACTATTATAACTTATCACAATAAAATTTCAACTTTCCCCTTCGAGGAAAAAATAGAAAAAACACGGCCGTTCTCCTTTAATCATGAATTTATGTTCATTTTCGAACAAACATATTTTCAAAGAAAATGTGCTTTCGCTTCATAAATCATGTATAATAGAGAAAAATACCAACCAGATACTTTTCTTCAATTATTATGACCCTGCGACAGCCTGGACGAAAATCTCCGCCCCGCGGCTGCCGGATTGAAAAGGAGCTCTTATCATGGAACTATCACAACGCCTTACTTCCCTGGATGTATTTCGCGGCATGACCATCATGCTCATGATCATCGTGAATACCCCCGGATCTTTTGAGACGAATTATCCGCTGCTTGAACATTCTCCCTGGACCGGCTGCACCCTTGCCGATCTCGTTTTCCCTTTTTTCCTGTTTTCCGTCGGCCTCTCCGGCTTTCTATCCTCCCGCAAGCATGGCGGCTGCCTGACAAAGCCCCTGCTGAAGAAGATTCTTCGCCGGACACTGCTGCTGTTTCTGCTGGGCATTCTTTTCAACGCTTTCCCCTTCTACCAGGTTGAGGATGGCCTTTCCGTTTCCAGCATCGTACAGCTCTGGACCAATATCCGCATATTCGGCATACTCCAGCGGATTGCCCTTGCCTACTGCCTGGGCGTCCTGCTGTGCCTGCTGCTGAAGGCACCACGCCGCATCCTTGGTGCAGCGATCCTGCTTCTCCTGCTGCATACCCTGGGGCTTTTCCTCTATGCCCCCGAGGCACCTTTTGCCAAAGAACAGAATCTGGAGCTGGCCATCGGCCTCGTCTTCCCCGGCCCTGACCATATCTACCAGGGACTGGGTATGCCCTTCGATCCCGAAGGCATCTACGGCAGTCTCAGTGCTGCTGCCAGCGTAATGCTTGGCTACCTCACCGGAATCCTGCTCTACAGCGAAAAACTCACAGGCCAACGAATACAGCGGCTCGCCATCTACAGCCTGCTCTTCATTCTCTCCGGTCTGCTGGCTTCAAGCCTGGTTCCGCTTTGCAAATCCCTCTGGACAGGTTCCTATGTGATCTATACCACCGGAATTGCCTTGCTGCTGCTGCTGGGCTTCCTCTACCTGGAAAAGAATACTTCCTTTGCCTCACGCCTTTTCCAGCCCTTCCAGGCATTTGGCACGAACGCGATCATCATGCTCTTCATTTCAGCTTTCATTTCCCAGTCTCTTTGCTACCCATGGCTGGTTGTAGATGAAGACCCCATCTACGGCTGGGCTTTTACCTATCTCTTCCTTCCTTTTTTCGCACCGGAGACAGCTTCGTTCCTGTTCAGCCTCGTCTTCCTTTTTTTCTGCTGGCTCATTGCCGAATATCTCTACCATCGCAAAATTTTCTTCAAGATCTGATCACCATACAGAAGGGAGCCCCTTATGCTGGAAAACTTTCATCACGCTTTCGATCATCTCATTGTCCTGGACGTCGAAACGACCGGCTTGAACCCCAAAACCGATGAAATCATCGAACTCGGCGGCATCTGCCTGCAGCTCACAGCGACCGGCCCGCAGCCAGCAGCGGAGCTGAATATGCTCATCCATCTTTCCCCGGGAAGGGAGCTCACCCCCTTCATCACTGACCTCACGGGCATCAGCCCGAAGCTGCTGGAACATCAGGGACTGGACAAAGCCACTGCGGCAGAACGCCTTGCCAGGCTCCTCGATGTAAGCCGGCCACTCGTTGCAGCCTATAATGCGCAATTCGACCTTTGCTTCCTATATTACTTTCTGCAAAAACAGGGTAAGACATCGTTACTGCAGGGCATTCAGATGCTGGACGCCCTGACGGTCTATCGGGACCGCCGTGACTATCCTCACAAGCTCAAGGATGCGATCACCGCCTATGAGCTGCCGGCCGAAAATACCCATCGGGCCATCGATGATGCCCGGGCAGCCTTTGAACTGCTGGGAGCGATGGAGGCGGAACGCGATGACCTGTCGCGCTATATCAACCTGTTCGGCTTCAATCCACGCTACGGAGAGCCCCGGCCGCGCATTGCCTCGATTACCTACCGGGCCCAGAACTTTGACCGCAGCCAGCCACTCTATGCAAAATAAAAAGAAATCCCGCAGCGTACCTGAGCTGATATATTCAGGTACACAACGGGATTTCTTTTTATTTTCTCTGCCTTTTCAGCGCTCCGAGGCAGCAGACTGCTGCGATTTTTTTGGTGAGAAGCGCCGCTTTGCCCAGCGGTCCAGCTTCCATACCTGGCGCCGCCCCAGGGTCGCTCCGTATAAGAGCAGCAGCACAATAACAAGTGTAAAGCCATCAACCTCTCCCTGCTGATAGAAATTCACCAGCCCCAAAGAAACCTGCGGGATGACGCCTGTACAGAAGAACAGCACCGATAGGATACGGAACCAGCGCAGGGACTGCAGACGATAGCGGACATAAAAGAGCAAAAACGTCACCGTCCAGGCCAGCACCTCAAAAATACCCAGCAATTGCCAGCGATAATCAAGTATAGCTTCCAACATGTTCTCACCCCTGCTTTTTCGCCTGAACAAGCTCAATGGCTTCTTTGCCCGTCGTATGTTCAATCACAAACTCCAGCACCGCCGTGCGGCTCATCGCCTTCGCGATTTCCTGCCGGCAGCCTGCCGCATCCTCAGGTGCGTAGCGCAGTCCAAGACACATGAGAGCCTGCTGTTTTTCCGCCGCCGTCTCCAGAATCCGTACCGTCCCAAACGCAATGACACTGCGAAAATACGTAGTGAACTTCTCCGGCACAATACGGTCCTGATCGATGACACAGAAAGAAGCCTTCGCGTCCTTCCGCAGAGCATCAATCTTATGACCGGCCAGCGCCGAGTGAAAATACAGCTTTCCCGGCGTATACACATAACTCAGCGGCACTGCGTAGGGATAGCCGTCCTCCCCGTGCACGGCCAGAACACCGGCCGTTCCGCGCTCAAGCACGGCTGCCGAATCAGCAGCGGATAGCTGCTGATTCTTACGGCGCATTTCTCTAAACATAAAAACACCTCTTCCTATAAAATAAAAACGCCCTATGCCTGTTCCTTCTATGGCCTAACGGAACAAGTATAAGACGTCTACCCGGCGGTACTATAATATGCTTCTATGCTTTATTATAAAGAAAACCAACGTTGCTGTCAATCGCTGCTATGGGGCGTATCCCCGGATTCCGGCTCCCGCTCCAGATCGAAATACAGCTCAAGGCGCACCTCCGTGCCTTCGTTTTCCCGGCTGCGAAGCTCAAGTTCGCCACCCATAAGCGATACAAGGCTCTGCACAATCGTCAGTCCGACGCCAATTCCCCCTGCGGCCGCAGCCCGCTTTTCCTGCGAAAAGACCTCGCAGGCCTTCGGCAGGAATTCCCGACTCATCCCCCTGCCTGTATCCTTGATGACACACCAAAGGACAAAACGGCCGCGCGGCGACATAAACGATTCCACATTGAAAGAAACCATACCACCAGGGCTGGTGAATTTTACAGCATTATCGAGCAGCCGCTGGAACACCTCCGGCGTATGGCGCGCATCCACCAGAATATTCCGCTGTTCCAGACCGCTGAGGTCCATACGGAACACGATGTTCTTTTCCGCAGCCCGCTGGCGGATCTCAGCAGTCAGCTGCCGCAAAAAGCTCAGGCTGTCAACGGTTGTCCATTGGAGCCTGACCTTGCCGCGCTCCAGATGATCCAGCAGCAGCAGTTCCCCCATCCTGTCCCGCAGTATCCGGCTGCCAGCAGCAAGTTCCTGCAGAGCTGCCGGCTCCACGGCACTCCCCGCTGCCGCTGCCTGCGCTGAAAGCGTCGCCAGCTGTTCAAGCGGCCGCTGCATATCCTCATCCATCCGGGCGAAAAATTTTTCCTTTACCTCATTGACTCGCTTAACAAGTGCCAGATCAGCCTCCATCTGCTGATTGCGCTCCCGCACCATCCCCATACGCTTTTCAATACCGCGCTTGCGCCAAAGGTTCAGACTGGCATACGCCAAAAACAGCAGAATGACCATAAGCAGTAAAATGAAGCCCGCCAGGTACTGTCCTGGAAGCCGCGCAAGGATATTTCCCATTGTAAGCGGCTCCTGGATGCGATTCTGCATAACGATCTCATCGACCTCCGCTGCCGTGATACAGCGAATCGATTTATCAAGGATTGATGGCAGAACCCCTGCTGTACCACCATCGACGCCAAAGGTCAGATCATAGGAAAAGGGCTGCAGAATATCCATACGATATTCCGAATAACGATGTGTATTCATAAAATAATTTGCGGTAACCTGGTCGCAATACATCGCATCCACTGTCCCGGCCGTCAGGGCATCAAAGCACTGCTGCACATCCGGATACACCTGCATCTGGATGTTCTCACTGTACTTCTTATTGGCCTGCACCTGATCCAGTTGCGCAATGCCCTGCACTGCAACCGTGCGCACCGTATCGGTATTTTTATGCCGAACCTGCATCATGGGCATATACATATACGGGGTAGTCAGCCGAAGATCGTAGCGACGTGCAAAAAAAACATTATTGGCAAGACGGCCAACCATATCGGCGCGCCCTTCATGGACCGCCTGAATCGCCTCTTCCTGTGAATCTACTGGCAAAAACGCAAAGCTGAGCCCGGAAAGCTCCGCAACCCGCTGCAGTACATCCGGTATGATACCGGAGAACTTTCCCTCCTTCCAGGAGGAAAAAGGCGCGGCATTCCGGATAAGCGCCACGCGGACAGACGTATCCGAATCAATGAACTGCTGCTCCTCCCGACTGAATACCGGATTCCCCACCGCATTGCTCTCCAGATATTTTGTCAGCAGATTCGAATAGAACTGCGGATTCATGATAGCAATACGTCCCATCGCCATATTCAGGTCAGCCAGCACCGCCGGGCGCGTCGGCGCCACCGCGAAATACATGTCCTGGGAGGCAAATTCAGCAACCGCCCGGTACTTTTTGGCCGATCCGATATAACTTAAGGCAGCGGCATCGATGGTTCCATCATCCAGGCCCCGGAGCAGGTCCTGACGATCATCATATTCCACGCGCGTATACTGCAGATTCTGCTGCCTGGCCCAAATGAAGAAATCCGCTGAATCCACCGTATTTTCACGCACACCGATCCGCGTTCCCTGCAGCGAGTCCCAAGCTCCGTAGAAATGCTGCCGGTTATCCTCCGGAACCACCAGGGCCACATGCACGATGCCCATGCGCCGGTCGGAGAAGAGCACCCTTCCCTCACGCTCCGGTGCTTTCAGAACCGTAGGCAGCAGATCGATACTGCCATCTTCCACAGCCTTCACCGCATCCGCCCATTTGCTGAACGGAACGAGTTCATATTTCCAGCCGGTGTATTTGGCAATTTCATACAGGATTTCCATATTGTAGCCGCGGTATTCGCCATTTTCATCCGAATAGATCATACTTCCGGATATATCATAGCCGACACGAATGACCGGTCCCTCCGCAGCCTGTGTAAAAGATGGCATTGCCAGGAAAAGGCCCGCAAGAACAGCACGCAAAAAGAGCTTATGCCAGTCCCTCCCTATTCGCTTTGTCCACTGCTTCCCCCTGCTGAAAAGATTCATGTTGGACCTCCGCTGCCTATTTTCCCACAAAAAATGTATTGCGTCCAAGCTTTTTTGCCTCATACAAAGATATATCCGCACGCGCATACGCCGCCTCAAAATCATCCTCCGGACGAAGCATCGTCCCCCCTATACTCACGGTAATCTTCATGGAAATCCCCGCCCGTTCGGCCTCAGCTGTCACCGCGGCATTGATGCGTCCACAGATTTCACAGGCAAATGCATAAGAGGGAACCCCCGCCAGATAGATGCAGAATTCATCGCCGCCCAGGCGTCCCAGGATATCCGTGCAGCGCAGCACCGACTTCAGGCCGCGGGCTACAAGCTGCAGCACCCGGTCGCCAGTCTGATGTCCAAGGGAATCATTGACCGCCTTAAACCGATCCACATCAAGAATCAGCAGAGCCGCTGATTCTGCAGCCGCCTCATCCATAGCCTTGGCAAGCATGCGCCGGATGGTACCCGAATTATAGACCTTGGTGAGTGCATCCACCTGCGCCCTGGCCGCCAGCTTTTCCTGCTGACGGAAATCCGCGGTCACATCGGCAAACATCCCAAGGATACATTCCAGTTTATTATGGCGATCATATAGAAACTCGTTGCTCACCTGAAAGATGCCGATGGAATTATCCGCCAACGGGATCTTCACTTGCGCGGTTCCATCCTGCCGTGCCATCGCCGCATCAAAATAGGCCGCTGCCCGTTCGAGATGCCGATTCTTCGAACGTTTTGCCTGTTCCATATAGTCCTCGACATGGAGTTCCAGCCCGAAGAGTTCTGCACAGGGCTGTGACAGATGCAGCACATCCTTGCGGATATCGTATTCGAATATATACAGATTGGCGGTTGCTGCCAGTTTAAAATACTTCTCCTGCAACCGCTGGCTGTAAAGCCGCGCACGATGCAGTGCATAAAAGCTCAAAAACAGCGCTATTCCAAGCAATACAGCAATTGTCTTATAGCCCTCGCTACCAATCGTAATCATACCGAAACTCCTTTTTCCAGTGTATTTATCGTCATTATAGCATAAAGGCCTATAGGCTTACCATCATTATCAGAAAAATCCTTCATGATACATTTTTTGCTCTGTGTATCCCCAGCTGTCCACTGTCTATGGTAAAACCCGAACAATGGCGTTATAATGATAAACAAAACCGTACAGCATTTACGAAATACCCGGATGAGTTGTTTTGTGTACGCTGTACCAGAAAGGATGATTTACATGAAACATTTTCCTTTATTGCTCTGCGCCCTGACCTTCACCGGACTTATCATGAACTTTCCTGCTGCCCAGGCAGGTGCCGGCATCGGCGTGGATCTTCCGCTGGGAACCAGTTCTTCCGCGACCATCGCTGATAGTGATACCTATGCCGCCTTCACCTGCGATCAGCTGAAGGCAGAGGCTTCCATACAGGAAAAGAAATCCGGCCTCACCCTGGAATTGAAGCTCACAAATCCGACGAACAGTCTCATCAGCATTGGACACCGCTGCGGCCAATCGTATGATTTCATTCTCCTCGATAAAGAGGGAAACCAACTATACTGCTGGTCGAAGAACATGGCCTTCACACAGGCACTGACCCAGACGGATATTCCGCCCAAGGGCTCCGTAGTCTATAATACGGAAATCCCGGAAACAGAATATCGCACATACCGCAACAAAGCCGTACTGGCCAGGATGATCATCTCTGATACCAACTATACCATCACGATGAAAATCCCCCACGAAGAACATCATGATTCCTCTCCCGTCACGTTTCACGGCGGCATCAGCATTGGCAGCTATCATGGCTGGTGATAAAAAAAACGCCCGCGAGGGCGTTTTTTTACTTTACCAGCAGCGCCGGGAATTCCATTCCCGGGCAATCTCCGCGAATTCACGCCTGCCGGCGATGAAATCCGCATAGACCTTTTCCGGACTTGTTCCCGAAAAGACACGGCAGACACCGCAATTCTCACAATCGCCATTATGGCAGCGAAACATTTCTTTGATATATTGCTCCCGTTCTTCCACCGTCGATCCCTCAATCTGCATGGCCAAGCCCTCCTTCAAAATCCGGATCACATCATTCCGGCAGCGTAAACAGCTTGCGTGACAGCTCCAGCAAAGCGGGATCCGACGAACTATTCTGCCAGCTGATCTTCCCCTGCCGTCCTGCAGCCCGCAACAGATTCCAATCCTCCAGCTGCCGAGCCAGCTGCCGGGCAGTTCCCGCCGCACCATCAAAAATACCTACCTCCGGCCCGGCAATCTCCTGTATCATCCTGCGGACAAACGGATAGTGTGTACAGCCCAATACAATGCTGCGAACCCCACGATCCCGGACAGCGGCAAAACGTTTCGTCAGTGACGCGCGCAGTGCGGGAGAGTCAATCGCCCCCTGCTCCACCGCTTCCACGATCTCCGGGCAGGCAAAATCCAGGATCTCCGCCTGATCCTCATAAAGCTTCATCAAATGCTGAAATTTATGCTCGCGAAGTGTAGCCGCTGTCGCAAGCACCAGCACCGTCCCATGCTTCTGGCTCAGCACGGCCGGTTTCAACGCCGGCTCGATTGCAATGATCGGCAGCTGCGGATATTTTTCCCGCAGATACTCCCCCGCCGCACTAGAAGCCGTATTGCAGGCAATCACGATTGCCTTGACGCCCTGCGCAATCAATTTTTCAAAAACGGCCGTTGTCAGTCGGCGAATCTCCTCCGTGGGTCGCACTCCATAGGGCGCATTTGCCGAGTCTCCATAATAGATATAGTCCTCTGCCGGCAGCAATGCCGCAATCTCACGCAGCACGCTGATGCCTCCAACACCAGAATCAAACACGCCAATTGGCTGCTCTGCATTCATCCCATCAAGTCCCTTCTATGCTTTCAGCAAAACCACTGCAAAAACAGAGCTTCCTGAGCTAATCGCAAATTGCTTTTATTATAACGCCATTGTCCATGATTTTGCAACGTTAGAAGGATTTCGCGTTGCGAAATCTTAAACAATGGCGTTATAATAAAATCGATACATTTTTAAGAATGGAGATGTCCCTAAATGAAATGCAAATATTGTAACGCCGATGTAAGTCCAGCTGAGAAGCTCTGCCCGAAATGTCACCACTCGGTGAATGAAATCAATCCCAAGAACAAAAGCCGGAAAAAGAAATATCTGACGATTGGCATCGCCGCCATTGCGGTGATCTTCATCACGACCACCGTGGGCATGACCCTGCAGAGCCAGCAGAATGCAGGTGCTGAAGTATCACAGAAGGTCAGCCAGACGGCCGCAGCCGGAACCGGCATCAATGTCACCTATGAAAAACTCCGGGATCGCTTCAATGACAGCCCGAACGCCAAGCAGGAAAATATACTGCTGCAGGATGTCGACAAAAGCACGGATTCCTTCAGCTTCAATATAAGCGAAAGCATCCTGCTCTCGGGACGCCTCGATCCAAAAACGCAGCAGATTCTCTCCCTCGAAATGGTTTCTACTCCGGCGAGCAGAGAAGATTCGATAAAGATGGTTACCGCTATGGGCGTATTTGTGGAATCACTTTTCCCCTCAGATGCCAACGCCAAGCGCCAGGCTGTCCTCTCCGATCTTGGCTTCCGCCAGGGCAGCAATCTGCAGGAGGCTGACAACACCTCCATCCAGGATGATATCCGCTTCCGCTTCGTTGCCGTAAAGGGCAGCGGCTACGTATTCACCGTCAGCAACAAGGCGGATAACTGATTTTCCATCTTTTATCAGGAATCGGGAGAACATCATGCACATCAAAAAGAATTTTGTCCTGATCCGCAATGCTAAAATTGATCAGAACAGCAAGCTCTCGCTCAAGAGCAAGCGCCGGCTGCAAAAATCGCGGGCCGATAACACCATCAAATCCTACGCCGCTGACTGGAGCGACTTTTCAGACTGGTGCCAGTCCCACGGCCTCACCGATCTGCCCGCAGAACCGGAAACCATTGTAAACTACATCAACGAGCTCGCTGACCATGCCCGGGCCAATACAGTTTCCCGTCGCGTTACAGCCATCTCCGAAAACCACATTGCGGCTGGCTTTGCTGAGCATAACCCGGCCAAGGACAGCCTCGTGCGCAATGCGATGCGTTCCATCCGCCGTGAAAAGGGCACCTTCCAGCGGGGCAAATCACCGATTCTGCTCGAGACAGTCGATCTGCTGGCCGACTGCTTCGACGAAAGCGATATCGTTTCCCTGCGGGACAGGGCCTTGCTGTTCCTTGGCTTCGCCGGCGCCTTTCGCCGCTCCGAGCTCGTACACGTACAGCTGGAGGATCTGACCTTTTCCCCGCAAGGGCTCGTCATCTTCATCCCACAGTCCAAGGGCGATCAGTTTGGGCAGGGCAATCAGATTGCGATTCCCTATGCACCGAATCCTCACACCTGTGCCGTCCGCGCGGTTGAACAATGGATTCTGGCCTCACAGCTCCAGTCCGGTCCCCTCTTCCGGCCCTTCAAGCGCAACAAGGAACTGCGTGACTGCCAGCTCTCAGATAAATCCGTAGCGCTCATCGTCAAAAAATACATAAAGAAAATTGGCCTGAACGAGGCTAATTTTGCCGGCCACAGTCTGCGGCGCGGCTTTGCAACAAGTGCAGCCCAGCATGACCTCGATGCCCTTTCCATCATGCGCCAGACCCGCCATAAATCCGAAAAAATGGTCCATCGCTACATCGAACAGGGCAATATCTTCAAGGAAAATCCACTGAACCGCATGTTTCAGCAAAAATAACCCATAAAAATAGCAGCTGCTTCCTTAGGATGCAGCTGCTATTTTTATAGCCACCTACCGTTTTGCCAACCGCCCGCATGCGCCCTTCAACACAAGCAGCCCTCAGCATAACGTACCTTAAACAAAACGGTGCCTCCGTACTCCCGCATAAGCAAGGCCAATGATGAGGCCCAGCAGGGCCGGGGTAACCCAGCCCATCCCGATCTGGAAAAACGGCAGCTGTGCATAGACGCCCAGGAGGTCCTGCACGAAGGAAAGTTCCTTCGCGCCGGCCGGCAGAGCATTGAGCGCATCACCGACCGCTGCCAGGAGCGTAAAGACCGTCGTCGAAAGATATACGGCCTGCCGGCTGCCAAAGATCCCGGAGAGCAGTGCCAAAAATACCAGTGTAATCGCGAGCGGATACAGGAACATAAGGATGGGCACTGCCAGCGTGATGATCTGTGTAAGCCCCACATTTCCAATCAAAAAGGACACGACCGTAAAGATGCAGGCATACGTGCGATATCCCAGGAAATCAGGGAACATATCCTCAAAAGTCTCCGAGCAGGCCGTAATGAGCCCGACGGCTGTCTTCAGGCAGGCCAGTGTCACAATGACCGCCAGGAGCACTGCACCAAAGGAACCGAAATAGAAATCAGCAATCTGAGCCAGCGCAACACCACCATTCGGTGAAAGCTCAAACTGCCCGACACTTGCTGTTCCAATGCAGACGAGACAGCTGTAGATAATGCCCATGAGCACGACGCTTACGAAGCCGGCCTTGACCGTCCCGATCGCAATTCTGCCCGGCGTGCGGATTCCCAGATCCTTCAGCGTACGCACAACAATGATGCCAAAAGCCAGTGAGGCCAGCACATCCATGGTATTATAGCCTTCGGTAAAGCCCTTGAAAAAGGCATGATCCGCATAGTCGCCATGCACAGCAGCCAACGCAGTATCGCCCATCGGGTGCAAAAAGGCTGTAACGATCAAAAACGCCAAAAAGATCAGGAAAAGCGGATTCAACAGCTTGCCGATCCAGACCAGTATTTTATTCGGCCGCAAGGAAAAGCACAGCGCCACGATAAAGAACACCAGCGTAAATCCCAGCAGTGCCATCGTCTGCTCCGCCTCAGAAACAGATGGTGCGAGCCCGATCTGATAAGATACGGTTGCCGTACGCGGCAGCGCAAAAGCCGGTCCTATCGTAAGATACAGCAGAATCGTCATGAATTTCGCATAAGCCGGATGCACGCGGCTGGCCAGATCCTGCAGCCCGTTGCTTCCCGATACGCCGATTGCGACAATGCCAAGAAACGGCAGGCCGATCCCTGTAATCAGAAAGCCCGCTGTCGCCGGCAAAAGCTGGCTGCCCGCCTCCTGCCCCATATGCACAGGGAAAATCAGATTTCCCGCGCCAAAAAACATGCCAAAAAGCATCGAACCAACAAAAAGATACGATTGAAAGGACAATTTTTCTTCCAAAATGAAGCTTCCCCCTAAATATTCCACATACCCGATATGCGGCTTTTCTATTAAAATGCCCTTTTAATTATAAAGACTGCCTGTCCATTCGTCAAGAACCCCCAGGGGAAATGTCTCCACTGGGGGTATATTTGATCGTACTTTTATTTGTTTGCCGCAGCGGCTTCCTTCACAATCTGCAGTGCCCATTCTGCCGCATCGTAGAGATCCTTCTCTTCAATGAATTCCTCTTTCGTATGGCAGTTCGTCATCCCCACAGCCAGTACAACCGTAGGAACGCCATACGTATTAAAATGACTGGCATCCGAACCGCCGCCGGACTCCTCCAGTTCTACGGAGAAGCCAAGCTTTTCAGCCGCAGTACTGGCCACATGGATGGCAAGTGAATCCGTCGCCAGGGAATATGGGCCATAATCCGGACTCACTTCAGCTGTAACTTTGCATCCAGCAGCCTCGCCACCTGCACGGAAATGTTCGATGATTTCCGTCGTGATGCGTTCAAGCTTTGCCTTGTCGCGGCTTCGCGACTCATAATAAACATCACAGATATCGGCAACAACATTCGTTGCACCACCACCACAGATCCGCCCCACATTGCAGGTCGTCTCCTCATCGATACGTCCCTGCGGCGCATCACCAAGCAGGCGCCCGGCAATCTGAATGGCATTCAGACCTTTTTCCGGCTCTACGCCGGCATGGGCAGCCCGGCCCTGTACCTGGATATGGATTTGATTTTTCCCTGGCGCCTTATAGCTCATGGTACCAGGATGCCCATGTGTATCAAGCGTATAGCCGAGATCGGCATGCAGCAGGCTGCTGTCCATATTCTGCGAGCCATGGACACCATTTTCTTCCGCGATCGTGAATACAACCTGCAAGGGACCATGCGGAATCGCATTTTCCTGCAGCTGACGCAATGTTTCCAGAATGGCTGTCACGCCGGCCTTATCATCCGAGCCAAGAATCGTCGTACCGTCCGAGCGGATAATCCCGTTTTCACGGATGGGATGAATATCGCCACAGGGCTCGACGCAATCCATATGGGCTGTAAGCATGACAGTCGGAGCCTCCGACAGGGTTCCCGGAAAATCGGCAACAAGATTACCGCAATTTCCGCCCAGTTTCTTCCCCGCGTTATCCTCACGAACCGTTCCGCCGAGTGCGGTAAGACGCGCGGTCAACAGATCGCCAATCTCCCGTTCCTGCCGCGTCGAGCAGCGGATCTGAATGAGCTCAAGGAATTCATCCAATACACGTTGTTTGTTTATCATAGAAAAAGACTTCCTTTCCTGCTGACATTAGAGCATAAGCATGAGCACGAGCGCCGCTGCGAGACAAGGCAGTGCATTGCGCTTGCTGATTTCCATCGGATTCACCTTGGCGAGTCCGGCACAGATGATGGCCGCGCCGGCAACCGGCGACATCGAGCGTCCCATGGCACCAGCAATCTGGGCCAACGAACCAAGATCCATGATGGAAAGTCCGAACTGCTCGGCAAAGGGTGTCACCGCACCGTTGAAGGCAAAGGCTGCCGCATCGCCGGAACCGGAAATCACCGCGATGAAGAACGGACCAAAGGTGCCAGCGGCAGCCGCTGCAGACTGCGATCCCTTCATGATATCGGTGAGCGCACCGGTGAGGCCAACGGCGGCCATACCCGTCGTAAATACGCTGGCACACACGATAAGACCGATGATATTCGCATACGAACTGCCCATACCATCAAAGAAATTACGGCAGACATCCTGCGCATTCGACCAGGTAACGATAAGTCCCAGTGCCACACCGATGAGCATCGAAAGCGGCACACTGATCTCCGGCAGTACAGCAACCTGCTGCGAGCCGAGGATGAGGAGCAGCAACGGAACCATGGGGACAATAGCCCGCAGCGGATTCACATGGAATTTTTCAGTTTCCAGCTCATGCGTTTCCGCACTTTCCATATAGGCCTGCCGACGTTCTTCGGATGCGCCTTCTTTGCAGAGAACTGCATACGCCGTCATCACAACAATGCAGGCAACAGAAGCAATCACCGAGGCCGGCGTCTCATTGATGATGACCGTCATCATATCCGTACCGGCCAGATCCGCTACAAACGGATTGTGCGCGTTGCCCGGGCTGATTGCGCTTCCCCAGGTACCCGCCAGCACCGTGGCCCCGGCCATCGCCGGATGCACACCTGCCGCGATGAGCGTCGGAATCAGGATACTGCCGACTGCAGCAGCACAACCCGAAGCGGAAGGAATCGCCAGACTGATCCACCAGGTCAGGAAAAAGGATAAGGGGACCAGCAGCACTCCACCACGCTTCAGGATTCCCGATATCGACTGCACCAGATGCTTATCGCATTCTGTAAGCTTCATCACGTACGAAAAACCCATAACCGTACAAATCGTCGGTACCAGGGAATTGTTTACCATGGCCTTTGTAAAGGCCTTCATGACATCTCCCGGCAGACCTCCAATCAGACACATGAGCAGACCAGCCGCAAACAGCACCAACCGGGCTTCATATTTCTTGACAATCAGTACGAACGTTAGGACAACAATAATTCCTCCTGCAATTAACATAATAGCCTCCTTGTATTTTATCTGAATTTACTTTACACTCTAATTATACATAATTATAATTTATCTGACAATAGATACAAGTAATATATATGTTCTTGTATACAAGATACAAAAAACATAATTTGTGTAACCTTGTTACAAAAGGTACAAAATATGTCCGGCGCATGGTGTTCCTTAGCGACCTGCAAAAACAAAAAATCCGCATGAAACAAACGCTTCATGCGGATTCCAAACATCATACCAGTGGAGACGATACCTTAGAGAAGCACCTTGTGCGAAAGGTTCACCCGTCCCTGCTTATCGATCTCGACAACCTTGACCTCGAGCTCATCGCCAACCTTGACAACGTCCTCTACCTTTTCTACGCGCTGCTTTGCGAGCTGCGAAATATGGCAGAGACCTTCCTTGCCCGGCAATACCTCAACAAAGGCACCGAAGTTCATGAGGCGCGTAACCCGTCCTTTATAGACCTGGCCGACCTCAACCTCACGTACAATATCCTCAATGATGGATACTGCCTTTTTGGAGCTGTCCACATCCATCGAGGCAATGAAAATCGTTCCATCCTCCTGGATGTCGATCTGCACACCCGTCTCATCGATAATCTTCTTGATTGTCTTGCCGCCTGGTCCGATGACATCGCGGATCTTGTCGACCTTGATGTGCATGGTGGTCATGCGCGGTGCATACGGCGAAAGTTCCTCACTCGGCTTGTCAATGACTTCCAGCATCTTGCCCAGGATGAAAGCACGGCCACGCTTAGCCTGCGAAAGTGCCGACGCCAGGATTTCACGCGTGATGCCGGCGATCTTGATATCCATCTGAATAGCGGTAACACCTTCCGTCGTTCCCGCAACCTTGAAGTCCATATCGCCCAGTGCATCTTCCATGCCCTGGATATCCGTCAGAATGGTATAGTTCTCGCCATCCTTCACGAGACCCATTGCCACACCGGAAACAGGACGCTTGATAGGAACACCGGCATTCATGAGGGAAAGGGTGCTGCCGCACACGCTGCCCATCGAGCTGGAACCATTGGATTCGAGTACCTCCGAAACGAGACGGATGGTGTACGGAAAATCCTCTGTCGAAGGAATGACCGGTACGAGCGCTCTTTCCGCCAGTGCACCATGGCCGATTTCACGGCGTCCCGGTCCTCTGACCGGACGTGCCTCGCCGACACTGTAGCCAGGGAAATTGTACTGATGGATATAGTGCTTGGACTGATCGGTCCCCAGGCCATCGATGATCTGCTCATCGCCCAGTGTACCCAGCGTAGTGATTGTCAGAATCTGCGTCTGGCCACGCGTGAAGAGACCCGAACCATGCGTACGCGGCAAAAGTCCGACTTCGCAGCTCACCGGACGTACCTCTTCCACTTCACGCCCATCCGGACGGATCTTTTCATGCGTAATCATGCGACGAACGATTTCTTTTTCTACCTTATGAAGAACATAAGGTATCTCCTTTGTCGCATCCGGATAGTCCTCGATGAACTGCTCCATCGTATCCGCCTTTACCGCTGAAATATTTTCATCGCGCTGCAGTTTATCCGGATTGCGCACAGCCTGATCGAGCTTTTCCGTAGCAAAAGCACGGATCTTCTGCTCCAGCTCCTCGGATACCTGGAACAGCGCAACCTCACGCTTCGGCTTGCCGCAGGCAGCGACGATCTTCTGCTCAAATTCAACGATTTCCCGGATGGCCGTATGACCGAACAGAATGGCCTCGAGGATAACCTCCTCCGGCAGTTCATTCGCACCAGCCTCTACCATCATGACAGCATCATGGGAACCGGCAATGGTCAGATTCAAATCGGATTTTTCACGCTGCTCCACAGTCGGATTGATTACAAATTCACCATCGACACGGCCGACACGAACACCGGCGATTGGGCCATTGAAAGGAATATCCGACACACAGAGTGCACAGGAAGCACCGATCATAGCAGCGATTTCCGGCGGATTATCCTGCTCTACGGACAGAACGGTTGCAACGATCTGAACATCGTTGCGGAAGCCTTCCGCAAACAGTGGGCGAATCGGGCGGTCAATGAGACGGCTGCACAGGATGGCCGATTCACTCGGACGGCCTTCCCGCTTGATGAAGCCTCCCGGAATCTTGCCAACGGAATAAAGCTTTTCCTCATAATCTACCGTCAGCGGGAAAAAGTCAACGCCCTCGCGCGGTGAATCCGATGCCGTGGCTGTAACGAGCACCACCGTCTCCCCATAGCGCACCAAAACAGCGCCATTGGCCTGTTTTGCCATTTTGCCGTTTTCAATGACGAAGGAACGGCCTCCTAATTGCATCTCAAAACTCTGCATGCAGTTTTTTCCTCCTATTTTTAATTCTCATTCTAAAAAATACTCTTATTTATTCGACATCTGCGACAGGTAATCCTTTTTTCCTATTGCCTGCATATAAAAAAAGCGGGAAAATCCCGCTTTTTATTACTTACGCAGATTCAGTTTTGCAATCAATGCACGATAACGTTCGATATCGCTGTTGTAGAGATAGCTCAGCAGTCTTCTGCGATGACCAACCATCTTCAGAAGTCCGCGGCGGGAATGATGATCCTTCTTGTGCTCCTTGAGGTGCTCGGTCAGATACGTGATGCGAGCCGTAAGGAGTGCAATCTGTACTTCCGGCGAACCCGTGTCACCTTCGTGAACGGCGTTATCCGTGATGATCTGCTGTTTTGCTTCCTGAGTTAACATTGTATTTCCTCCTATTAAATCATAATTTCCCCTGGCCAGGACAGCGTCGGAGATACTCGCAGTCTGGGCCATGGAATGTAAAACACTTAAATAGTATATCATAGGCACCTGACAAAGTAAACAAAATAATGTAAAATCCCTCACTAGTACATCGTACACGAAATAACTAGACCAGAAGTACGCAGAATGAATTTTCAGCTGCAAGGCGGAGGAGTGAGGCATAGCGGTGGCTATGCCGATTGACGACAACGCGGCAGATGCAAATTCAGACAAGTAATTCGACTAGGTATTTCGTGCACGCTGTACTAGGATACACAAAATAATGAAGTGTCACTTATTGATATCCGTCAAATAATGTACGTGCAGTTGCCTTGTCCTCATGCAGCTGACGCACAAGGTGCTCCGCGGAGGGGAACTTCTGCTCGTCACGAATTTTCTTCAGGAACTGCACCTGCAATGCGGCATCATAGATATCCCCGGAGAAATCCAGAATATGGACCTCAAGCCTCCGGTTGCAGCCCTCAAAGGTCGGATTCGTACCGATATTGGCAATCCCCTCGTAGCCCTTGCCCTGCAGGGTTACCCGCACCGCATAGACGCCGTTGGGCAGCATCGCCCGACTGTCAGCAATGGCCAGATTCGCGGTAGGAAATCCCAGCAGGCGTCCGCGCCGATCCCCATGCACAACACGGCCGCCAAAGGAAAAGGGCCGGCCCAGAAACTCATTGGCCAGATCCAGGTTTCCGCCAAGCAAAAGCTCACGAATCCGCGTACTGCTGACCGTATGCCCCTGCCACTGCACTGCCGCGGCAATCTCGGCCTTGAATCCATACGTATGACCCTCCCGCACGAGCATCCGCGGGTTGCCCTTACCACGATAACCAAAGCTGAAATTCGGCCCCACCACAATATAAGCCGGCGCAAAATTTTCCTGCAGTGTTTCCAAAAAACGCTCGGGTGAAATCTTCGCAAACTTTTTCGTGAAGGGAATATTGACCAGGATGTCGACGCCGAGCTCCGTCAGGATATTTTCCTTGGAAATCATATCACCGATCTGCAGCGGGGCCTGCTCCGGCGCAATAACCGAAAGCGGATGGTTGCTGAAAGTAAAGACCACACTGATGCCCTGAATCTTCTCCGCCAGCGACACAGCCTGCCGGATGATGCTCTGATGCCCGACATGCACGCCATCAAAAGTTCCCAAAGCCATGACGATCCTGGGATAAAGTTGTGTCAAATCCATAATTTTGGAAAAAACCTGCATGCTTCCTGTCCCCTGTTCTCGTTAGTAAAAAACCTTTTCCGGACGCACAATCCTGCTATCAGCCGTAAAACGGCCAATGCCGAGGAAACGTCCCTGCCCGTATACCCGCAGCAGCTGATCTTCATTCCAGGGCAGGGACCTGTCCTGCGTCTCCAGCCCATTCAGAAAGGACTTCACCCGATGATCAGCCAGCGTATAGGTTGCCAAATGCGACAGGTATTCCTCTGCGGGGAGCAACGCTGCGCTGCCGCGTGCGGCCAGCTCCTCCAGTGTGCAGGCATCGGCCAGGGAAAAATCCCCCACCCGCGTGCGCACAAGGAAAGACATCGTGGCAGGAATTCCGAGCTTTGTACCGATATCGGCACAAAGCGTCCGGATATAAGTTCCCTTCGAGCAATCCACATCCAGGAGCAGCACATTTTCCCGCTGCGCCAGCAGTTCGATCCGATGAATACGTATCCGGCGTTCCGGAATTTCAACAGCAATATTCTGCCGGGCCAGATCGCAGGCCCGCTGCCCGTTGATTTTAATGGCCGAATAGGCCGGCGGCACCTGAACAATCTCACCTACGAAGGACTGCAGTACTGTCTCCAGTTGTTCAGCCGTCGGCAGAGCGAAATCCGCACAGCGTTCAATAACCTGCCCCATGTCATCCCCACTGTCCGTAGCCATGCCCAGCGTGAGCTCTGCCCGATAGGATTTATCCGCGTCGGACAGATACTCCACCAGCCGCGCGGCCCGACCCACAGCCACCGGCAAGACACCGGCTGCCCCGGGGTCCAGTGTCCCCGCATGTCCGATCTTCTTGATACCCAGGACACGCCGGGCCACAGAAATCACATCGTGCGAGGACATGCCCGGCGGCTTCAGGATATTGAGAAACCCTTCCGTCATGCCTGCTCCTCCAAAGCGGCGGTAATCGCCGCCAAAATAATCTTCTTTGCCTCCGGCAACGGTGAATGAATGGTACAGCCCGCCGCCCGGATATGGCCGCCGCCCTGCAGCGCCATTGCAATCCGGCTCACATCCGTTTTTTTGGAACGCATGCTCACCCGGCAAAGCCCATCGTCAATGCACTTCACAAGCACAGCCACATCGACGCCTTCAATGATGCGCACGGAATCGATGAGGCCTTCCGTTGTTTCCAATCCATCCGCCGTTTCCCGATCAAGGAAAAGGCCGCCAATGCGTCCATCCGCACAGAGCTCCATGGTCTCCAGAGCCTTCAGGCGCCCCTTGACCAGCGCATAGGATTTCTGTTCCAGCGCCTCCGAGATGCGGTTGGGCTTTACACCGTGCTCCAAGAGATCCGCGGCTGCCCGCATGGTAAAGGCCGTGGTGTTCGCATAACGGAAAAAACCGCAGTCCGTAGCCATACCGGTATAAAGCACCTCTGCCGCCGCTGCGGAAAACGGGACTTCCATCTCACAGCCCAGACGAAAAATGAGTTCTGCCGTAGCTGCGGCCCTGGCATCAAGGTACAGCCAGTCCGCGGCACCGTCGTTCGATACATGATGATCGATATTCAGCACCGGTGCCGGACATTTTTCACGCACCGAACCGATACGATCCAGGCTCGCATCGAGCACAACCAGCAGGTCAGCCTCATAGTGAGGCTGTTCCGGCCGCTGCACCTGATCATAGCCCGGCAAAAAGCTGAAATTTTTGGGCAGGTCATCATCAATGAGTACCAAGGCTTCCTTCCCCTGCTGGTGCAAAAGCTCCTGCAAGCCCAGAGCGGATCCCAACGCATCGCCATCCGGATTGATATGTGCTGTAATCACAAGTCTCTTTGCCTGCTGCAGGCGATGGGCCGCCTCGTTGCACGAAATCTCTATACTCAATTTTCTTCTTCTTTCTTTATCTTCAAAAGCAATTCCTGTATATGCGCACTGTAATCCAAAGACTTATCGAGCTGGAAAGACAGTTCCGGCGTCACCCGCAGACGGATGCGCTGGCCGATCTCCCGACGGATGAAGCCGAGGGAGCTCTGCAGCCCCCGCCAGCAATCCTTGATCTGCTCTTCATTGCCCATAAGGCTCACATAGACCTTGGCATTCCGCAGATCACCGGTGATCTCCACCTGGGTGACCGTAACAAAACCAATGCGCGGGTCCTTCAATTCCTGCAGGATGATCTGGCTGATCTCCTGCTTCATCAATTCCTGTATCTTCTCAATACGAAGCTGACTCATTCCTTCACGCCCCTTCGCTTATTTCTCTTCACTATCAACTGCAGCCGCAGCCTCAGCTTCGGCAGCTTTCTTTGCTGCCCGGGCGGCCTTTGCAGCTTTGTTGACATCCGTAATACTGGTCTCTACCTCTTCCATCGTATAGGCTTCAATGATATCGCCCTCACGGAAGTCACGATAATCCACAATGGAAATACCGCATTCATACCCAGCTGCAACTTCCTTCACATCATCCTTGAAGCGGCGCAGTGAATCGATCTCGCCATCGAATACTTCGATATTGTCACGGATGATACGGATCTTCGAATTATTGGTGATCTTGCCCTCGAGGACATAGGAACCCGCAACCAGTGCCTTGGAGAACTTCATGACCTGACGGATCTCCACCTTGCCCTGGATGACTTCCTTGTACTTCGGTGCCAGCATGCCAGACATTGCTGCCTTGACATCGTTGAGCGCATCATAGATGACGCGGTAGGTACGGATATCAATATTCTCCGTATCCGCCACCTTCCGGGCATTTGCGTCCGGACGTACATTGAAGGCGATGATCAGAGCATTCGATGCGGATGCCAGCATGACATCCGACTCATTGACGGCACCAACGCCGGAATGAACGATGCTCACGCGCACCTCATCGTTCTTATTGAGTGCGAGCAATGACCCCGTCAGAGCCTCCACCGAGCCCTGGACATCCGCCTTGATGACGATGTTCAGGTCCTTGATGCTGCCTTCCTGAATCTGCTGGAAGAGATCATCGAGGGATACCTTCTTCGAATGGATCAGCTCCGTGCGGCGCTTTTCAATGCGTTTTTCCGCAATCGTACGAGCCAGCTTCTCATCGAGAGCAGCGAGCTCATCACCGGCCTCCGGAACATCCGAAAGACCCAGCACTTCAACCGGCACCGACGGGCCAGCCTTCTTCACGTTTTCGCCACGGTCATTGATCATTGCACGGACCTTGCCGTACGTAGTACCGGCCACGATGGAATCACCGATGCGCAGCGTACCGTTCTGTACGAGAACTGTTGCTACCGGGCCACGGCCCTTATCGAGCTGTGCCTCAATGATAACACCACGTGCCTCGCGGTTCGGATTTGCCTTGAGCTCCTTGACCTCGGCAACCAGCAATACCATTTCCAACAGATCGCTGATACCGATCTTCTGCTTGGCCGAAACCGGAACCATGATGGTATCGCCGCCCCATTCCTCCGGAATGAGCTCATGCTCGGCAAGTTCCTGCTTCACATGCTCGGGATTTGCGCCCGGCTTATCGATCTTATTGATTGCTACAATGATTGGCACCTTCGCCGATTTCGCATGATTGATAGCCTCGATTGTCTGCGGCATGACACCATCGTCAGCAGCGACAACGAGGATAGCGATATCCGTGACCTGCGCGCCGCGTGCACGCATAGCTGTGAAAGCCTCATGACCAGGAGTATCCAGGAAGACGATCTTCTTGCCCTGGCTCATGACCTGATACGCACCGATATGCTGAGTAATGCCGCCGGCCTCATGGGTGCTGACCGAAGTCTTGCGGATAACATCCAGCAGGGAAGTCTTACCATGGTCAACGTGACCCATGACCGTAACAACCGGCGGACGCAGCTGCAGGGACTTCGGATTATCCTCGATCTCCGGAATTTCCGTAAGATCAGTCTCCGGCGGCAGTTCCTCCGTCGTTACACCGAATTCACCAGCAACCAGCGTTGCAGTATCGAAATCGATTTCCTGATTGATGGTCGCCATGACGCCCATAAGCATGAGCTTCTTGATGATTTCTGTAGCCGTATAGCTCATCTTGCTGGCAAGATCCTTGACAGCGATGCTCTCTCCAACCTTAATGTGCTTCGGACGGGCGATCTCCACCTTCGGTGCCTGCGGCTGCTGGCTGCGATTGCCGCGGTTGTTGCGATTGCCGCGGTTGTTGCGGTTGCCGCGATTATTGCCGTAGCTGTTGTTGCGACCGCCATTGTTATCATTACGGAAGCGGCCATTGCGATTTCCCTGGGAATTGTTGCGGTTGCCGCCGTTGTTGTTATTATTCGAGCTGTTTGCCCCTGCAGTACGATGCACAGTTGCCGGACGGCTGTTGCCGTTGGCTGCCGGACGATTGCCGCCAGTTGCCGGGCGATTCACACCAGCCGGACGGTTCGTACCGGCCGGACGATTGCTGGTATGGGCCTGTGCCGGACGATTCGTATGAGCCGCGGCCGCAGAATTATTGCTGCGCGGCGCATTCCGGTGATTGTCCACCGTATTGCGTACACGATTGGCATTGTTTCCGTTATTGCTGCCTGCACCCGCCGCATTATGATGCGCCGGGGCCTGTGCCGCCGGTTTTGCTGCCGGACGGGCATGATATACTTCTGCAGGCGCCTTTGGTCTCTCCTGATGGGCCGGTGCTGCCGCCTTCGCAGTTGCCGGTCTGGCAGCCTTCGGCTTTTCAGCCTTTGGTGCCGGCTTTGCCGCCGGTGCCGCCTTTGCTGCCGGTGCTGCCGCATGCAGAGCCTTTGCCAGCATTGCCTTCTCGGTATCACCGACGCTGCTCATATGGTTTGCCACTTTGCAATCGTGTTTTTCCAATATATTTATAATAACCTTACTTTCTGTATGGAATTCCTTTGCCAATTCATAAATTCTGTATTTGGACATTGATCCACCCCCGTTTATTTCTCTTCTGCCGTATCTATCCACTTCCCCAGGGCCTTGCCAAAGCCAGGATCGAGTACTGCTGCCGCTGCCCGGAAGCCTTTTCCCAGACAGGAGCCCAGCAGATCTCTCGTGAGCAGATAATACACCGGCACTCTATATTTAGCTGCAAGCTCTGCATAATTCTTTTTCGTTTCAGGCGCCGCATCTTCGGCAACCAGCAAAAGTCTGGCCTTGCCCTCCTGCAGTGCTTTGGCCGCAGCGAATTCGCCGGACGCAATCTTATTGGCACGCTGTGCCATGCTCAACAAATTCATTATCTTCTGTTCGTTCATGTCAATCCTTCTCGGAGAAGAGCTGCTGTTCCAGCTCTGCATAGATTGCAGTATCCATCGCACTCTTAAAGGATTTTTCAAAGCGATGTTCCTTCACGGCCTTAGCAAAGCATTCCCGTTTCTCACAGAGGTAGGCCCCCCGCCCGGATTTCTTTCCTGTCCGATCGACAGAAAATTCTCCTTCCGGACTCCGTACAATACGGATCATTTCTTTTTTGGGATGCGTCTGCTGACAACCGATGCACATGCGCTCGGGTATCTTTTTCACTGCTGCCATATTACTCACCTTCAGCCGTAAAAGCCTCGTCACTGGTAACCTCAACGACGCTCATATTCTCATCGAGCTCCTCGTCCGCAGCCTGCGTCTCACTCTTGATATCGATCTTCCAGCCCGTCAGCTTGGCTGCAAGGCGGGCATTCTGCCCTTCCTTGCCAATAGCCAGTGAGAGCTGATAATCCGGAACAACAACCCGGGAGATCTTCTCTTCTTCATTGACAGCAACCGAGACGACCTTGGCCGGACTCAGCGCATTAGCGATATATTTGGCAAAATCCGCATTCCATTTGACGATATCGATTTTTTCGTTGCGAAGCTCATCGACAATCGCCTGTACCCGCAGGCCCTTGTGGCCGACACAGGAACCAACCGGATCCACGCCCTCATCCTTCGAATATACAGCGATTTTGGAACGCATACCCGGCTCACGGGCCACGGATTTGATCTCCACGATACCATCATGGATCTCCGGAACCTCCAGCTCAAACAGGCGCTTCAAAAGGCCCGGATGCGTTCTGGATACCAGGATCTGCGGACCCTTGGAGGTCTTCTTGACCTCAATGATATAGGCCTTGATGCGATCGCCATGCACATATTCCTCACCCGGAATCTGCTCGGACGGTGCCAGCACGGCCTCCGTCTTACCAAGATCAATAAACACATTCTTGTTTTCAATGCGCTGCACAATACCGGTGATGATATCACTCTCACGGTTGGCAAACTCATCATAGATGATGCCGCGCTCCGCTTCCCGGATGCGCTGAACAACAACCTGCTTGGCTGTCTGCGCAGCAATGCGGCCAAAATTGGCCGGTGTGACCTCGACTTCAAGAATGTCCCCTACTTCATAATCCGCACGCAGCTGACGTGCCTCAGCCAGGGAAACCTCGGTGATATCACTCTCTACCGTTTCGACAATGGTCTTGATGGCATATACATGATAGCCGCCGGTCTGACGATCGAGTGCTACCCGCACATTCTGAGCCGAATTGAAGTTACGCTTGTATGCCGAAATGAGTGCTGCCTCAATCGCATCAAACAAAACCTCAGGCGTAATCCCCTTTTCCTTTCCGAGTTCACGGAAAGCATCCATAAAATCCCGTGCTTTATCAATTGCCTTATCTTTCGTCTTGCTCTTGGTAGCCAAATTCATATCCCCCTGTTTTCATAATCAAAATTCTATATGCAGACGCACTTGTGCGATCTTATCCATAGGAATTGCCGGCGCATCATCGATGCGAATCCCGCTCTCATCCTTGCCCGTAAGTTTACCGGTAAGAACCTTCTCACCATTCATGGGCGCATAGAGACTGACCTCTACCATCTTGCCCTGTTCACGGGTGAAATCCCGCTCTGTCTTGAGCACGCGATCCAGCCCCGGCGAAGACACCTCCAGGATGTAGCTGTCAGCAATGATATTTTTGGCATCAAGGACTTCCTCCAGCTGCTCGCTGAGCTCCTGACAGTCATCGATTTCAATGCCGCCTGCCTTGTCAATGAACACCCGCAGATACCAGTCCCGTTCCTTTACGTACTCCACAGCCACCAGCTCGAGATCCTTGCCAGCGATAAGCTCCGTTACGATTTTAGCCACAGCCTCTTCTACATATTTCGCCATTTCCAACACCTCCATCCTTTTGTTGCGCTGCCAAAGGCAGCAATGTAGACATAAGAGTAAAGAGTGGGTTTGCACCCACTCTTTAGAATTACATACATTAATATGTTTTCATTATAACACCGGATGCCATAAAAGTAAACCAAATCCCATGCTTTCCCCCAATAAAATGAAAATCACATGAAAAGAGCCAGCTGGTCACTTTCATCCATCCCATCGAGACAGCCATGCTCGCGCAGAACCTCAATCGAGGTCTTCGATGCACCGGTCCGCTTCTTAAGATTTTCCACCGAGGTGAACGGCCCTTCCCGCCGTCCCTCGACAATGCCCTTCGCATCGGAAAGCCCCAATCCGCTCAGCGAAGTCAATGGCGGCAGCAGCGATTTTTTGTGGATGATGAATTTATCCGCCTTCGACTTATAGAGATCGACGCGTTCCACACTGTAGCCGCGCAGGTACATTTCCCAAGCCAGCTGCAATACAATGAGCAGTTCCTTTTCCTTGTCCTCCGGCTTTTCCTTGGCCTCGATTTCCTGGATGCGCTGATGTACAAACTCCTTGCCGCGGGCAACGATATTCGCGTCAAAGGCAGCCGCACGAATGGAAAAATAGGCCGCATAGAAGGCCAGCGGATAATGCACCTTACAGAACGCGATGCGGTAGGCCATCATAACATACGCCACCGCATGTGCCCGCGGGAACATGTACTTGATTTTCTGGCAGGATTCGATATACCACTCCGGAATGCCGCCCTTGCGCAGGATCTCCACGACATCCGGCTTGATGCCCCGGCCCTTGCGCACTGCCTCCATGGTCTTAAAGGAAAGCAGCGGATCGATGCCATTATGGATGAGGTACATCATGATATCATCACGGGCCGAGATTGCATCACGCAGTGTGCACTGCCCGGCACGGATGAGATCCTGGGCATTGCCCAGCCATACGTCCGTTCCATGTGAAAATCCACTGATGCGCACGAGGTCACTGAAGCAGCTTGGATGCGTATCGTCAATCATCTGGCGCGTAAAGCTCGTGCGAAACTCCGGAATACCAAAGGTGCCTGAGCTTGCCCCCAGTTCCTCCGGTGTGACACCAAGCGCCGAGGTCGAAGAAAAGATGCTGAGCGTTGCCGGATCATCAAACGGAATGGTTTTCGGATCACGATGCGTAAGATCTTCGAGCATCTTAATGACCGTCGGATCATCATGACCGAGAATATCCAGCTTGACCAATCGGCTGCTGATAGAATGGTAATCGAAATGCGTCGTGATTGTCGTCGTATTCTTATCATCGGCCGGATGCTGGATGGGCGTGAAAAAATGCACATCCATATTGCGCGGCACAACCATGATGCCGGCCGGATGCTGTCCGGTCGTACGCTTGACGCCCTGACAGCCGCGCGAAATCATATCGATATAGGGCTCACGTTTCTTGATGCCCTTTTCTTCAAAATACTTCTTAACATAGCCATAGGCCGTCTTTTCCGCAACGGTTGCAATCGTACCGGCCCGGAATACATTGTCCTTGCCGAAGAGCTCTTCCGTGTACTTATGCGCGGTTGGCTGATAGTCACCCGAGAAGTTCAGATCGATATCTGGTACCTTATCACCATCAAACCCCAGGAAAACCGCGAACGGGATATCATGTCCGTCCTTCAGAAGCCGTGTCCCGCAGACCGGACATTCGCGATTGGGCAGGTCATAGCCGCAGCCGACCGATCCGTCCGTTACAAACTCGCTGAATTTGCAGTGTGGGCAGCGCCAATGCGGCGGCAGCGGATTTACCTCCGTGATGTCGGTCATCGTCGCCACAAAGGAGGAACCGACAGAACCACGGGAGCCTACCAGATAGCCATCGTCATTGGATTTCTTCACGAGCTTATGGGCAATGAGATAGAGCACCGAAAAGCCATGCCCGATGATTGGCGTGAGCTCCTGTTTTAACCGCGCTTCCACAATCTCAGGCAGATTCTCGCCATACAGACTGCGCGCCTTGGTATAGGACATATTCTCAATCTGTTCATCCGCTCCCGGAATCATCGGCGAATAGAGATCATCCGGGATAGGCTTGAATTTCTCCACCATATCATTGATCTTGCGGGGATTGGTCACGACTGCCTCATAGGCAGCCTCCTTGCCAAGGTATTCAAATTCCGCCAGCATTTCCTCCGTCGTCCGCAAATAAAGCGGCGGCTGCAGGTCCGCGTCCTTGAAGCCCTTGCCCTTCATGAGAATCGCCCGATAGATGGCATCCTCCGGGTTCAAAAAATGTACATCGCAGGTGGCGATGAGCATCTTGCCCAGCTTTTTAGCCAGCTCCGCGACCTTCAGATTGATTTTCTGCAAATCCTCATCATCTCGGATATGCGGGAAGTCTTCACTGCGTACGAGAAATTCGTTATTGCCGATCGGCTGAATCTCCAGGTAATCATAAAAGCTCGCGATACGCAGCAGTTCTTCATCGCTCTGCTGTGCTACAATCGCGCGGATGAGCTCTCCGGCCTCGCAGGCAGATCCCACGATAAGGCCCTCGCGATATTCCGAAATGAGCCAGCGCGGCAGCCGCGGCTGCCGATGCAGATAGCGAAGATGTGCCAGTGATACCATCTGATAAAGGTTTCGCAGTCCGCGAGGATTCTTTGCGAGCAGGATAATGTGATTGGCCTGTTTCTGCTCATAGTTTTCCCCTACGAGATAGCCTTCCATCCCGTAGATGACCTTGATATCGAGCTTTTCCTCTTTCAGCGTCTTAGCCGCGTCCGGGAAAGCCTGTACCACGCCATGGTCCGTAACCGCGATGGCCGGCCAGCCCCAGCGGGCTGCCGTCTTAATGAGATTTTTTACGGAAACCACCGCATCCATATTACTCATATGTGTATGTGCATGCAGTTCCACCCGCTTGACCTCCGCATGATCCTCACGCTGCGGAGCCGTCATCTTATAGAGGCTGTTCGTCATCAGGACAAAATCGTTCTGGAATTTATCAAACTGTACCGAGCCGTGAACCTTTACAAGCATGCCGGCCTTCAGCGATGCCTGGGCCCGGGAGAATTCCTCGCCATCCTTGAAAAAGGCCTTGCAGACAATCCCATCCGTATCATCAGCGAGATTGAAGCTCAGAAGATTCGTCTTGGCGAATTCGAAGCCCTTTACCTCACCCAGCGTTCCCTGCAGCACGATATTGCGCGCCTCACCATCAAGCTCACCGATTGGCTGCGGTTCGCCCTGTACACCACGACCAAATACCAGCGGTGAAGACGACGGTGCCGCTGCCGCGCCATCTTTTTTCCCCGTACCCGCGGACTTTCCGGTCGGCGCTGTCTGCTGGCGCTGTGACTCCAGCTCGACAGCAGCCTTGTATTCCGGTGTCAGGAACACCTCACGATCCGTCGCCGGCGGCAGAGAATCCCCTTCCTCATCCACCGCCTGGCACTCCACATCAATTCCATAGCCCAAAAGCTCCTCCAGAGACTTCTTGAGCATAAGGGGAACGGAATGTGCCCGCAGGATTTCTCCGCTCAGGCCGCCATGCACCTCAAGAATCAGCCGGCTCCCATCCACCCGGCGTTTCGCGCGCAGCAAAAGATGGCGCACCGTCGGATTGCCATTGGCCGTACGCTGCACCAGCTTTTTCCATACCTTGTCTACTGATTCCTCGAGATCGACTACATCCTGGTAGAAGGTCACGCCATTGATATGGCATTTCTGCTGAATATAGTCGCCTGCCTCCTGCAGCAGTTCCTGCGGTATGAGCTGCCGCGTCTGCAGCAGCATTTCCCAGCTATTCGTTTTTAAGGAAATCTCCACATGCTTGATCAGACAAGCACGCAGCAGCTTTTTTTGTGCCTCGTCCAAAGCCATGCCCTGGACAAGCTGCCAGAAAA
Organism: uncultured Selenomonadaceae bacterium; assembly: GCA_964520975.1. GTDB lineage: Bacteria > Bacillota > Negativicutes > Selenomonadales > Selenomonadaceae > CAZFPA01. The sequence goes on along the minus strand of CAZFPA010000007.1, from coordinate 13,949 downwards.
CATTTCCCTGTTGGGGAATGATACAATACTTTTGCATAGGAAAGCCTCTTTCATCATCGTTGCTACCATTTTACCACAGTTCCTGCTGAAAAAAAACGACAGCTTTCAGCTCCCGTTTTTTCCGTATAATGCCTCATATTTCTTTTTGTTTTTCAATACGCTGGCCACATAGGCCTTTGTTTCCTCATAGGGAATCTCGTCCACAGCTGAAAAATCCATCGTCCAGCCATAGGTATCCATCCATTCGTGGACATTGCCGCGCCCCGCGTTATAGGCAGCCAGCATCAGAACCTCATTGCCCTGGAATTCATCCCGCAGGGAGGAAAGATACCAGGTCCCATAGCGGATATTCATATCAGGCTCATGCAGCCGTTCCAGGGAAAAATCCTGGTCATCGAGCTGCTTCGCGATCCACGCCGCTGTATCCGGCATGAGCTGCATGAGGCCGATGGCCCCGCGATGGGAATGCACATCGTTCTTGAACTTGCTCTCGCTCATGATGACGCTCGCAACAAGGCTGCTCTCCACATGATAAGTCGCCGCGTACATTTCCGTAATCTCCTGATAGGGGTAAGGATACAGGTAGGATTTCTGCATATCCTCCCGCTGAAACAGAAAGAAAATGCCAAACGCCAGGAAAACAACCGCCAGCCCTATACACAGTGCATACCAGCGCCGCCGTTCCTCATCCCTTTTCTTACGGATACGCATCCGTAAACTTTCCGCCAAGCTTATCCCTCCTGCTTTTCTATCAGACACCGCCAGGCACGATCCACCTGGCAGCGTAATTCCTCCAAGGTACCATTGTTATCCAGCACCAGATCAGCCCGGGCGCATTTCTCTTCCAGGCTCAGCTGCGAGGCAACGCGGGCACTGGCCGCCTGACGCGATAAAGAGTTGCGCTGCATGAGCCGCTCCAGCTGCAGTTCCGGCTGTACCGCCACCACCCAGACCACATCTGCCATTGTATCCCAGCCAGCCTCAAAAAGCAGCGGAACATCCAGTACCGCCACCGGACAGGCCTGCGCCTGCCAGTATGCAAGCTGACGCCGGCATTCCGCCAGAATCAGCGGATGCGCTGCGGCATCCAGCCAGCGACGCTCCTCCGGATGGGCGAATACCCGCCGGGCAATCGCCGCCCGATCCAGCGTCTGATCGGCCTGCAGGATTGCAGGGCCAAAATGATCCCGATACCGCTGCCACAGCGGCTGTCCCGGCATCGCAAGCTGATGCGCAATCGCATCGGTATCGACAATAGCCGCCCCCAGGGCCGCCAGGCGCTCGGAAACGGTGCTCTTCCCACTGGCAATACCGCCAGTCAATCCTATAATCCGCATACCGGCCTCCTAGATTGTCTGGCAGGTCGGGCAAAAATGTGTTCCACGACCGCCCACCGTAATCTTTTCAATCGGCGTCCCGCAGCTATGGCAAGGTTCGCCCTTGCGCGCATAGACATGGAGATTCTCCTGATGACTGCCCTTTCCGCCTTCGCCGTTGCGATAATCGCGAAAGGTCGTGCCACCATCCTCAATTCCGGCCCGGATCACCTCGTTGACGGCCGCCTGCAGCCGAACGATTTCCTCTCGCGACAGCGATGCGGCCAGCCGCAGCGGATGGAGACGTGCCAGGAACAGCGCCTCATCCGCATAGATATTCCCAATGCCACCAATATAATGCTGATTGAGCAGAAAACTCTTGATCTTCGTGCGCCGGTTGGCGAGCACGGACTGCAGGTAGTCCACGGAAAAGGCCTCCGTGAGCGGCTCCGGCCCCATCTCAGCCAGCCCCTGTACACGCTGTTCCTCCCCGGGCTTCAAAGCATAAACAGCTCCGAGCGTCCGCGGATCACCATAGACCAGCCAGCCTCCGCCATCCAGATGAAAAACGATTCGCGCATAGGCATCGGACAGCGCCGCATCCTCCGTATAGCAAAGCCGCCCTGTCATGCGCAGATGAAAGACCAGCTCATTGCCATTATCCAAAAAGAGCAGCAGATATTTTCCCGAACGCCCCAGTCGGACGATATGCCGCCCTGTGACCATTGCCGTGAATACATCGGGCTCCGGCCATTTGATCTGGCGCGGCAGACGCACCTCGGTATTGAGGACCTGCCGGCCCAGCAAATGCTTTTCCAATGAACGACGTATGATTTCAACCTCCGGTAATTCCGGCATTGTCCCGCCTCCTTATTTTGCTTCGGCCCAGTTGCGGCCAATATTGATATCGATGCGCAGCGGTACACTGAGCTCGACAATATGCTCCATCGAAGCCCGCAGGATCTCTGACACCTGCTCAACCTCAGTCTCCACGACCTCAAGCACCAATTCATCGTGCACCTGCAGCAGGATACGGCTCTTCACGCCAGCGGCCTGGAGGCTCCGATAGGCCGCAATCATGGCCAGCTTGATGATATCCGCCGCCGAGCCCTGAATGGGTGTATTCATCGCCATGCGCTCCGCTAAAGTCCGCTGGTTATAATTGCTGCTGCGGATAGCCGGCAGATCGCGCCGCCGGCCGAACATTGTTGTCACATAGCCCGTTTCCCTGGCCTCCGCTACCGTTTTATCGATAAAAGCCTTGATGCCGCTGCATTTGGCAAAATAACTCTCAATATAACCGGCAGCCTCCTTGCGGGAAATATGCAGATCCCGGGAAAGCCCATAATCGCTGATGCCATATACAATGCCAAAGTTTACCGCCTTGGCCCGACCACGCAGTTCCGGTGTCATCTCGTCCATCGGAACATTAAAAACCTCCGAGGCCGTACGGGCATGGATATCCTGTCCATGCTGGAAGGCTTCCACGAAATTCCGATCGCCGGACATCGCGGCCAGCAGCCGCAGCTCGATCTGCGAATAATCCGCCGACAGCAGATAATCATAGCCATCGCCCGGCTCAAACAGCGTACGGATTTCCTTTCCCTCCAGCGTCCGCACCGGGATATTCTGCAGATTCGGGTCCGAGCTGCTCAACCGCCCCGTTGCCGTCACCGTCTGATTGAAATGTGTATGCACCCGCTGAGATTCACCGGCAATGAGCGCCCCTATGCTGTCCAGATAGGTGGACTTCAATTTACTCCAAAGGCGGTAAGAAAGAATTTTTTCTACAATGGGATGCTGATAGCGCAATTCCTCCAAAACCTCAGCATTGGTCGAATAGCCCGTCTTCGTCTTTTTGATGACCGGCAGTTCCAACCGCTCGAACAGGATTTCTCCAAGCTGCTTGGGTGAATTGATATTGAACTCAGCCCCTGCCAGCGCATAGATTTCCCGCTCCAGGGCCGCAATCTGTACCCCGACCTGCTCGGACTTCGCCTCTAGATGCTGCCGGTTGACATAGACCCCATTGGCTTCCATAGCGGCCAGCACCTCGACAAGCGGCAGCTCCATATCCTCGTACAGCTTCTGCAGGCTTCCCTCCGCGAGTCGCTCTGAAAGCACCGGATACAGACGCTGCAGGGAAAATGCCCGCCAGACCACAGCCGCAATCCCTTCCGCAGCGTCGGCCGGAACACCTTCTTCTGGCGCATAGGCAGCTAAAAGCTCGGAAAGCTCATAATGGCCGACAGCCGGATTCAGCAAATAGGCGGCCAGCTGCAAATCGAGAACAGTCCCCTCCAGGCGACGTCCCGCATGGTAGAACTGTTTCAGATCATGCACGCAATCGGTCACCCCTGCATCCGCAACCGCCTCCCAAAGAGCATCCCAGCCCGGCATAGCAGCCGTTGCCCAGCCAATTGTCCTGCCGACAGCAAAGGCCGCCCCGGAAATCCGCAGGGCCGGCACCCGGCCCTCATAAACCGGAGCAACCGCTACCTGTCCGGCCGTCCGCACGGCAGCAATAAAGCTCTCTGCCTTTGCCAGCGTATCCAGCACCTCATATTCCGGCAGCAAAACTTCCGTTTCCGAGCCAAAGCCCAATCCATCCAAAGCAAGAGCCGGCTGCTGTACAATATTCTTCAATACAGAACGCATCTCATAGCGGCGGCAGAACTCTCCCAGCCGATCATAATCCGGTGTGATCTCATAGGCCTCAGCGGTAAACTCCAAAGGAACATTGCAATCGATCCGGGCCAGCTTCTTGGACAGCACCGCCATAGCCTCATTTTCCCGCAGACGTTCCTTGAGCTTCTTGCCCGAAACCTCTTCGATATGCAGCAGAACCTCCTCCAGGCTTCCATAGGCGGCCAGCAGCTTTGTAGCCGTCTTGGGACCTACTCCCGGAACACCCGGTATATTGTCAGAGGTATCCCCCATAAGGCCCTTCAAATCGACGAGCTGCGCCGGAACAAGTCCGTAGGCTTGCTCGAATGCCGCCTCATCATAGGCCTCCAGCTCAGAAATCCCCTTTTTCGTAAACATGACGGTAAGACCTGGCCGAATGAGCTGGAACGCGTCCCGATCGCCGGTCACCACCAGCGACTCGTAGCCTTCCTCTACGGCCTTGGTCGCCAGCGTGCCAATGATGTCATCCGCCTCATAGCCGGCCTTCTCCACAAAGGCAATGCCCCAGGCATCCGCCAGCTCATGCAGAAGCGGAATCTGCGCCGATAATTCGGTTGGTGTCGCCTGCCGCGTGCCTTTATAATCAGCAAACATTTCATTGCGAAAAGTCTTTTTCCCCTTATCAAAGGCAATGACCAAAAGATCCGGCTGAAGCTCCTGCAGCAGCTTCATAAGCATATTGGAAAAACCATAAATCGCATTGGTGTATTCCCCATTGCCCGTCGTGAGCAGGGGCAGGGCATAGAATGCCCGATAAATCAAACTGCTGCCGTCTAAAATGACAAAACGTTTCTTCAACGCATCCACCTCATTTATTCTTATTCGCCTTCTTCGTACCAGTGCCCGTCCCGGACTTTGCAGCTTCAGTCTGCGCTTTCTGTACCTGTACCGTGCTATCCTGACGGACCGGCTGCACAACTGCCGGCTTCATGGAGTGGAACTCATACACGCCGTCTGCCGTCAGACCTCCAGTCAGGTGAAAAAGTGTTCCCACATCATCCGCACTGAAATACAGCAGATCCTTTTTCACCGTACCGCTAACCTGTCCATACGGACTTACGAGCACGGCAGCTTCCGGATTCCAGCTCAAAGAAACCTTCAGCACCTCCGCCAGCGGAACAGCTGGCAGATAACAGATATCATTCTTTAGAACCGCTTTTGCAGCCAGCTGCCTTCCATCCACTTCCATGCTGTAAGCTCTGGCAATATAGGTTGGCTGCCCATCCGAGGCCTGAATCTTCTCCTCGATGGCTGCATCGCTCTCAAATGCATTCACGCCATAGCCCTCAAGCCATTTGTCTACGGTAACAGCGTCCAATGCCTGGCGATGATATCCATCCGGATAAATATAGTAAACGATGGTATGGTTCGGCATCCGCTCGATGACGACCCGGTTATAAGTGATTTCGATTGGAGTCCCGACCTTCACATGATTGAAAAGGTCCTCCACGTCAGCTTCCTTCATCCGCACACAGCCATTCGATACATAATTGCCCACCGACTCCGGCTTATTTGTCCCGTGGATTCCATAAGTACCATAGAACTGCAGCCAACGATATCCCAGGGGATTGCCCTCGCCGGACGGGACCTTGCGCGTCAGGTCCTCCGGATCGATCCATTCCGGGTTCTCCGTCTTGTCCAGTACCTTATAATAGCCGACCGGCGTAGGCGTAGACACCTTGCCCGGACCAATCGGATACAGGGCAACCTTGACACCATCTACATACAATGCCAGCGAGCGGCTTGCCAGATTGATGTAAATCTTCTCCGACGGCACCTCCGGCGCCGCCGCATTTACCGCAGCCTCCGGCTTCTCTTCCGGATTCGCTGCCGGCTGACCGGCCGCAGCACTTGCAGCTGCAAACATACAACAACTCATACCTATACTGATCAAACTAAGCCATAATTTCTGCCACATAAATAAGGTCTCTCTTTTCCTTCAAATTGTACCTTTAAAGTCTATCACGACAAAAACAATTAGGCAACCAACCCCGACAGAAAAAGAGCTGTGCCCGTCGGGATATTTTTTTCTCCCGCCGGCACAGCTCCACAAAATAACGATTTTCTTCCTATATAATGCACACGAGATTCCAATTTGCAGCCAGTACATCGTACACAAAATAACTGGACCAGAAGTACGCAGGATGAATTTTCAGCTGCCAATGACCAGTTTGACCAGCAATAGGACAATCGGTATCGTGACACAAAAAATACCGATAAAATCAATGAAGGCTCCTGTCTTGATCATCTTGGTAATCGGCACATATCCACTTGCATAAACAATAGCATTCGGCGGCGTCGATACGGGAAGCATAAAACCGAGTGAAGCGGATAAAGCAATCCCTACCGCCACCGGTACAGGGCTGAAGCCTGCCGACACAGCCGCTGTAATCCCCAAGGGGCCAATCATATTCGTCGCCGCGGTATGCGAGGTAAGCTCCGAGAGCAGCAGCGCCATCACACAGAACACCGCTACCATCACCACCTCCGATGGCTCTCCGCCCAAAGAAGTGACCAGCAGATCTCCCACCCATTGTGACAGACCTGTTTTATACATCATCCCGCCCATGGCAAGTCCGCCGCCAAACAGAATCAGTGTTCCCCATTCGATACCATCCGCAGCCTCCCTCCAGGACAAGGTATACTGTCCGGCCTTCCGATCCACCGGCAGGAAAAACAGCAGCAGTCCGCCAAAAATTGCCACCACCGACTCGGGAAACAATTGGTTATACAATTTCAGCACCGGGCTATCCGCGCCTAAAAGCAGGCTCAAAATCCCCGGCAAAACCCAAAGTGTAACCGCAGTCAGAAACGCCAGCAGTGTATTCTTCTGCCCGCGCGTCCAAGGCCCCAGTTCCCGGAGGCGCTCGGCAATGAAGCCCTCAGCGCCCTCAATACGCCGTACATCGGCAGGAAACATCCGATGCAGAAAAAAGCACGCGATCAGGAAGTAGAGCACCATAGCGGCACCACCCCAGACCATCCAGTCAAAAAAGGAAACATGAAGCCCGGCCATCTGCTCCAGGAACCCGAGCATAATCAAATTAGGCGGCGTGCCAATCGGCGTCAGAACTCCACCGATAGAAGCGGCATAGGCCGTCATGAGCATGAGTCCGGTCGCATATTTATATTGGCTCAGATTGATTTCCTTGCCATTCGCTGCCATCATCTCCCGAATGGCCTCTAACAGTCCGATGGCGATAGGAAACATCATCGCCGCCGTCGCTGTATTGCTTACCCATCCTGAGCAGAGTGCAGATGCAAGCCCGATTGCCAGCATGATGCGTACCGGGTCCGAACCGACCCAGGACATTGACAGAAGGCCAAAAGCAAACCGACGATCAAGCCCATGCAGCATCATCGCCTTAGCCAGCATAAAACCGCCCATAAACAAGAAAATCATAGGATTGGCAAATGCAGCAAAAGCCGTTCCTACCGGGACAACGCCCATAAGCACAGCCAACGTCGGCCCCAGAAGCGAAGTGATGGGAATCGGGATCGGCTCCGTAATCCACCAAAGGGATATCAGCGTCACAATCGCCAAAAGCTTATGTGCCGCCAGACTGATTCCTGCAATAGGGAGCAACAGCACCAGCAGAGCGCAAAGCGGTCCACAAAAGAGTCCCACCTTACGCCGCCGACCATCAAAGCGAAGTTCCGCTTCATGCAGCTGCGTTTCTCGCTCCAGCACAGCAAGCATACCATTCTTCTCCTGAACACTCATACTACATTCCCTCTTTCTCGTTTACAATATTTCTGAACATTCTTTCAATATCATTCTTTTAAGCTATCGTTATCATGAAAAAATGTTATTCACTATAATATTACAAACATTCCGTCATTACAAGGTAAAATAGAATCCAATTCCCACCCGCCAGCCATTTTTCACAGTAAATATGAATCCATCCGTCAGACGGACCGCTAAGTCCAGTCAACAGCGCTATTTAGTCTTGACAAGCCTTCGGCTAAATGATAATATATTATCTGTTGATGACGCAGAACTGTGTTATCCTTTATGCCGAAGTGGCGGAATTGGCAGACGCACTTGACTCAAAATCAAGCGTCCTTCAAGACGTGCCGGTTCGAGTCCGGCCTTCGGCACCAGTAAATTCAAAGCTCTGAGGAAAACTCCTCCGGGCTTTTTTTCTATTGCGCCTTATAGACTATGAACTTCATTGGAGTCATCGTGTTCCGGCTCCGTCATCCACTGCTCTACCGATGACATACGATAGAATATTCTCCCTGCTATGCGGAGGTGTGGCAGAGCTTTTTTAATGCGTCAACCACGTACAGTCCACAGACTTACACCGATTTCCCATGCAAGCTCCTTTTCGCTAAGCACTTTCTCTGACATCAATGCCCCCGCTTATCATACGCCTTGCCATCGAACCTTTATAGATTCTGTATCCTGACCAATCCCTATAATGTAAGCGATTAGATTCCGAACTGAAAATTATAAAGGACCCATTCTATGCATATCATTTACAGCATAGAATGGATCCTTTTATATCTCCTGCTCATTTTAACTATACAGTTGAACCGGCCTTTTTCATCTTCTCAGACGAAAAGTCGCGATAGCCTTCTGCAGTTCTCCGGCCATTTCTGACAACTGACGACTGGAGGAAGCCACTTCCTCAATTGCCGCAGATTGTTCCTGCGTGGCTGCGGAAACGGTTTGAGTTTCATCCGACAAGCGGTTTGCAACTTCCTCGATATGACTTACAGCTGAGCCAATCTGCTGACTCCCTTTATTAGCCTTACGTACCGCAGCAACATTTTCCTCGATCTTGGCAGTCAGTTCTTCAATCTGGGACACAATCTCTCCAAAGCTTTTTCCCGCTTCATCCACAGCACTTACACTGCTGCTCGTCATTTGCGTTCCTTTGTGCATAGCCTCTACAGCCTGTGAGGTACACGCCTGTATCTCCTGGATCAGTTGACTGATACGTTCCGCTGCTACGGCTGACTGCTCCGCAAGCTTACGAACTTCATCCGCAACAACTGCAAAACCTTTGCCATGCTCCCCCGCCCTGGCTGCCTCAATAGCCGCATTTAATGCCAACAGGTTGGTCTGGGCAGCAATCCCAGAAATCGTATCTACAATCTGACCGATTTCATTGGACTGATCTCCCAGTACCCGTATAACCTTCTCTGAATCCTCAACTGACTTCTGCAGATCCCCCATATTTTCTACAGCAGAGGTAATGGTCTTGGCCCCCTCCTGCGCCTTTTGCATGGTCCACTTGGAAGCTTCTGCTATCCCTTGTGAATTTTGCGAAATAGACTGAAAATGAGTCTTCATATCCTGCATGGCTAGATTTGCTTCATCAACAGCCGTTTTTTGCTTTACGGTACCTTCCGCGACATCTGTAATGGACACAGCAATCTGATTAGCTGCCTGCGCGGATTGCTCCGAATTTGCATTCAATTCCTCAGAAGACTGCGCCACGGTCTCCGCATGATGATGCATACTTTTCATGAGATCCGTCAGTTTATCGATCATATTGTTAAAGGCCTGCTCTAATTTTCCGAACTCATCCTCCGAGGATACCTGCAGTTTATCAATTGCCAGATTCCCCTGCGCAATTTCATCGGCAGCATGGCTGATTCGAACCAATGGGCGCGTTGCTTTTCCTGCAAGAAAATACGCCAAAATGCCTACTAAGACCAGCAATAAAATTCCCATCCCGGTTGACATCATAGCCTGATGCATGCCCTGTGCTTCAATAAATTTATATGGACATGCCGTAGCCACGATCCAGCCCGTGTCTTTATCCTGACAATAGCTCACGAGTGTTTTTACACCATCAATATCTGCTTCAGTTGTCCCCCTATTGCCTGCCAGAGCCTGCGACACAAAGCTATAAGAATTCATGTCTATACGATCTGCATCTTTTTCCACTGCCTGCTCCGAATGTGCGAGCAATTTCCCTTGCTTATCAATGATGAACACGCGTGTTTGCTCATCTGCACATTTTCTTACAAAATCCTGTAATACAGATAAATCATAATCCCTCTGCAGCATCCCCAGTACATTGCCGGAATCATTCATTACCGGGACTGCTATAACGGATATAAACCGACCGGTCGCCTTACTTACAACAACATCAGAAATCGCCTCTTTACCCTGCATGACCTGTTTAAAATAATCTCTGGTTTTTGTATTAACAACCGCCAGCCCGTCGCTTCGAATCAATTGATCTCCATTTATATCTGTAATATGCGTAGGATTTGCATCCTGATAAATTTTATTTGTCCTGTCCATGGCAGACTGCATGATCACCTGGTTCCCAGTTGGATTCTGCAGATACGCAATGGTCGCAGGATTAACGGCCAATACTCTCAATCCTGTGAAGTTTTCTTTAAATAGAGAAATAATATTTTCCTCTACAAGACCGTTTCTTTGCAAACTATCCTGCTTGGCAGTATCAATCGAGTTATTCAATGTCAGATAGAAATTTACTGCTATAGCCAGCAGCAATGGGACGGCACTCATCAAAACCAGCATCCATACCATTTTTGTTTTAACACTTAGCATCCGTACTTTTGATTGCATAAGACATCCCTCCTATAGAATTTTCTTGATTAACCAAAACAATTTCACTTTTATAAAAATTCGTAAATTTTGTCTATGTAATTATATTAACATTCTTATAAAAATTTTTCAATAAATAATTAATATTATCAAGCGAATATTTTTATAAAATTGTCTCCATCAAATTCTATATTACTATGAGGATATGCCTATAATATATGCACTATAACACGAGCCCAACGGAGCGAATTTCTATTTTTACATAGACACAAAAAGGTCTTTATATATAATCAGCAACCAGGCGATATCCGCTCATAAACTGTTGTGATTTAATCATTTCGAAACATGAAAAGAATTCCGTGTATAAAAAAGCGCAACCAATATTGTATGCTCAAAGGCAGAAATATTAGTTGCGCTTCATAGTTTAGTCACAATTACTCAGAACATCAGGCTCCCATATACCTTTACAGCATCTCTGTCTGACGCCCAAAAGCCAGTTCTTTCGCCCGAACGTAAGCGGGCAGGCCACTTTTACACGGCTCAGCAATACGGTCATTTTTCCCGCGTGCTCGATTTTTAAAGATGGAACTTTTTCAAATTCTGCTTCAAATCCTCTGACATATCCAACAAACGATTGCTGGCAGCAGCAATCTCCTCCATAGCTGCTGACTGCTCTTCACTGGTCGCCGAAACCGATTCAGCATCAATAGCAGTCTGTTTCATCGTCCCGGTAATTTTATTCGTTGAAGCATGGATTTCCCGTCCGCTCTCCGTTACCTTATCTACATGACTCAGTATTCTACTGGTTTTCCCCTGTACCTGATTAATCAGTTCCGCGATTTCACTGAACTGACGATTCGCTGCATCAACGCTGGACAATCCTCCGTCCACATCCGTACCAGCCATCTCGACTGCTTCAACAGAAGTTCTTACATCCTGATTAATCTCTCCAATAACACTAACAATCTGACTTGCAGAATTCCGCGATTGCTCAGCCAGTTTCCGCACTTCATCTGCTACGACCGCAAAACCACGTCCCGACTCTCCTGCTCTGGCTGCCTCTATCGCAGCATTCAAAGCTAAAAGATTCGTCTGGTCCGCAATACCAGAAATCATATTGATAATCTCACTGATCCGGGCGGTACCGACCTCCAGTTTTTTAACTGCTTCGCGGGCATTAGCCGCACTTTCATGAATGTGTTCCATTTGCGTACGTGCTGACTGCATCGTCTGGATTCCTTCCTGGGATTTATGAACCGCCTGATCTGCTGCCCTCCCGGCTTCAGCAGTATCGCCATCCATCTGCTGCACCATAGCAAAGAAATCCTGAAATACCTGTCCCACCTGATCAACAGCTTCACGGCCCTGTTGACTCTGCCCAGATACGGAAGTGATTGCCTCGGCAACCTGTACACCAGCTTGTGCGGTCTGATCGGCACAATCCTTCAGTTGTGCTGAAGAATCTGCTGTCTGCTGCACGGACTGATTAACCTTCCCTAGCAACAGCGATAAATTTTGACGCATCTTTAACATGGATTTACGCAGTATCCCCACTTCATCCTGTCCATCATATTGCGACTGATCCATCCTGCGTAATGTCTGCTCGCTGAGATCGCCATCTGCAATAGCGCCCGCATAATGAGCCAGTTCAATAATCGGACCAGTAATTCTTCCGGTCAGCCAATATACAATCACACTGGAAATCAGCAATCCAACAATAAACAACGCAACAAATAGGATAATCAGTTTCTTGACCGGAGCAAACTCCTGATCTACCGGTGAAAGGGTAAACACACCCCATTGATCCTGTGTCGGCACATAAGCCAGCAAGTAATCCCGTCCATCAATACGGGCAATACTATGGCCGCTTTCATTCTTCTGCACAGCGCTCTGGGCGGCATTCAACGCATCGTTATCAAGATCCTTGATACTGCTCTGCATAACGCGTTCAGCATCTGGATGGCTAACAATCATACCATCGGGCGCAGTAATGATACAATATCCATCCGCACCAATCTTCCGCTCACTGAATCCTTCTGTAAATTTTTCCAGCGGAATACCGCCTGCCATAGAGCCGACAACCTGTCCATTGAGCGAAATCGGTGCTGCCCCAACCACAATGGAGGAACCTGTCGTCACAGAACGAATCGGGTTATCCATGAAGGTTTTCCCTTCTGGCAACCGTTTAACATACGCCAGCTTAGACGCATCTACAATTTTCCCCAAACTGGTTGCAACTGTCCGTCCGGAAAGTTCCGGGAAAAAGCTGACTGGCGTCCATTCCGGATAATTCTCATGCAAGGCCTTAGTAAAGGACAACTGCCGGTCTACATTCCCCTGCAATTCCGTAAATTCAGCCGCACCACGCTTCGAAAAGGTATCCATAACCATCTTTTCTCGCTGAAAGCGTATATCAAATTCATTAGCAATTTCCTGTGCCTGTACCATGAATTTCTCTTCCAAGTTAGTCTGAAGCAAACTTGACGTTGTTTCATAAGAAATAACCATCACAACCAATAAAATCCCTGCGATTGCCCCACAGATGGGAACAATCAATTTCAATTTCAGCCCTGTTAATTTTGATTCCATATTCTCCACTCCTTGTCATTTAAAAGTAAATATTCACAATGAATAAAAATATGCAATAAATTATAAATTTTAATTTTTTCTTTTGCTCCATTATATCACCATATCAAAAAAACACAATTATAATGTATTAATTCATGAAAAACCCCACAATATTCACTAAACAAATGCCTATAAAGTCCTATTCCCATAAACTTTATTGGCAAAAGCTTCAATCTTAGTGCCGTCAATGAAGATATTTTCCAGGGAAAGTTCACCAAGGTCGGCCAGACGACAATCCATTTGAGCGAAAGTCTCTTTCATGCATGCTGCCAAATGTATAGAACGGAATCTGGCAATTGTTGCATGGTCTGGAGGGCGCTTGCCTTCCAGCAGAAACATGTAGTTGATATCCCTTCGGCAGGCCTGTTCAATCCTGCGCGAGCTACGGATGCAGTTCATGTTTGCATAGATAAGGATTTCCAACAACTGCCGTGGCGACGCTTGATTTTTCTCGAAATGAGAATATGTATGATAAAGCTCCGATAAGTCCATCCCTTCAACAATGTAGCGCAGCAGGCGTACTGGGTCATCCTTTGGAATCTGAAATTCGATATTGAGTGGCAGATGCAATTGATAAAAACTGCCTAATGTTGTATAATCTGTTTGTGTAATATTTGGTTTTTGCATACTTAAATTTTACACGTTCTCCCAGGCGATTAAAAGTCTGGGAGTTCTTTTTTTTATGCGAAAAAAGGCTGCCGGACGTTTTTCAACGTGCGACAGCCCCTTCATGTCATCTTCCTTATCCTACAAACTTTTCCTAAGCTGCGCCAGTATCTCAT
>CAZFPA010000006.1:0-62227 GCA_964520975.1 uncultured Selenomonadaceae bacterium | reverse complement strand
TAAATGTTCTTGATTAAAACAACTGTTCAATTTGCACTTGCAATTATCCGACAGATTTTATTCCTGTCCAACTTCTCTCATACATAGAAAAAGCCTCCCTAAAGATGGGAGGCCGTACTAAATTTACGCCTTCAACAAGGATACCACTGAGCCCGCCGACTGATTGGCCTGCGACAGCATACTCATCGCCGCGTTGGACAGGATACTGTCCCGGGCATAGTCTGCCATCGTTTTCGCCATATCTGCATCGCGGATTGTGCTGTCAGCAGCAGTTGTATTGGTCCGTTCCGTAATGATATTCTGCTGTGCTGCTTCCATGTGATTGGTCTGCGCTCCGATCAGCGTATTGGCCGCCGTGAGGTATTCCAGCCCGTTGTCCAGAATACCCTTGTCCGGCGGAATGCCCAAAAGACGCTCGCGCATTGTTCTTGTGAGCACATTATACTCATCCGGCGTATGCTCGCCCGCTCGATATCCAAAGACATGATCCAGCGTTGTGCGCGGTATCTTCAAATGGATATTCTTGCTGGCCTTATCCGTATGCTGGATAATGACCTCATCCACATCGATATCCCGCTCGGATTTGATGACATTATCGAATACACCATCCGCAATTTTTGCCCCTTTCTCCTGATAATCATACTCTGAGGTGTTCACATTGAACCGCCGGTCATCGTAAAGGGTCAGAATCCCTTTATCCGTATCAGCCGCTACCCGCATGTGATGGTTGTAGCTTGGATCCGCACCGGTCAAAACAGGCTCTGCCTGGTCATAGATAGTCTGTACCAGCGAGGCTGCATCCGTGACCTTCGATACATCAATCAATATGCTCTTGATATCCTGCGCCGCGGTACCGCTTTTCGGCTTATCCGCGTCATTCGTTCCATCGGTAAAAATAAAGTTGAACCACTGCTTACTGTCCGTGGCACAATACGCCCGAAAGCCCTTGCCATTCAGATAGGACGCAACGGGCGACGGATGATTGGCCGCAAACCAGCTGCTATAGTCAATATCATAGGAACGCAGCGTCCCCTCGGAGACAGTAATCGTCTGGCTGTTACCTGCCGCACCGACAGATGTCGAAGTAAGCTTCACTCCTGTGACCGTACCGCCCGCATCCGTGACAGATGCCGCGTTGTAGGCCTGCGCTGCCATGAGGCTTGCAAAGGCACTGGCAATCGTGGTTGTACCACTGACCATAGTACGCAGACTGTTCAAATCAATTGTAGTCGTGCCATTGATCTGACTGAGACTTTGCAGTTCCGGGCTGGCCGCCGAATCCACAAATTCATAGCTGCGGCTGTCATAGGACACCGCCTTGCCCGCAATACCGGCAATAAAGGTTTCCAGTGTCGCCGCATCCGAGGTATTGTAACCGCTCAGATCGATAGTATAGGTTGCCGGTGTGCCATCCGATCCTGTCTTCTTGTTATCCACGGTCCCCCCATAGGGAGTGACGGCCGTATAGGTTGTCGTAGTTCCCGACGTTGCCGGCACCGCTGCCTTAGCAGGAATGGTGTCAACAACCGAATAGTTGTTGCCATTCCCGCCATAATACGCAGATGAGTTCAGTGTCATTACGCCGCCGGACATGCTCAGATAAATATCTCCTCCCAAAGAGGCCATGCTGACTGCAGCGTTCTTGCCGACCGTATAGACCCCGGTGCTGTCTGGTCCCGAAAGACCGCTGGTGCCATCGACGAATTTCAGATATATCGTGGATGATCCAGAAATTGTGATGCCTGATCCTGCCGGCGCAGAAGAAATATCCTGCGTCAGTGATGCTGCCACTCCAGGCTTATAGATTTTATCCGGGTCACTGCTCTTACTCCCCACCTCATTGGAACCACCCGACAGATGCGTAGCCACCGGGAAAAGCCCTGTTCCCGCAGCGGCAGCCCGGGCCGGTGTTCCAGCTGAGCCGCCACTGGTCTGCGTGTCCCCGACACGTGTGATGCCGGTCACTGTCGTACTATTAGCCGCGGAAGATTTCGCCGCTGTCGTAAAGGTCACGGCCGCACCGGATGCCGATATCGTAGCAACAGGGGTACTCGCACTGCTCTGAAGCCGTTGTGCCACCTCAGCCATCGTCGTGCAGCCGCTGATATCAATTTTCCTATCAATGTCATGGTAATTACGGGAAGTATCTTTGGTGAAAACATACCACCAATTACTAACCGCAAAACCGACATTATCGAGCGCATCAACAGAATTGTAATCCGATAAATTGATGCTTATCGTATTGGCCGTGCCATCCGTGGCTCCGCCGAAATTCTGTGTAGCCGCCAGCCCCAGTGCATCGATGGTCGAGCTCTTCTGCGAGTATTCCTTAAATACATCAAACGGTCCTTTGACACCATCCAGCGTATCATATTGATCGGGAATGACGTTCATGGCATCACTGTCCGGCGCGAGAACAGCCTCATCCTTTATTTCCCAGCTGAAAACCCGCTCATCCAGATGTCCGCCCAAAAGCACGCGCCTCCCATTATAGGAAGTCATCGCCGCGATGTCCTGCATCTGATCATAGCTCTGGCTGATTTCCTTTTGAATGGTCTGCCGATCCTGGTCCGTCGCGGTATCATTATTAGCCGCAAGCACCTTTTCCTTGATGGACTTCATCAATTCGATCTGCTGCTGTACGCCGCCCTCTGCCGTGTGCAGCAGTGAGGCACCATTCTGGACATTGATCTCATCCTGCCCCAAGGCGCGTATCTTCACCCGCATTTTTTCCGATATACTGTACTCTGCCGCACCATCCCCTGCCCCCACGAGCTTCATGCCCGTGGCAACCTTTTTCAGCTGCTTCTGCAGATCACTTTGATTTTTATTTACCTGCCCCAAGATCAGCATCGACGCCGAGTTGTTCTGCACCTGCATCCCCATGCATTTCATCCTTCCCTGTGTACACTGTGCCGGCCTGTTTCCACTTTCTTTATTTTCAAAGGACTCTCAATATTTTGCGTTATGAAAGCTTAAAAAATGAGTCCTTTTGCCTAAGAACATTATTATGATAATAGTATCATTTATGCGCGCATTCATCAAGATATATATTTACAAATAAAGCGAAAAAGTCTCCTGCCGGCAGCCATTCGCTGCAGCAGGAGACTTCTTTATTGCGGATTGGCAAACGCGGGCCTAAGGAGTTCCTTATTCCGCCTGTTTCTTCAACCAATCGCTCCACTTAACAGGGTAGCCGGCCGCGCTGTTTTCCTGGACATACTGATAAAACAGGCGTAGCTTCGCACTGCGGTCACGGTTCAGTTCAGCGGTGCGTCCCTCACCGGTGACCGGCGCCAGCAGATTGCTGCCGCCGAGGGCCGTCTGCCGGGCGACAATGGCTTCCAGCGGCAGCTGCGGGTTGCGCAGCAGATCATACAGGACCATGAAGACCGTCGTGCGTCCATGACCGGCCTGGCAATGAAAATGCAGCCATACGGGCTCGGCGGGCAGAGATTTGTAAAAATCCATAAAATCATCGACAACCGGCGCATCCGGCCACATCTGATCGGGAGCTGCGATGCGCACATAGCGGAAACCCAGTCGAACAGCGGCTTCACGCTCCGTTGTCGGATGTTTCACCACCGTCTGCACCGAAACGAAGGACGCGGTATCCTCCTGCCCCAGCGGCACGGCCTCCATCGGCTGATTGACCATGGCAGCAAGCTGTTCTTTTTCGATGCGCTCTATCTCAGCCGCACGTTTCCCGCGATTGGCCAGGTTATGCTGGCTATACCAGCTCACACCGTTGCCACCGACAAAGCCATGGGATTCCTGCCGCAGGTCCACCAGGTAGACCGGCGCCATCGTGAGTTCCCGAATGTGCTCATAGAGTGCGCTGAGCCCGACCTCCGACGGCTGACCGCTGCCTGACATGCGCAGCCAGTCCAGGCCCTCACGCGTCACCATTTCCCCACCGGAAAAAGCGTCGCCGCTCGTCCGAAAGCTCCGCGGCAACCCCATCTCCGCCGGGGCATCCAACCGCCAGCAGGGAGCGATCTCAGCCGCCCAGGCCGCGGAAATCGGCAGCAATAAAAAAGCGATAAAGCAAACGAACACCTGCAAGGATCTCTTCATATTCCATTGAACTCCTCTCTACACAAAACCATTTCCCTCTATTATAGCGTCATTGTTCAGGATTCCGCAACGCGGAATCCCTTTCATCCGCACGTTCTGCAAGAAACCGGCTTCGCGCCGCAGCAAAGTGAGAAGACGGCCGGACAGGCATTATTCGTCCCCGAAAAAAAAAGGCACCGCCAAGCATGGGCGATGCCGGAAGAGGCAGCTGGTACAAAGTCCAGCCCTTCTTCGAGATATTTATACAAATGGCTAAATCTGTATCGGAATTAATTGAGCTGCGGTTCGTTTTCCTCGGTCTCCCCGGAGATGAGTTCCTTGCCGCAGTGCTTTACGACCAGTACCGCCAGCGTCATGAGCGCCAGCGCCAGGATGAGCTGCAGGCCATCGATCATGAACACAAAGCCGCCATTCATGAGCTTGCCGAAAATACCATAGACGCTCATGACCAGTGCGGTCATGGTAACACAGAACATTACGCCCATCGGTACATACAGCATCCAGCCCTGCCGGCCTGTAGTACGAAGGAATACGGCCAGCGCGATGAGCACAAGTGCCGAAAGCAGCTGGTTTGCCGCACCAAAGAGCGGCCAGATATTCATATATCCTGCCAGGCAGAGCATATAGCTCAGCACCAGCGTGATGATGGTAGCAAAGTATTTATTGCAGCAGAGCTGACTTACCGCTCCGGCAGTCTCACCTGCCGCCGGCGTGAAAAGTTCCTGGAAGGACATGCGGCCAATGCGGGCCACGGAATCGATGGTCGTCATGGCCAGCGCCGAAACGCACATCGTCATGATGCAGGCGGAGATATGCTGCGGCAGACCGAACATCACGAAGAAACCGCCAATGGCTCCGGCAAAGGTCTGGAACGGTGTGCCCTGCGGCAGTACGCCACCCTTGGCTGCCGAGCAGACAATGACCAGCGCCACAACGCCCAGCAGGGATTCAACCAGCATCGAACCATAACCGACCGAGAGCATATCCTTTTCCTTCGCGATGGATTTCGAGGAAGTTCCCGAGGAAACCAGGCTGTGGAAACCGGATACAGCACCGCAGGCAATGGTGATGAAAAGAATCGGGAACAGCGGCTTGCCGTTCACCTCAAAGCCGACAAAGGCCGGCATTTCAATCGTTGGATTCGCAACGAGCACGCCAATGACTCCGCCCGCGACCATGCCTAAAAGCAGGAAGGAGCTCAGGTAGTCACGCGGCTGCATGAGCAGCCACATCGGCAGAACCGAAGCGATGAAGCAGTAGCCAAAGACCACATAACGCCATACCGAGGCGTCAAAATACAGTGGGAAGGAAATACCGGCAGCCAGCATGGCGCCGATGAGCACAATGCCAACAGCGAGCTTCATGCCGCCCTGCGGCTTCACCTTGCGGATGAAGAAGCCGAACGCCATTGCCACGAAAATGTACAGCATCGAAATGGATGCCGCGGCGGCATTTGGAACAGCCAGACTGCCATCCTTCGCAAAGCCGTTGAAGGTATTGGCTACGATATCGGCAAAGGCCGCAATAACGAGCAGAGTAAAGAGCCAGCAGAAAAGCAGGAAAAGGCGGCGCCCTGTCTTGCCCACATAGGTTTCAATGAGCATGCCCATGGATTTGCCATCGTTCTTCACCGATGCGTACAGCGCGGTAAAGTCCTGTACGGCACCAAAGAAGATACCGCCGACAAGCAGCCAGAGCAGTGCCGGCAGCCAGCCGAACATAGCCGCGATGATTGGGCCGGTGACAGGGCCGGCACCGGTAATGGAGGAAAACTGATGCGCAAACACCGTAAAGCGCGAGGCCGGCACATAGTCCTGTCCATCCTCCAGCCGTACGGCAGGTGTCTTCGCCCTGGTATCGATGCCCCAGGTCCGGACCAGCCAGCGGCCATAGCCCAGGTAGGCAGCAGCAAACACAACGATTGCCAGGCCCACGATCATTAATCCGTTCATAATAAAACCCTCTTCCTGCAAAAATAACAAATAATTTCTTCGCATGTTCCGTAAAAGGGTACAAAAAATCCTTCGCACAAAATCTGCCGATTTCGCGCGAAGGATGTCTCTTGTACGCGGAACATCCTATTGCAGGATAATATATCACTTAATTTTATGGTTGTCAACCTGTAAACCAAAAGGCAGAATTTTCCGATGGGCTGTCTTGTCAGCTTTTGACACGCCGCGGACGGCGCAATACGCAGCGCACCCCCGGGTGCATGTGCGGCATCACAAAGCAGCGGCAGCAGGACACGCATTTGGCTTTTTCCTGCCCGGCCAGCACCTTGGGAATGAAATCCGGCTCCGCGATAAGCGGGCGCCCGAGAGAAACCATATCGATACCGGCCGCGAGCACCTGCTCCATATCCGCCAGGGAACGGATCCCCCCCACAAGGCTCATGGGAAGATCGACTGCAGACCGCAGCCGTGCGGCCCGTTCAAGATAATAGAGGCGCGCATCCCGCGGCTGGTTGATGAAGTCCACCCCCGACAGCTCTACGAGCGCAATGCCCAGCGCTTTCATACGGCCCAGCATATAGACCATATCCTGTTCATAGGCAGCATCATCCGCCTTGGTATCGCTGTTGATTTTGATGAAAATAGGAAAATCCGGGCCGCAGGCTGCCTGAATGCCGCCTACAATATTCTCCACGATACGGAAACGATTCTCGATACTGCCGCCATAGGCATCCGTACGCTGATTGAAGGTCGTATCGATGAATCTGGACAGCAGATAGGAATGCGCCGCATGGAGCTGTACGCCGTCCGCACCGGCCTGCTGGACCCGCTGCGCAGCCCGGATGAAGTCCTGCTCGATCTGCCGGATTTCATCGAGTGTAAGTGCCCTGGCCTCACGATTCTTTTTGAGCGGACGGGCGGATACGTCCACGAGGTCGTCGACGTCCACCGCCCGCGGGCCGGCATGGCTGATCTGCACGATGAAGTGCGCGCCCTCTGCCTGGATGATTTCAGCCGCCTTCCGGAACTGCGGAATGTATGTGTCCGCAAAAATATTGATCTGCTCCGGATTCGCGCGCCCGATCGGTGACACCGCGCAATGCCCGCTGATGATCGTACCGACCCGGTTGGCGGCAAGCTCCGCATACATATCGTATTCGGCATCGGTCATGTGACCGTCCGTCGTACCCAAAAAGCTGTGCACCGCCGAACGGATGACCCGGTTCGGACATGCGATATGCGCCAGTTGCAGCGGTTCTTCTATTTTATTCATGCAAAAAACCTCCAAAAACATATTGTTTCGATTATAACACATTTTCCCTGATTTTAATATGAAGCATCATCCGTTGGTCTTAAAAAAATCAAGCCTCTGAATGTCTCTCCGGACATAAACGGCCAGCAGAAAACCGCAGCCTCTCGACTGCGGTTCTGAAGCCGGCTTATTTTGCCGGACGATAGTATATTCTCATTTTACCTAAGTCCTTCACGAGCTGCCACTCGGCCGCATTGAATTCCGTATCAAAGGAATCATATTTATGGTCGTTCAGCAGCAGGTAGATGCCCCGATCTGTCGGCAATGTCTCGAACGAGGTATACGGCATGACGTTCTTGCTGCTCCAGCTCATGGCCTTGGGCTTTTCCGATTCCAGGGTAGACTGATGCGCCAGCGCGTACACCGTACGACCGCTGTAGAACACAACCGATGTCTTGTAATCGCCATAGCTCACAATGAGATCATCCGGCGAGGACTGCGCATCCAGAACAGCCGCGACATTCTTGCCGGAATAGCCGCCATCCCGGCAGACCGGAATCGCCACGAACACAGCCAATGCGATGTAGAACAGCACATTGAAAACCATGAGGCGTTTGACGAGCCGTTCATGATGATACAGCAGACGCGCGGCCAGAATGGCAATCGGCAGCAGACCTGGCAGCGTATAGGTGGAGTATTTCGTCGCCATACACTGGTAAAAGATATTGACGAGCAGCGCCCAAAGCAGCAGGAACAGCGTCGTCTGATCAATGACTGGCAGCTGGCGCTTTTTCCAGTATTTTGCAATCACCATCGGCAGGCTGAAGCACCAGGGGAAAAAGCCCAGGAAGAAGATACCCGTATAGTAATACCAGACATCCCACTGCGGATGCTCTGATACCGTGGCCCGCAGCACGTTGTGGATGCCCAGGAAGGTATCGATGAATGCCTGCCCATGCAGCTGATACATGATATAGTACCAGCTGCCGCCGACGACAGCAAAGATCAGCATACCCAGCAGCGGCTTCATTCGCTTGATTTCGGCGAAGTCCCGCCGCAGGCAGATGAACACCGTCACGATAAAGCCTGGCAGCAGGATGCCGATCGGCCCCTTGGTGAGCACGGCAAGTCCCGCGAACAGATAACACAGATAATAGTAATTTTTATTCCGCCCCGTATAGGCCAGATAGAAAAATACCAATACCGCATTGAAGAATACGAAAAGTGTGAGGTCGGTGATGACCGTCTTCGATATGAGCCAGTACTCAAAGGAAGTTCCGAGGATCATCGAAGCGAACAGCCCCGTCTTGGCGTCATAGATCTTACGGGCGAAGCCGTAGGTCATGAAAAGGCCGAGGATACCGAATACCGCGGGGAAAAAGCGCGCGGCAAACTCCGTAATGCCGAACATCTTAAAGGCTGCAATAAGCTCCCAATAGAAGAAAATCGGCTTGTCATACCAGTAGTCCCCGTAGATGCGCGGCGACATATAATCTCCCGCTGCCAGCATCTCTGCCGAGGTGAGTGTATAGTTCGATTCAACCGGATCGGTGATCACGATAGAGCCATTTCCAATAAAAAAGAGCACAACCCCTAAAACGAATAGAATCAGCAGGTGTCTTTGTGTTGTTGTCATAATCCATCTCCTTCACGAAAAAAGCTCCCTGGGAAGGGAGCCCCCTGTACTTCTCATTTCTCTACACGACGGATATCGGCACCAAGCCCAACCAGTTTGGCGACGAGATTATCATAGCCGCGATCGATGTGGTGGATATAGCCTACCTGCGTTTCTCCATCCGCTACGAGCCCGGCCAGGACCATAGCGGCGCCTGCCCGAAGATCGGTAGCCTTTACCTGACAGCCCGTGAGGGATTCCACACCCTCAACGACAGAGGTCCGTCCATCGATTTTGATGTTTGCCCCCATGCGCTTCAGCTCATCCACATGCATGAATCGATTCTCAAATACCGTTTCCGTGACCATCCCCGTGCCCTCTGAGATTGCAAGCATCGCCATGAACTGCGCCTGCATATCCGTAGGAAAGCCCGGATAGGGCATGGTTTTTATATCTACAGCCTTGGTGCGCTGCTGGCAGCTCACCCGGATGCCGTCAATATCCTCTTCAATGGACACGCCGGCTTCCTTCAGCTTTGCAATCACTGGCTTCAAATGCTCGCTGATCGCGTTCTCTATATAGACATCTCCCTGCGTCATCGCGGCGGCCACCATATAGGTACCGGCCTCGATACGATCCGGGATGATGGTATAATTGCGCCCGGTAAGCTTCTGTACGCCCTCTACCTTGATGACATTCGTTCCAGCGCCGCGAATCCGCGCGCCCATGACATTGAGGTAATTCGCGAGATCGATGATCTCCGGCTCCTGCGCCGGATTTTCAATGATGGTCTGCCCTTCCGCCATCGAAGCGGCCATGATGATGTTCTCCGTAGCTCCAACGCTCGGAAAATCAAGATAGATGCGCGCGCCCTTAAGTCCCTGCGGCGCTCTGGCTTCAATGAAGCCATGCCCGATCTCGATCTCTGCGCCCAGCGCTTCAAAGCCCTTGAGATGCAGGTCGATGGGGCGCGTACCGATCGCACAGCCCCCCGGCAGTGAAATCTTCGCATGGCCGCAGCGGGCCAGCAGCGGCCCCATGATGAGGAAGGAGGCCCGCATCTTGCGCACGAGGTCGTACGGCGCCTCGCAGCTCGCAATGACCGAACT
Source organism: uncultured Selenomonadaceae bacterium (assembly GCA_964520975.1). Taxonomy (GTDB): domain Bacteria; phylum Bacillota; class Negativicutes; order Selenomonadales; family Selenomonadaceae; genus CAZFPA01. Next base: position 52,222 of record CAZFPA010000006.1, on the reverse strand, counting down.
GTCTACGAGCAGGGTATTCTTGTCCGCATCAAAATCCGCCCGCACACCGAGCTTGCCCAAAACCTCGGAAATCGTATGTACATCCTCCAGTGCCGGAACCTCTTCCAACCGGCTCGGGACATCCTGTCCCAGCAGCGTAGCTGCTATGATTGGCAGCACCGCATTTTTGGCTCCACTGATCTTTACCCGGCCCTTGAGCGGATGACCGCCATTTATGATTAATTTTTCCATTATAAGCTCTGTTTCCTCCTACAGGCATAGTTGCCATAAGTATCATAGCTTAGTTTACCATTATCCATCTCCCATGACAAGAGTATTTCGCGCTTTTCTTCTGCCGGCAGGACTCTTCTTTATGAGCGGCGAATATTAGTAACAAACCTTTATAGGATGTGATTCTCATGCAGGCAGATAAATTTGCTTATTTTTTCATCGCCTTCGCGGTGTTCCTGCTGCTCAAGGCCTTTACGATTTACCGGGTGAGCCCGCTGACCAATGTGCTGCTGTACGTATCGATCGCCATTTCACTGCTGGCCAGCAACGTGCCCAGGGTCATCGACATCCCCATCCATTACGCCTCGCCGATAAAGAAAGTGGAGTACTTCACCTTCTTCATCGCGATGATCTGCTTCATCACGCTCTGCATCCGTCATCTGCTGCCGTAAAAAAAGACTTCTTTAGCTGCAGCCCCGCCCGGGGCTTCCTAAAGAAGTCTTTTTTCATATCTGTGCCACCGATTTTCGCCTTACAAGCTGCGCGCCCGTAAGGATCTTCATCGGTGCAGTATCCTTGTCCTGCAATATGCTCATCAGCCGATACACGGCCAGTTTGCCCATGCGCTTTTTCTCCAAACGCACCGTAGTCAGCTCCGGACGGGTAATCGCACTGATGGTCAGATCATCTATACCGACAACCGATATATCCTCAGGAACCTTTTTTCCCAGCTTTTCCAACGCCAGCAATGAGTTGATTGCAATAATATCATTGTCTGCCATGATCGCCGTTGGAAGATTTTCCGGATCAAGCTGCGGCAGCAGGGAAGCACAATAATCGTTGATATCCGATGATACCACATACTCATGCTCCGCATGGTGCTGCAGACCGAAACGCTCCAGCATCTGGTGAAAGGCCTGCGTACGAGACTGCAGGTTGCTAACCGCATATTCACTGGTAATATGACCGATGCGCCGATGTCCCATATCATATAAGTGCTTGACAGCCAGGTATACCGCATATTCATTGTCCATAACCACTACGTTGCGGTTCATGAACTTCATCTCATTATCCAGGATGACCAACGGCGCCTTAAATTCATCCAGCAGGGCCGCCTTCTCCATATCAAACTCCGTGGCCAAAAAAATGATGCCCACATCGTTCTCTTCATTAATCTCCGGCACCATCGCTTCAATATTCGTATTATCCAAATTGGTCATAGCCAGGGCAAAATTATTTTTCCGTGCCATATACTCGATACCATCCACGATACGTGAGATGAAATCTCCATTCTGGTTGACCATAAAACCTTTTTCCTTATATTTAATGAAACGGATTGTGTGCGTAACGCCCTGATTCTTCTTATTCTTGACCTGATAGCCAGTTTCTTTGATAATACGCCATATCTCTTCCCGCTTTTCCGCACTCACGCCAGCCTTATTGTTCAGTACGAGAGAAACCGCCGCCTTGGAGACATTGGCCTGCGTGGCAATTTCACTTAATGTAACCATACGTTCCCCCCCTTTCTGTTATTCTAACAAAATCACAAATACGTTTGTCCTAGTATTCATATTTTAACTAAATTCCGCTAGATAATCAAGTAAGATTTATCAATCAGAACTGAAAAAGCTGTCCTGCTAAAAGATATCTACCTAAGCACGACAGCTTTTTCCTCAATCTCCAGCCACCCTGGCCAGAGCCTTATAGATGAGCATACCGGTATAAGCCCCCTGATCCGGATGGCCCAACACCTTATCCCCATAGTAGACGGCCCGCCCGTAGACCGGCAGCATCTCCCGCGTCTTTTCCACGCCTGCTTCCGCCGCCGCAGCGGCCTGCTGCAGAGCAGCCGGCAGGGGTTTTCCCGCCTCCAGGTCTTCCTGCAGCCGACGGTGCGCCGGGCAGAGAGCGTCCAGTATAGTCCGCTCCCCTTCCCGGGCCTTGCCCCGCTGGCTGATGCCGGCTCCCAGGCCTGCGGAAAGCTGCAGCACTTCGGCTGTCTGCAGGGAGGAGGACCCGCGCAGCCGCTTGCCGCTTTCCATCAGGGCACTGGCAGCCAGCGTGCCCATGGTAGAGGGCACGGCCCGGGCCATATCCCGGCCGGCCAGCATGAGGGCCTTGCCCAGATCCGTCCCGGTATAGGCAGCAATGCTGTCCCGGGCCGCCGCAAAGCCAGTGGTCATCGTGAGCCCCAGGTCACCATCCCCCAGGGCACTGTCCATTTCAATCAGCAGCGCTTTATTTTCCTGCATGAGGGACGCGCATTCCCTCAGCCATTGCTGCAGTTCCTTCAATCCCCAGGCTTCCATGGCGCTCACTTCTCCTTCAGCTGACGCTGCTCGAAAAAGGGCGTGCGGCAGGGCATGGCCAGATATTTTTTCAGCTCCGCATCCAGACGCAGGAGGCTGATGGACATGCCAGCCATATCCATGGAGGTGGCGAATTCCCCGATGTAGGGGTGATAGACCTTGATGCCCTTTTGCCCGAGGATCTCGGCCACCTTGCGGTATACGATATAAAGCTCTTCCCGGGGCGTAGCGCCCAGGCCATTGATGAGCACGGACACCTCATCGCCCGCTGCATAGGGGAGATCCGCCAGCAGCGGTTCCAGCATGGAGGCGGTGATTGCATCCGCAGGCTTCAGGCTGCACTTCTCAATACCCGGCTCGCCATGGATGCCCATGCCGATTTCCATCTCGCCTTCGGCGATGGTGAAGTTTGCCTTGCCGTTTTCCGGTATCACGCAGGGAGTCAGTGCCATACCCATGGTGCGGACATTGGCACAGGCCTTCCGGGCCAGCCGCTCCACCTCCGGCAGTGACAGCATGGCCTCCGCTGCCGCGCCAGCTATTTTATAGACATAGAATATTCCTGCCACACCCCGGCGCTTATCAGCCTTTTCCTTCGGTGCCGAAGCCACGTCTTCCCCTGCGGTCACCTGACGCACCTCAATATCCTCCAGATCCGCCAGATCCTTAGCCATATCAAAGTTCATGATATCGCCGCCATAATTTCCATAAATATAGAGCACACCGGCACCGGAATCAATTTCCTTCGTGACTGCCAGCATCTGCTCCGCGCTGGGAGACTGGAATACATTGCCAATGCTGCAGCCATCCGCCATGCCTTCGCCCACATAGCCTAAAAACAGCGGCAGGTGGCCGGAACCGCCACCGGTAGCGATGCCCACCTTGCCCGGCTTCTTGTACCGGCTCACCAGGCAGCGCTTGTCGTCAGCTGTATAGGTGACCAGCTCAGGATGGGCCGCATAGATTCCATCGAGCATTTCATCCACGTAGTTTTCTGGAGCATTCAATAATCTTTGCATATGACACCCTCACAATCCATATTGAAATCAATCCTGCAGGGACCGAAGCTGCGCTTCAGCCTGCTGCATCGCTTCTTTCGGAGAAATCCGGCCTGCGAAAGCCTGGGCAATCCGCCCGTAGAATACGGCATTTTTCTCACCGGCCCGGCTGATATAGGGCAGCGCCCGAGCCAGCTCCGTCATTCGCTGCTGCGCCTCACACCAGGGATAGAGCGGTGGTGCATAAAAACCGGCATGCAGGGGTGTGCCGCTGCGGATACTGACCCGCCGGTCCACCGCCGCCGAACTCAAATAGCGCAGCAGCTGCCGGCACTGCGGCACCGCATCGCTGCGCCGGTTGATGCCGAAGGACCAGACGGTATTCCAGCCCGTAGTGAGCACGGAAAAACCAAACTCCGCGGCCCGGCTGCCCAGCAGCCCCAGCTGCCCGCTCCAGGTGATGGCCACCAGCGCCTTTTTCTCCAGCAGTGCGCGCATGACCTCTTCATTACCAAAGCTGTCCGTACCGGGCAGCGCATATTTTTTCAGCCGGCAGTATGCCTGCAGGCCCTGCACCGCCTCAGGCGTACTGCAAACCACCCGCCCGTTTTCATCGTACGCATCGCCGCCATCCATGCGCAGAAAGGGCAGTGCATCCGTAAAGATCTCGGAGGTATCCGCCTTGATAGCCAGAAACTCCCTTTTTCCCGAAGCATACAGCTTCTCCAGGCGCTGCATGTATTCCTGGGGGCTCATGACCAGCGGCCAGGGCGTTTCTGCCAGTTCCCGCCGATAGACGATGATATGTCCATCAAAAAAGGAAGGCACCAGATACCAGGTATTTTCATAGCACAAATCATGGCGCAAACCAGGCAAAAGATCCGCCTCCGGCTCATCCACCGGCGCCAGGAATCCCTGGTCAGCCAGTTCCTTGAGCCAAAGGTGACCTGCCACCATGACGATGTCATAGTCCCGGCGCCCCTGAAAGGACTCCATCATCGCCGGGTAGTATTCCTTCCAGGGAAGAATATCCATCGAACAGGGCACCGGCGCATTTTCCAGGATTTTCTCCCGGGGATAGCCCTGCACAGCCGGGTCCGCCACGGCCAGGATGCGGAGCTTTCGCTCCGCCCCCTTCACTGCTTTCTCCATGCAGCTCACCGCCCGCACTTCTTACGGATTTCCTGCAGGGATTCCGTATAGGGAGCCCGGGCTATGCCGTACTCCGTCACAATGGCCGTGATGAGGGAATGGTCGGTCACATCGAAAGCCGGATTGTAGACCTTGACGCCCTGCGGTGCCATACGTTCCTTATACCACATCTCCGTGACCTCTTCCGGAGCACGCTGTTCAATATGAATGCCATCGCCCGTGGGCGTATTATAGTCAATCGTAGAGGTTGGCGCACAGACATAAAAGGGAATACCATAATGCTTGGCCAGAATTGCCACCCCGGAGGTTCCAATCTTGTTGGCCGCATCTCCATTGGCTGCCACCCGGTCGCAGCCTACGAATACCGCCTGCACCCAGCCATTCTTCATTACGGAGGAAGCCATGTTGTCGCAAATCAGGGTAACGTCCAGTCCCGATGCGTGGAGCTCATAGGAGGTGAGGCGGGCTCCCTGCAGCAGCGGACGGGTCTCATCCGAAAAGATCTTAAAATTGTATCCCTTCTTGTGCCCCAGATACATGGGCGCTGTTGCCGTACCATATTTAGCTGTAGCCAGCTGTCCTGCGTTGCAGTGCGTAAGAAGGCCATCGCCGGGCTTCACTAATGTCAGTCCATACTCTCCCAGTTTCTGGCAGATCCAGATATCTTCCTCCTTGATCTTCACCGCTTCATCATGCAGCAGCTGCTTGATCTCGGCCACGCTCTTTCCCCTGGCCGCCTGTACTACACCTTCCATGCGCCTGAGCGCCCAGGAAAGATTCACTGCCGTAGGACGGGACGAATCCAGATATTCCTTTGCCCTGGCAAATTCCCGACAGAAGGTATCATAATCCTCCGTGGCTATTTCCCTGGCCGCCAGGTAAATGCCGATAGCAGCCGCATCACCGATCGCGGGAGCCCCGCGTACCTGCAATGTATTGATTGCCACCCAGATTTCTTTCTGCGTTTTCAAGTGCAGAAGTTCCGTCCTGCCGGGAAGCTTCGTCTGATCGATAATGACCAGGGCATTTTCCGCATCATCCAATGCCAGGGTCTCATAGTCCATAATGCTTTTCTCTTCCATTGCTGCTTCCTCCTCAGAATTGTTTTACTGCGCGCTGGATTGCATCAAGATAGTCCTGTCCACAGCGGAAGCTGCTGCGGTGCATGATGCAGTCCTTTGCCAGTGTAATGACAATACGCTCCGCCCGGGTGCGCTTCTTTTCATCACTGATGGTAGTGATATCTTTCACATTGGCCATGCCGTCCGTACGGCGGATGAGTTCCAGGCCCGTAACCCCGGCCGTATCGGCCAGGATCTCTCCCAGGTAATAATCCAGGAAGCCATCCGTATCGGCCATGATATCCGTAACATTTTCCTTGTATACCACCCGGAATTTCGCGATGAATTTATCCACGATCTCCTGGATGGTCTGCAGCACCCAGCCGCAGAATTTCTCCTTCGCCGCCGCACTGCGGAGAGTGGCATCTCCGTTGCACCAGGCAAAGAACATATTCGCTATGATATTGCCGATATCATAGCCCATAGGACCATAAAAGGCGAATTCCGGATCAAAGATAAAGGTATGCTCCTGATTGATGAAGATGGAGCCGCTATGGAGATCCCCATGGATCAGCGCCTGCGCGTTGTTCATGAACTGGAATTTCAGCTTGGCGACCTCTAAATGCAGGGCCTTGTCTTCATAGAGCTCCTTGCGGATAAAATCCGCATTGGGCGGAAATACATGATTGCGCTTCCGGCAGTCATTGTAAGGCTCCGTATAGACCAGATCCTCCGTGATCTCGCAGAGATCCGGGTTGATGAATCCCTTGACCCGCTCCTTTTTCTCCTTGTGATTCAGCACGACATCTGTCGATAAAAGCAGTGTCCGGGCCATAAAGGTGGAAATATCCTCAGCGAACCGTGGATAGATCTCATGCTTCAGCAGACCTGTACGCATCATGGTATGGCCAATCATGTCCTCCATGATGATAGCGCACATGACGCCATCGTAGAGGTATACCTTTGGCACCAGTCCAGGCGCCATCTCCGCCTGGATCTGCAGGATTTTGGCCTCGATGCGGCCACGGTCCGTGGAAATGATCATATCCTTGGAAATACGGGTCGCGGCACCAGCCTGCTTAACGATGATGGTCTTACCGCTGACCTTGTCCTTTACCCGAAAGACATAGTTCAGGTTGCCGTCACCAATTTCCGCTGCTTCCAGTACCGCATCTGCTGCGAAGAAATCCGGCACTTTATTCTTCACATAGTCTGGCACATCCGGTGCCTGCATTAAAAAATACGTCTTATAATCCTTCATTCCTGCTTCCCCCTAAGTTATTTTTTTGCTATGGAATAGGTCATGGCCAGCGCAAGCGCCAGTACCAGGCCCTTGATGATATTCATGGCGTAATAAGGCACTGCCATCATAATCAGGCCATTTTCCAGAACACCTACCAGTACCGCTCCAATCAATGTGCCAATGGCATTCGGCTTGCCGGCGCCCCCGACCGAAAAACCAATGAAGGCTGCCGCTACAGCCGGCATGAGGAACGCATCGCCGGCACTGACCTGCGCCGTTCCCACTCTGGCAGCCAGGCAGATACCGCCGATGGCTGAGAATACAGCCGACAGAACATAGGCGATGATCTTATAGCGGTTGACGGGAATGCCCGAGAGCTTGGCCGCTTCCGGATTGCCGCCGATCGAATACATATAGCGGCCGTATTTGGTGTAGTTCAGGAAGAAAAAGGCAAATGCCACTACCAGCAGCATGATGACCACCAGATCCGGCTCGATGCCCAGGGCCTTGAATGCCGCCGGCACAAGACCCTCTGCATGACTGCCATCCGGCCGCACCATGCGCTCCGTGATTGCGCCGCCGTTGGAATAGGTAAGCGCCACGCCCTGATACATGAACATAACCGCCAGGGTGGCAATCATATCCGGAATCTTGAGCTTCACGATCAGGAAGGAGTTGATGACCGCTACAGTCAGGCAGGCCAGGATGGTCAGCACAATGGAGGTCCCGATGGACATGTTGTACCAGACGAACATGGTCATAATAAAGGTATCCGCCAGGTTGGCCGTTGCCCCTACTGCCAGATCCATGCCATTCACTGTCAGAGAATAGGTAAGGCCGATGGCAATGATCGCCATGATGGAAATCGACCGCAATATCGTGATGATATTATCCGTGGTCAGGAACAGACTCGAATTCGTATCATCATCCCAATTTATAAAGGAAAAGAATATGAATACGGCGACGGTAACGAGTATAGTACCCCATTTCTTCACAAACCCCATGATTTTGTCATGATTAGCCGATCTGGGCTTGCTTACTGCTTTCTCCATTTGAATCCCTGCCTCCCGTTGAATAGTAAAGCAGCTCCTGCTCATTGGCCTTTGCCGCTTCCAGCTCTTTTACAATACGACCATCGTACATGACATAGATACGATCACATATACTTAACAGCTCCGTGAACTCGCAGGTTGCATAAATCGTTCCTTTTCCCTTTTCTGCCAGCCGCTCAATGAGCTCGTACATATCCCGTTTAGCGCCCACATCGATTCCTTTCGTAGGCTCATCATAGATATAGATTTCCGCGTCGGAATTCAACCATTTTCCCAGAACGACCTTCTGCTGATTTCCGCCGGAGAGCAGGGCCACTGCCTGATTCTCTGAAGGAGTCTTGATGCCCAGGTCCTTGATCATCTGGATGGCATCCTTCTTTTCCTTGCGCCGGTTCACCATCGAAAAAAGGTTGCAGTATTTTTGCAGTGCCGCGATGGTTATGTTCTCACAGACCGGCTCGCTGATCAATACGCCCTCTTTGCGCCGTTCCTCCGGCACCAGGGCCAGTCCGCTCTTCACCGCCTGCAGCGGCGAATTGCAGTGGATTTCCTTATCATGCATCTTCACGCAGCCCTCTGTATGGGGCAGCGCACCAAAGAGCGTCTTGCACAGCTCCGTCTTGCCGGCGCCTACCAGCCCGGCAATCCCTACGATCTCACCAGCCCGCACATACATATTGATATGCTGTACACTGCCGCTTTTTTCCGTAAGATCTTCCACGGAGAAAATGGTTTCCCCGATAGCCACCTTATGCTTGGCATAGGCCTCATCGAATTTACGGCCCAGCATGTACTCCACGATCTTATTCTGCGGCAGTTCCTCATTTAATGGCATGCGTACTACATTCTGCCCATCCCGCATGACCGTAATGGTGTCGCAGATCTCATAGAGCTCATTCAGCCGGTGGGAAATGAAAATGATGGCTACATTCTGGGCTGCCAGCCCCCGGACCACCCGAAAGAGCTCCTCCGCCTCCGTATTGGACAACGGTGCCGTGGGTTCATCCAGGATCAGCATCCGGCAGGCCCCTGACATGCAGCGGGCAATGAGCACCATCTGCTTCTGGGCCAGGGTCAGATCCCCGACGATGGCATCCGGGTCCAGCTCCACATTCAGCTTTTTGAGTACTTCCTTTGATTCCCGGCGCATCCGGCCCCAGTTCACCAGCACCCGGCTGCCCATGCCATTCACGAGACGGTTGAACATTACATTTTCCGCCACAGAAAGGTACGGTATCAGCGCCGTATCCACTTCCTGGTAAACAATCTCGATACCCAGGTCCTTCGCCTCCTTCGGCGAACGGATTTCCACCGGCTTCCCATCAATGTAGATCTGCCCCGTATAATGGGTATTATCCCCGGCCAGTACCTTCATGAGGGTCGATTTCCCGGCTCCATTGGCCCCCACCAGTGCATGGATCTGACCGCCTTCGGTACTGAAATCCACCCCCTTCAGGGCTTTGACACCTGGAAACTCAATGGCTATATCCTTCATTTCCAGTTTTATCTTATTCATGCTGCATCACCTTCTTTACACGTATAAATAAAGCGGCTATGGCGGCAAATCCACCATAGCCGCTCCATTCCCATAACAATTCTTTTCCTGGGATTTACGGATTCACATAGAGAGCCTTCAAAGCGTCTGTATAGAGTGCGCCTTCCGGATCTTCAGCATTGCCCCAGCCCTGGATGATACTGCCAAGATCGGTCATCTTCGTATCTTCCTTCAGCTGCGTGGTCATGACATTGTTGGCCTTCAAGGTGAAATAATCCGGCGTATCGATATTGTTCAGCTTCATAGCCATGAGACGCATATCGACGATACCGATGAGCTTCGGGTCAACGGATGCCGTGGACTTCCACACATCCTTATTGGTTACCATGAGCTGGATATCATCATTGGAAATATCAATGCTGTACATGGGGATATCGGTGCGATGGGCATCGTTCAAGGCCTGCAGAACGCCCTTGGCCAGCTCATCATAGCAGCCCCAGATAGCATCCACGCTGCCCGGTGCGATGGTCGGCAGGATTGCGGCTGCCTTCGTCGTCACATCTCCGCGGGCATTGGAAGGATCCGAAGGGGACACGGTATAAACTGTCTGGATTTTTCCATCCTTTTCCAGCTTAGTATATACCACATTGCGGCGATCCAATGGCGGAACACCAGGTCCCATAAAGGTCTTCAAAACCTTCATCGGATATTTGCCGCCTTTGGCCTCGAACTCCTTCATCATCTGGCCGAGGGAAAGCTCTGCCAGCGCCTTGTCATCCTGCGCTGTAGAGGTTACGCCCGGCAGCAGCTCGCCATTCGGGTCGCCGCCCTTCATCGGCATGGTATCAAAAGTAACCACCTTCATGCCCTTTTCCACTGCCGGCATGAGCATATCATAGGAATAGGACAGCTGCCCATGGGAAACGATGATGCCGTCATAGCCCTTGGAAATAACCTGGGCTACTGTTTCCTGGCATTTGGAATCAATACCATCGGTTACAAAGGTATCTACCTTGTAACCCAGTTTCTTACCCTCGGATACGCAGCCATCCAGGAACTGCTGGGTATGGTCGCCTGCGGCCAGATTTCTTACGACAGCGATCTTTTTGACTGCCTTGCCGCCGGAACCACCCGCGGACTTGTTGCCGCCGCAGCCAGCCGTAAAGGCCAGCGTTACCAGCATACACATGAGTACCGTTAAAAGCTTTTTCACAAAATTCCCCTCCCAAAATGATATTTTTACTATATATGGATCACCCGGAAATCCTTTTATCCACTGCTGAGCATCCCGCAGCCCTCCTTTCCAGAACACAATGGTTCTCAGCCAATTCCCTTTGGATATTCCCACTTTGCCAATTCCTCCACGGGAACTACATCGGGCTCCTTCCCCAATACGGTTAATGTCATATAGTAGACCTCGGCCAGTTCCTCTACATAGCTGGCCTTCAACAAGGCTTCCTTCAAATTTTCTGCTACCGCTATGACTCCATGAGACTGCATAAGCGCCACATCAGAAATCTCCAACGGCTTGAGAACAGATTCGGCTAATTCCTTTGTCCCCGGCCGCCCGTAGGGAGCCACCGGAATGTACCCTTTTTTGCAGCCCAGCACGAAGAGCTCATAGACAATCGCCGGTATAGGCTTCTTCATGACGGCGAAGGCCGTAGCTGTCTTGGAATGGGTATGGGCAATGGCGCTTACCTCAGGCCGGGCCCGATAGACCGCTATGTGCATGAGGCTTTCACTGGTAGGTCGGCGCTGATGCAGCGATTCCACAACCTTTCCTTCCATATCGATGACCACTACATCCTCTGGCACCATTTCCTCCCGATCCATGCCGGTGGGAGTGATGCAGATTTTGCCCGTATCCTTATCCCGGATACTGAAATTTCCTGAACGATGCTTGCATAAGCCGCTTCGTTCTGCCTGCTGCGCATAACAGACTACCTGCTTTTTTAAATCTTCCAGCATTTTCTACCTCCGTAAAAATCTAGAAATTATTTAATCTTTTGTTACTTTCTATTATAAAAATTTAGCCCGTTTTGTCAAGCTATTTTTAAGTTATTTTTTAGGTTATTTTTTATTAAACAAATATATATATGTTTATTTATCTTCGTTTGACCCTGTTATTTTTGCCAAATCCCACACATATATCATGGGACTTAAATCTTGGTCAGTGTAATAATAAACTGTTTAGTTGTACTGTATCGTATTTTAAGTTGTACTAAATTCCCTATAAAAAAAGAAAGAGTATTTTTGAAAAGCTTCAAAAATACTCTTTCTCTGTGAACCGCTATCATTCAAAACTTAATGATTTGCCAGTGTATAGAGCTGCAGGGCCAGGGACCGGTCGATGGGATGGAATACGGCAACCTTCTTTTTCCCGTGGTCAGTGCACATATCCGCCAGATATTCCAGGGTTTCCTGGGACTGCACGCCGATGCCCAGTTCCGTAAAGCAGGTAGGCATACCGATGGAACGGAAGAACTCTTCCATCTGACGGATGCCCGCCCGGGCCTTTTCCTCCGCCGTTCCCGCCTGTACATTCCATACCTGCTCCGCAAACTGTGCAAAGCGCTCCGGCTTGTCCATATAGACGGTACGTGCCCAGGAGCCCCACATCGTCGTGAGCGATGCCCCATGCGCCACATCGAACCGGCCGCTGAGCTCATGGCCGAGTTTGTGCGCCGCAAAATCCTGCGTGCGTCCCAGGCCGGTGAAGCCGTTATGGGACACACTGCCGCACCACATGAGCTCGCTCATGGCTGCGTAATCCTTACGGTTGGCCAGCGCCCGCGGGCCATGGAAAATGACATTTTTCAGCAGGGCTTCCGCCACCCGGTCGGTGAAGTCATTTCCCTCTACCTGCGTAAAATACCGCTCCAGCGTGTGCATGAGGATATCCGCGATGCCGCAGGCAATCTGGTATTTCGGCAGGGTATAGGTGAGTTCCGGATTCATGACGGCAAAGGCCGGCCGATTGAGATCCGTATTTGTGCCGCACTTCTTGCCGGTTTCCTCATTGGTGAGCACCGAGGAATTGCTGGTCTCGCTGCCCGCAGCAGCGATTGTAAGCACCGCGCCTACCGGCAGTGTCTTTTTCAGTACCTGGCGCCCCGACCAGAATTCCCAGATATCCGTTTCCGGATTCGCCGTTCCATGCGCGATGGCTTTGGCGGTATCGATGACGCTGCCGCCACCCACGCCCAGCAGAAAATCAGCGCCAAACGCAATAGCCTGCCGCACGCCCTCCCGCGCCAGGGAAAGACGCGGATTTGGCTGTACACCGCCCATAGCCTTAAATGCCAGGCCCGCTCCCGTGAGCTGGCTCTCCAAACGGGCCAGCAGGCCGCTCTTCACCGCACTGCCGCCGCCATAAACCACAAATACCCGGCTGCCGCCGTATTTCTTTATTTTCTCCGCGGTCTTCTTCTCCGCTTCCCGCCCAAAGACGATTTCGGTTGGACAATGGTACTCAAAGCTCTGCATGTTCTCATCCTCCTGTATGGAATTTCTTCTCTTATTAATTAGCCATCGCGCCCCCGGTTCCCTGCCGGCAGGAAAAATTATCCGGTTTGCCCGGAAATTCACAGCTGTTTGTAATTTGTGAAAAAATCTCAGCTCCCGTTGTGTGTTTCTACTATAGATAGAATGCGGTTTCTTCGCTAGAATGTATATACAGAGAAGACATTAAAGAAAGGAGCCGATTCCAATGACAACGAAAAAAGCGGATGTTCTCATCCTGTTCGTGACCTTTTGCTGGGGCTCATCCTATTTATTCATGAAAGAAGGGCTCGGCTCACTCGGTCCATACAATCTCATCGCCCTGCGCTTCGGACTGGCCTTTTTAGCCGCCGCGCTGTTTCTCGGGCGGCGGCTGCACATCACCCGGGCCGCGCTGCAGGGTGGCTTCGTCCTCGGGCTGCTGATTTTCCTTGGCTTCGCCTCGCTTACGGCGGGCCTGCAGTCCGCCACAACCTCCAATGCCGGCTTTCTCGTAAGCCTCATGGTCGTATTCATTCCGCTCATCGAGGCGGTTTGCTTCGGCAAGCGTTTGTCCCTGCCCGTGCTGAGCGGTATTTCTCTCGCTGTGCTGGGCATTGCCTTTCTGACACTGCAGGGCGGCCTCGCGCTGAACCCCGGGGATGTTCTCTGCCTGCTCTCCGCCTTCTTCAACGCGGTGCAGGTGCTCTATGTGACCCGCACGCTGCAAAAGGCCGATGCTCTGACACTCGGTGTGCTGCAGCTCGGCTTTGCCGGTCTGCTGGCCGGTGGTGCCTCCCTGCTGTTGGAAACACCGCAGCTGCCGGCAAGCGCGATGGGCTGGGTATCTATCCTGTACCTCGGACTCATCTGCTCCGCCTTTGGATTCATGGCACAGATCATCGCCCAAAAATACACGAGCCCGGAACGGGTAGGCATCCTGTTCTGCCTGGAGCCAGTCTTTGCCGCGGCCCTCGGCGTGCTCTGCCTGGGTGAGCACTTCGGCCTCGGCAGTCTCATCGGTGCCAGCCTCGTACTCGCCGGCGTCATCATCTCCAGCCGCGCCAGCGACGAACCCGAGCCGGCTCATATCGAATAAAGCACGCTCCTGCGCAAAGGTCCCCATACCCCCTCGCCAAATTCCCATTTCCCGTACAAAAAAGCTGTGGCCGACGGATTCTGCCGAATCCGTTCCTGCCACAGCATTTTTTTATTTTCGCGACGCGGCCACGGCCTGGAAGGCCCTGGCGGCAGCGGTGATGGTTTTTTCGATGTCTTCATCCGTATGCGCCCCGGAGACAAAGATGGTCTCAAACTGCGAAGGCGCGAGATAGATGCCCTGCTCCAGCATGGCACGGAACCAGACCTTGAAGGCTTGCTGATCCGAGGCAGCGGAGCCGTCATAATCTCTGACTTCCTGCCCGTTGAAGAAGATGCCCATCATCGATCCGGCCTGATGGGCCTGGATGGGCACGCCCGCCTCGGCAGCCCTGGCTTTCCAGCCCTCTACGAGCTTCGTGGTCTGACGGATGAGACGCGGTGTGAAGTCCTTGTCCTCGGTAATGAGGCGCAGGGTTTCCAGCCCCGCCGTCATCGCCAGCGGATTGCCGGAAAGCGTCCCCGCCTGATAAACCGGGCCCGCCGGCGAAACGCGGTTCATGATGTCCCGGCGCCCGCCATAGGCCGCTACCGGCAGACCGCCGCCGATGATTTTACCGAGGCAGGTGAGATCCGGCTCGATGCCATAGACTTCCTGTGCCCCGCCCAAAGCAGCCCGGAAACCGCACATGACCTCGTCAAAGATAAGGAGTGCGCCATGCTTTTTCGTAAGCTCCCGCAGTGTCTCGAGATAGCCCGGTTCCGGCAGTACAAGGCCCATATTGCCGGCAACCGGCTCGACGATGATCGCCGCGATTTCGCTGCCCAGCTCCGTCATGACCTTTTCAATGGCCGCCGCGTCATTGTACGGCACGGTAATGGTGTCCGCGGCTACGCCCTTCGTAACCCCCGGGCTGTCCGGCTCGCCAAAGGTGGCCAGCCCGGAGCCCGCCTTGACCAGCAGGCTGTCGCTATGACCATGATAGCAGCCGATGAATTTCACGATTTTTTCCCGGCCTGTAAAACCGCGAGCCAGCCGCAGCGCACTCATGGTCGCTTCCGTGCCGGAATTCACCATGCGGATGACCTCAATGGTCGGATACACCTGCATGACGAGTCTGGCCAGTTCGCTCTCGATAAGCGTTGGCGCTCCGTAGCTGGTGCCGCGGGTTGCTGCCTCCTGCAAGGCCTTTACGACCCGCGGATGGGCATGTCCCACGACCATCGGCCCCCAGGAGCCTACATAGTCAATATACGCGTTCCCGTCGATATCATAGATCTTGCTGCCCTCCGCCCGCGCAATGAACGGCGGGTCGCAGTCGACGCTGCGATAAGAGCGCACCGGACTGTTGACTCCGCCCGGCATGAGAGTTTTGGCTTCAGCAAACGCTGCTGCTGATTTTTCCAGATGCAGCATGATATTCCTCCTGTCAGTTATTCTCCTGCAGCCACTTTGCTGCATCGATGGCATGGTACGTGATGATGATGTCCGCACCGGCACGCTTCATACTGGTGAGCGTTTCAAGCACAATGCGTTTCTCGTCAATCCAGCCATTTTTCGCGGCAGCCTTGACCATGGCATACTCGCCGCTCACATTGTAGACAGCCACCGGATGGTGGATATGATCGCGTACCTGCCGCACGACATCGAGATAGGCCAGCGCCGGCTTTACCATGATGATGTCCGCGCCCTCCGCCACATCGAGATCTACTTCCTTCAACGCCTCCTGCGCATTGGCCGGGTCCATCTGATAGGCCCGGCGATCGCCGAACTGCGGTGCGGAATCCGCGGCATCGCGGAAGGGACCATAGTAGCCCGAAGCGTATTTCACCGCATAGGACATGATAGAGACGTTGATGAAGCCTGCCGCATCCAGTGCTTCCCGAATGGCGGCTACCCGGCCATCCATCATGTCGGATGGCGCGATGATGTCCGCGCCGGCCTCGGCCTGGCTCACAGCCACCTTTTGCAGCAGCTCGAGCGTAGCGTCGTTGTCGACGTATTCACCGCAAAGCTTGCCGCAATGCCCATGGGAGGTATACTGACAAAGGCAGACATCCCCGACGATCACAAGCTCCGGCACCGCTTCCTTGATTGCTTTGATTGCGCGCTGCACAGGGCTCGTCATATCCCAGGCACTTGAGCCGATCTCATCCTTGTACTCCGGCAGGCCGAAGACCTCTACGGACGGAATGCCCAGTGCATAGATCTCCTTCGCGAGCTTTACCGCGTTATCAACAGAAAGGTGATAACATTCCGGCATGCTCGGGATCTCTTCGCGGACATTCTCCCCGGGAACGACGAAGATCGGATAGACAAAATCCTTCGGAGAAAGGCTGGTTTCCCGTACCATGGCCCGTACGCCGGCGGATATGCGCATACGGCGCGGCCGCAGTTTCTGATTCATCATACAAACATCTCCTAAAATATACGAAGCACAAAATCGGCTTCGCAGCATATTATAACGCCATGTAAGCTACTCTGTTATGCCCGGCTGATGGCTTGCGTCAGGCCATCCATGGTATACTCCTCCGCAACCACATCCGGCTCGATACCATGCTTGCGACAGGTTTCCGCTGTGACCGGACCGATGCAGGCGGTGCGGGTATGTTGGAGCAACGCCGCATCCTTGATGATCTTGAGGAAATTGGTGACGGTGGAGGAGCTGGTAAACGTGACCCACTGGATCTCGCCAGCAGCCAGCTTTTTACAGATGTCCCCGGCGTCCTCCGCGGCCGCCACCGTCTCATAGACCGGTGCAACATCCACCACAGCCCCCAGCGCGCGCAGGCTCTCAGGCAGGATTTCCCGTGCCTCCTGTGCCCGCGGCAGCAGGATACGGGTCCCGTCACCAACGCTGTGCGACAGCGCCGTCACCACGGCTTCCGCCCGGTATTCCGCCGGAACCACATCCGCCAAAAGACCGAATTCCCGCAACCGGGCCGCCGTTGCCGAGCCGATTGCCGCGATGCGGCAGCCGCCCAGTGCCCGGACATCCTGGTCCGCGGCAAAGAGACGGTCAAAGAAGCGGCTCACACCGTTGGCGCTTGTAAAGATCAGCCAGTCATAGGAGCTGAGCTTCGCGATGGCCGCATCCACTGCCGCGTAGCCGTCAGCAGGGTCCTGCAGGCAGATAGCCGGTGCCTCGATGCAGCGTGCGCCCAGCTCCTCGAGTGCTGCCGTAAGCTTCGAGGCCTGCGCCCGCGCACGGGTCACGACGACCGTCTGGCCAAAGAGCGGATGCGTCTCGGGCCGGTCGAACCACGCGAGCTTTTCACGCAGCTTCACGACTTCACCGACAATAAAGATAGCCGGCGGCTTGAGCCCGGCCGCCGCTACAGCCGCCGCAGCCTCGCCCACGGTCGTCACGAGCACCCGCTGCTCCGGCTTCGTCCCCCAGCGAATCACCGCGGCGGGCGTATCCGCCGGCCGCCCATTGGCAATGAGCTGCTGCGTGATATGCGGCAGATTCGCAATGCCCATGAGGAAAACCAGCGTATCCACACCCGTAGACAGCTTATCCCAGCGCATGTTCGAGTCGCCCTTCGTCGGGTCCTCATGCCCGGTGATGACCGCAAAGGAAGTTGCGACGGCCCGGTGCGTGACCGGAATACCCGCATAAGCCGGCACCGAAATAGCCGAGGTAATGCCTGGAACGATTTCAAAGGGCAGACCGTTTTCCTCCAGCAGCAGTGCTTCCTCTCCGCCGCGGCCGAACACGAAAGGATCGCCGCCCTTGAGGCGCACCACGCACTTGCCCTCCTTCGCCTTGTCCACGAGCAGCTGATTGATATCCGGCTGTTTCATGGTATGCCGGCTTGACGCCTTGCCCACATAGATATACTCGGCATCGGCCGGTGCATAGCGCAGGATTCGTTCATCCGCCAGCCGGTCATAGACAACAACCTGCGCCTTTTTGAGACAGTCACAGGCCTTTACGCTGATGAGCCGGTAATCTCCTGGCCCCGCTCCAACTAAATAAACCATACCTGACATCTTGTATCCTCCTCGTGTCCTATTTATTCTTTCCGATCCAAAAGCAGACCGATTTCATGCAAAATCGCCAGACCGCCCGCCTCCAGCAGCCGATCCGCCAAAGAGCAGCCAAGCGTCTCCGCGTCCGTCCAGTCCCCGGCAACCCTGTCCCGATACAGGCGTTTTCCATCGACGGAAGCAATGACCGCCTCCACCGTGAGCCCGCCTGCCTGTTCTACCGCATAGACGCCGACCGGCACCTGGCAGCCGCCCTCGACCCGGGCCAGAAAAGCCCGTTCGGCAGCCGCACAGTGTACCGTGGACGGATCCCGCAGGAAGTCCAGCAGCGCGAGCGTCGCCGCATCGTCCGCCCTGGCCTCGATAGCCAGCGCACCCTGCCCTACAGCCGGCAGGCACATGGATTTCGGCAGCACATCCGTGATGCGGTCGCCAAAGCCCAGGCGTTTCAGTCCCGCAACGGCCAGAATGATCGCATCGAAATGCTCCGATTCCAATTTGGCGAGACGGGTATTCACATTGCCCCGCAAATCCTCGATCTGCAGGTCCGGGCGCGCGTGCAGCAGCTGCGCCTTACGGCGCAGGCTCGAGGTTCCGACCTTCGCACCTGGCGGCAGCGCCGCAAAGCTCCGGTATTGCGGGCTCACGACCGCATCACCGGGATCGAAGCGCTCCGTAATGGCCGCGAGGGTAAGCCCGGCGGGTATCTCAACCGGCATATCCTTGAGGCTGTGCACCGCAATGTCGATGTTCCCCGCCAGCATATCCTCTTCAAGTTCCTTGGTGAACAGCCCCTTGCCGCCAATCTTCGCGAGCGGCGCATTGAGGATTTTATCCCCCTTGGTCGTCACCAGCTTTTTCTCGACCCGGAGACCCGGGTATTCCTTCCGCAAACAGTCCGCTACGTAGTCGGCCTGCCAGAGCGCAAGCTTACTGCTGCGCGTACCGATAATGATTGTGTCTTTCTTCACTGGTTCCCGTCGCTCCTATCGTATCGAGTTTGAAAAGCCGCCGCATCGCATCGATGTAGAACTGCTCCTGTGCTGTCCCGGCCGCTGCGTTGACCTTCATCATAGGCTCCCGCAGCAGCTTGCGCACGATCATCCTGGACATGTGCTCTACAGCCCGCATCTCGGCCTTGCTGAGATCCGGCAGCTTGCTCATGGCCCGCTTGACCTCACGGCAGCGGATGCGCTCCGCCTTCTCGGAGAGCAGTGCCATGAGCGGCCGCAAATAGAGATACTGGTATTTATCGAGCAAAGAGGCCGTTTCCTCGCAGACGATTTTCTCCGCGAGCTTCGCCTCCTGGCGGCGCTCCGCCACGTGCTCATCAACGACCTCCTCCAGATCATCGATATTGTAGAGCGTAACGCCTTTGATTGCCGCTACATCCGGGTCCACATCCCGCGGCACGGCAATATCGATGAACACGATGGGCCGTCCCTTGCGCTTCGTCATGAGCTGCCGGGTTTCCCAGGACTTGACCACATAATGCGGTGCCCCCGTAGAGGTCACCACAATATCGATATCCACAGCCTGCTTGAAGGCCTGCTCAAACGATACCGCCTCGCCACCGAAATAACCGGCCAGCACTTCGGCCTTTTCCTTGTGACGGTTCGCCACATAGATCTTCTGCACCCCGCGCGCGACGAGATGGCGGGCCGTAAGCTCCGCCATTTTTCCCGCGCCAAAGATCAGGACATTGGAATGCGACAGCTCGCCGAACATACCGCGCACGAGCTCTACAGCCGCATAGCTCACCGATACCGCACTGAACGCGATGCGCGTCTCCGTGCGCACGCGCTTGCCCGTGGCGATGGCCCGATGAAACAACAGATTCAGTATTGTGCTCGTGGCCTCAGCCTCGCGTGCCAGCGCATAGGCCTGCTTGACCTGACTCAGGATCTGCCCCTCACCGATCACCAGGGAATCCAGGCTCGAAGCCACCCGAAACAGATGATCGATGCACTTTTCATTTTCATAGGAATACAGATATTCGCTGATATCCTCCTCGTTGCCCGTAAGGTCGAGCAGGAACTGCCGCATGGATTCAAGTCCTTCAGCGGCATCATCCACCACCGCATAGAGCTCACTGCGATTGCAGGTGGACAGCACTGCCGCCTCATTGATCTCATCGTATTCATGCAGATGCCGGAGCCCGCGGCTGATGTCCTCACGCGCGATAGAAAACCGCTCGCGCACCGCCACAGGTGCCGTTTTATGATTGAGTCCCAAAACCATTAATTGCATTTCTTACTTCTGCCTCCGCCTCTTCGAGCTTACCCTGCTCCACCAGGGCCAAAATATCTTCTGTCAGTATCTGCCGCCAAAAATGTTCCCGTTCCCGGCTCGTCCCGGGCCGCTTCCGCAGCTCCGCCCGCAGACGTTCCAGGCACTCCAGCCATTCCCCATACACCCTGCCATATTCCCGTTCGAGCCGCTCGCGCAGCAGCCGGGAAAAGGCCGGCGAAGCGCCGCCGGTGGATACGGTAAGCTGAAGCCTGCCGCGCCGGATGGACGCCGGGACCTGAAAGTCGCTCTGTTCCGGCGGGGCGGCCACATTCACGAGGCTGCCCTGCCGCTGCGCCTCGGCCGCCGCCGCTGCATTGACAGCGAGATCGTCCGTCGCACAGAATACCAGGAAGGCCCCCGCCAGGCAACCCGCGGTATAGCCTGCAGCCCGCCACCGGATTTTCCCCGCTGCCGCGAGCTGCTGCAGTTCCCCGCAGAGTGCCGGTGCAATGACCTCAATGAGCGCGCCCTCCGCCAGCAGTGGACGCACCTTGCGCTGTGCGACCCGACCGCCGCCGAGCACGATACAGTGCCGATCCATGAGTCTTAGTTGGATTGCATACATACCGCTGCCTCCCAAGATGAATATCTATCAAATACGAACTACATTCATTTTATCCTTTCCATTATAACGCCATTGTTCAAGGTTGCGCAACGCGAAATTCTTCCCATCGGCATTTCCCACAAATTGTGCCGGTTTCCCACCCAAAACCGCCCGGTCGCCAACGGCGAAAAATCGCCCGGCAGCGCACCGTCCGCCGGGCAAAAAAAAAAGACGCCGCTCCTTGCGGAGAGCATCTTTTCAACAGATTCTATTCCAGCGTCATGATTTTGTGTTTGAGCACATAGATGAGCGCCTGCGTACGATCGTTGACATTGAGCTTACGGAAAATATTTGTCAGATGGTTCTTAACGGTTTTTTCGCTCACGAACAAGGCCTGCGCAATATCCTGATTGCTGAAACCCTTCGCGATGCAGGAGAGCACGTCCATCTCACGTGCTGTAAGGCGTTCCGAGCGGCTTTCGCGCCACATTTCACGCGCTTTTTCGTTGAGATCCTCTGCCTCGTTGATACCGCCGAACAGGCGCTCCGCGAGCTTCGGATAGACAAAGGCATTCCCTTCATTGACCACATGGATTGCCTTGATGAGCATAGCCGGTTCCACGTCTTTCAGCAGATAACCGAGCGCGCCATTCTTCAAAAGCTCCAGCACGTAGTTATCGCTATCATGGATGGTCAGCACGATGACCTTGGTCTTCGATTTGGCCGCCTGAAGCTGCCGGGCCACCTCCAGCCCGCTGAGTCCCGGCATATTGAGATCCAGCAGCAGCACATCCGGCTGCAGCACCAGGGTACGCGCCAGAGTCTCCTGCCCATCCTCAGCCTCGCCAACGACCTCAAGATCCTCCTCAAAATTCAGGACGCGCTTGATCCCCTGCCGGAGCAGGGCATGATCGTCTGCGATCAAAATTTTAATTGCCATAGTTTTCTCCCCCAATATTTCTCTTACTTCCGCCAGGAAATCAGTGATTTCCCACCACGCGGGCTGTCAAAAATATCATGACCTCAGAGTCTGAGCTGTTATTTCTTACGCTGCGAAAAAAAGCTCCCAAAACAGGTAAATCCCCCAGGAAGGGTATCTTCACCAGACTGCGCAGTTCCTCGCGTCCAATGAGGCCACCGATTACCATGGTCTCGCCATCCTTCAGGCGAACCGTGGTATCAGCCGCACGCTTTTGGAAACGATACGCCTTGAGCTCCTCCACATAGAGCGGTGAGCTCACCTCGGTATGCACCTTCGCCGTGATATAGCCATCGGCATTCACACAAGGTGTATAGCGCAGGATGATGCCTGCCGGGCGATAGCTGATGGAGGTCGTTGTCGTGGAATTCGTGGTGGATACCACCGGCACCGGCACTTCACCGCCAATATTGATAACGGCTTCCCGTCCCTGAATTGTCGTGATGTTCGGCCGGGACAATATCTTTGCCTGGCCGTTGGCCGCCATCGCATCGATAGCCGCCTCATAGTAAAACTCAAAGGGCCGGCCCTCCGGTCCCCTGCCAAAACGGATAATGCCAGGAGCTGTCGACTGTCCTTTCCATTGCCGCTCATCCTCCGTCGCCGGATATTGCGGCAGATGCGACCACTCCCAGGAAATCCCGAGCTTTTGGGCCGCATCTTTTTGCAGAGCAACGACCTTTGCCTCGAGAGATACCTGCCGGGCAGGTACATCCAGCTCACGAAGTATCCCCCTGGCCTGCGCTGCTTCCTCTTCGGTACCCCAAAGAAGCAGGGAATTTGTATCCCGATCCGCAAAAAGCCGGGTTCCATTTACGGGCTGCTGCGGTTCCTGATTCCCCCCGGAATCAGATTCTACCAATGGCCCAGTTTCTGACAAATTTTGAGTACTTCTTTCTATATTCTGCGTTTGCGGAGCAAATCCTCCTTCATGCAAGGATAATTTTACAGCTGACAAGATGGTATTCATATCCGCAAAGTGAATAGGAAAAATATGTATGCTGGAAAATCCACGGTCAACGGCCGTCTGCGTACTCACGACCAGCGTACTGCCGCTGCGCGTAAGCGAAAAGCCCCGGGCCAGCGCAATGAGGCGGATAGCCTCCTCCGGAGCCACCTCCTGCAGCTCGATGGTCACCTTGCCGCGCACGGTATCGTCGAGTACGAGGTTGATGCCTCCCATACGGGCCGCGCTCCGCAAGACCTCCCGGACATCGCCATCCACAGTCTGCAGGGAAAACGCCTCTGCGGACGGCAACAGGAAAAACATCAGCAGAAAAAAAACGATAAAGCAGTGCCTTTTCATTAAAACGACTCCTCCATCCTCTTGCTGCAGCTGCACTCAGTCCGCCAACTGCAGGGTCTGCGTTCCCGCGGGCGTATCCACAACGGCCTGCCCCGCACCAGCCGACACGAGGCAGATATCCTGGCGCGCCTCCCCCGGTGAAAGGCTGAACTGGCTATCGCCGCGGGAAAAAATGGCCCGCACCTCACTGCCGGCAGTCAGTATGCCCACGAGGCGCAGGGGCGGCAAGGGCCGCTTCCCCGCGGTTCCCCTCTGCGGAGACAGCGGCGGAGCAGCGGCCGCCTGCAGCGGCGGAGCTTCTTTCCCTGTCGGCAGCACCGGCACACGTCCTTCATGGTTGCTGCGGAACGGGTCCTGCAGTTCCCCGGTGGTTTGCGCCTGCGGCAGGCCCTTGATCTCCCGGCTGGCAGCCGCCGGTGCCGAAGGCGCCAGTGCAGCCTCCCCCTCCGTCGGCAGCACGGCGGGTGCGCGATCCGGCAGCAGCCAGACCGCAAAGAGCAGCACTGCCGCCAGACCGATTCCTTTCGTCCGCCCGGACAAATGAAGCATTCTGTCCATAATACTCCATCGCTCCCTCGTTGTTATAATATTATGTGAATTTATCCGATACAGAAAGCAGCCCTGGTACAGCGTACACAACCCCCCCAGGTAATTCACCCAGATATTCTGTGAACGCTGCACCAGCCTGTCGGACCTGCCGACAGGCTGGGCTGCTGTCCGCTTATTTATTTTTTACTTCCTGCAATTTTGGTCCCATGATGCGCTTATAAGCCTCGACGCCCGGCTGATTGAACGCATCGACATCGGCGAGTTCGCCCTCATAGGCTACGGACATCGCCAGCATGTACAGCAGTTCGCCCAAATGGTACGGCGTGAGCTCCGGCAGACTGAAGAGTGCGTTGAAACGCTGATTGGAAGCCAGTGCATCCGCATTGGACTGGCGCGCAACCTCCAGCGCCTCGCTCATCTTGACGCCGGAAATATCCGAAAGCTTTCTGGCCTCCGGGAATACATCCGGAATCGTAAAGTCCTTCGCCCATTTCTCAATGCGAATGAACTGTACGATCTTGTTGAGCTTGCCCTCCTGATGCTGCTGGGTCTGTGCGTGCATGTCAGTCGTTCCTACCGCTACCATAGGTGTGCGGCCATAGCAGACCTCCTTGCCCTCGCGGTCCACCTGCTTGCCCAGGGATTCCGCCAGGAGCTGGATATACCATTCTGAAACAGACTTGAGGTAATCCCCGTAAGGCATCATGACTTCCATATCACGGCCATATTTTTCCGACGCGATGAATTTCAGTGCCGCATTGAGCATAGCCGGATTCTGCCAGAGATCGTCCTGCTGGCAGGCCTTGTCCATAGCCTTGGCGCCATCGAGGAAGGCACGGATATCAAAGCCCACACAGGCCGCCACCGTAAGCCCGACATCACAGAAGATAGAGAAGCGTCCGCCTACGCCATCCGGAACACTGTAGGTCGGCCAGCCCTTTTCCTGCGCCAGCTTTTTCAGCAGCGTCGGCTTTTCTTCGTTCGGGTCCGTCACCGCAACGACCTCGACCTCGATATCCGGATTTTTCTTGAGCTCAGCATAGATGACCATGAAATTCGACATGGTATCGAGCGTACCGCCGGACTTGGAAATGACCAGCAGCATCACGCGGAATTTGCGGCCCGCATGCGTCTTGGTGATCTTGGCCTGGCTCTCCATGTGCTCGATGAGATCGCCCGTACGGCGCGGATCGATGTTGTTGCCGCTGAAATAGATCTTCGGGAAGCCGCCGCGCTCAGCGCTGGACTTCGCATTCCAGAACTCGCCGCAATGCACATCAAAAAGCACCTTGTCGCCGAGATAGGAACCGCCGATGCCAAGAGAAACCACGGCATCCACGCGATCCTTCACCGAATCCGTGAGCTCCTGAAGATGCGCCATGGATTTTGGCGAATTCAGATGTCCATCCTCCACATACGGAAGCTGCGAAAAAAGCACGAGCTCCGGCGTGCCATCCTTGGACAGATGGCCGCGGATAACGCCCGTTTTGCGCATGGTCTTCATGGCCTCATGGGCTTTTTTCAGCTCCGGCTCGCAGGCCTTGAGGTCTGCGGCAGTAACCTTGCCCTCGCCAAACAGATTGTCATAATCAAAGGTGAACCCAGACTGCAGTTTTAAACTCATAACATATATCCCCCTCATGAAATCGTTACGGCTTCTATTCTACCTTATTTTATATTATTTTGCATCATTTTTATACAATTCTTCTTCTCTTTCGAGCAAAGGTCCTATGGAACGCACGAGATACTTCATAAACCGGTCGCGCAGCTCCGGGCGCTTCAGGGCATATTCCACCGTTGCCTCCAGGAAGCCCTCCTTGTCACCGATATCGTAGCGGCGGCCATAGAAGCTGTACGCATAGACAGGCTTCTGGCCCGCGAGCTCACAGATCGCGTCGGTGAGCTGGATCTCATTGCCACGCCCCGGGCGCGTATGCTCCAGGATATCGAAAATCTCCGGTTCCAGGATATACCGCCCCAGCACCGCAAGCTGCGACGGAGCTTCCTCAGCCTCCGGCTTCTCGATGAGTGTCATCGCCTGCCAGACATTGGGCTTCACGGCCTTGGGATCCACGATACCGTAGCTCGACACCTTGTCCTTGGGGACCTTCTGCACACCGAGCACACTGCCGCCCAGATCATCATACACATCGATGAGCTGCGCCAGACAGGGAACCTTGGCATCCACAAGATCATCACCGAGCAGTACCGCGAATGGCTCATTGCCCACGAACTGACGCGCGCAGAGCACGGCATGGCCGAGGCCGCGCGCCTCCTTCTGGCGGATGAAATGGATCGTGATATTCGATATTTCCTCGATCATGCCCAAAAGGTCGTACTTTCCCTGCGCCTTGAGCTGCATCTCCAGCTCCAGCGAGCGGTCAAAGTGGTCCTCGATGGACCGCTTGTTGCGCCCGGTGATGACGAGAATCTCCTCAATACCGGACGCGATGGCCTCCTCGATGATGAACTGGATGGCCGGCTTGTCCACAATCGGCAGCATTTCCTTTGGCTGCGCCTTGGTTGCCGGCAGAAAGCGAGTTCCGAGCCCCGCGGCCGGAATGATCGCCTTTCTTATTTTCTGCATGAAATCCCTCCTGAAAAAGGCTGCCCCGGGAAATACAGTCCCTTCCGGGTCCCTGAGCAGCCTTTGCTATTCTAACCTGTCCTTACAGGCTCAGCCGCGAATCTCCTTCAGGAGCTCCGCGGTCTTTTCCTCCAACAGTTCCTTATCGTGACGCGTCTCCACATTGAGACGGATGACCGGTTCCGTATTCGACATGCGCAGGTTGAAACGCCACTGCGGATATTCGATGCTCAGGCCGTCCACCTTGGTGACCTTGCCCGCAGGACCGTACTTTGCCTCGATTTTATCAATGACCGCACGCGCATCCGCAACCTTGCTGTTGATCTCGCCGCTGACGGGATAGCGCTCCATGCGCTCCTGCATGAGCGCGGAGAGCGGACGCCCGGCCTCAGAAATCAGCTCAAGCACCAGCAGCCACGGAATCATGCCGCTGTCGCAGAAGGAAAAATCACGGAAATAATGATGTGCACTCATTTCGCCGCCATAGACCGCGTTCTCCTTGCGCATGCGGTCCTTGATGAACGCATGCCCGCTCTTGCACATGACCGGTGTACCGCCAAGCTCTTCGGCAATCTCGATGGTGTTCCAGACCAGCCGCGGGTCGTAGATGACCTTTGCGCCCTGGAATTTCCTCAGGAAAGCCTGCGCGAGGAAACCGACCATATAATAGCCCTCGATGAAGCCGCCCTTCTCATCGAACAGGAAGCAGCGGTCAAAATCACCGTCCCAGGCGATACCGACATCGGCACCGGACTCCCGTACAACCTTGGCCGTAGCCTCACGGTTCTCCTGCAGGATCGGATTGGGTACGCCATTCGGGAAGTTCCCGTCCGGCTCATTATAGACCTTGACCATCTGGAACGGCAGATGCTTTTCGAGCTCGTTGATGATGGGGCCCGCCGCGCCATTGCCGGTATTGACCACAATCTTGAGCGGCTGGAGGCGGCTCACATCGACATAGGTCAGCAGATGATCGATATAATCGGCCATGATATCCTTTTTCTCCACCTTGCCCGTCGGGCCGCTGAGCGGGGAGAAGTCGCCCTCCATAACGGTTTTCTCCAGCTCCTTGAGACCTGTATCGCTGCTGATAGGACGTGACTCCCGGCGCACGAGTTTCATGCCGTTGTACTGCTTCGGATTATGGCTGGCCGTGATCATGATGCCGCCATCGAGCTTCAGATGCGCCGTGGCAAAATAAATCATCTCCGTGCCGCACTGGCCGATATCGACTGCATCGCAGCCGGCCTCGGTAAGGCCCTTGATCAGCGCATCCCGCAGGGACGGACCGGACAGGCGGATATCGTGACCGACAGCTACCTTCTTCGCGTCGAACAGCTTGCCAAACGAACGCCCGATGCGATAGGCCAATTCCTCATTGACTTCCTCCGGATAAACTCCACGGATATCGTAGGCGCCAAAACCCTTGCTGCTTAATTTCATAAACGATCACCCCTATAGAAAATTTATTTTTCCTCAGCGGCCGCAATGGCCTGCCGTGATTCATTCTTGCATGTGTGTCTATTTCGTGATGCACCGAGCATTTTCCTCTTGCAAATGAAAAGAAAAATAATTTCATGGTGCAGATGTCCCGGCCGCCTTTTCTGCCAGCGAAGCATGCAGCGAGCGGATTGTCAGATAGTAGGCAATCGCAAGCGGCACACAGGAGCCAAGCCAGGCCATCGGGCTCGCCCAGCAGGCGCCCGTAAAGCCGAACCACTGCACGAGGAAGATGGCCGCGAGCGCACGCATGATGAGCTCCATGATGCCCGCAATCGTCGGAACGATGCTCTGCCCCAGCCCCTGCAGCGTATAACGATAGATAAAGAGCAGCGACAGGATGAAATAGCAGGCCCCATTGATGGTCAGATAGGTCTGCCCGTACTCGATGACCTGCTCCTGCCCGTCACCGACAAAAAGGTGCATGATGGAAGGGCCGAAAAAGATATTGAAAAGGCCGACGACAATACTGAACGATACCGACATGAAGATGCACTGACGTACGCCCTTCCGGATGCGGGAAAATTTCCGGGCACCATAATTCTGTGCGGTATAGGAGGCCATGGCAATGCCGAAGGACATCATGGGCATCATCGCGAGCGAATCCACCTTCTGCGAGGCTGCATAGGAGGCCACCGCAACCGGCCCCAGATTGTTGAGCGCCACCTGCAGGATGACTGCACCAATGGCAATGATCGAGGCCTGGAAGGCCATAGGAATCCCGATGCGCAGATGCTCATAGAGGAACGCGCGCGAAAGATTCCAATCCTGCCGGCGGATGTGCAGCGCCGGCACCTTTTTCACAATGTAGACGGTACAGAGGATTGCGCCGAAGAGCTGGGAAGCGACCATAGCCCAGGCTGCTCCCGGAATGCCCCAGCCAAACACCAGCAGGAACAGCGGTTCCAGAATGATATTAAAGCACAGGGCCGCCGCCAGCATGATTGTCGGTGTACGGCTGTCCCCCAGCGCCCGGATGAGGTTCGTTCCCATCATGAAATACACCGTGATGCCAATGCCCAGATAGACGATCGTAATAAAGCTCACGGCCCCCTCCAGGATCTCCGGCGGTGTCTGCATGAAGACCAGCAGAAAGCGGCAGCTCAGCACGGCAAAGATCGTGAGGATCACCGCCAGCACCGCTGACAGCAGGGTGCAGGCCGCGGCACTCTGATGCACGCCCTCCATGTCCCGCGCGCCGAAGCGCTGCCCTGTATAGATGGAAAGCCCCGAGGTCAGGCCGATGATGAAGCCGATGACCAGGAACATGAGGCTGCCTGTACAGCCGACCGCGGCCAGCGCCTCAACGCCCAGAAACCGTCCGACGAGCAGCGTATCCACAAAGGAATAGAGCTGCTGGAAAATATTGCCTGCAATGAGCGGCATTGTAAAGAAGAAAATCAGCCGCATCGGGCTGCCTTCCGTTAAATCCTTTGTCATAAATCCTCCCCGTTATTTTTCAAAATACTGCGTCACAAAGCTGCGCAGCTTTTCCTGCAAAAAGGTCGCATTCATCGCAAGTGCGCTGGCCTGCGGCATGAGCTTATTATAGTGGAAATGCGGATGGCGCGGTACCATGTAGTCCGTAGGGAAGGCCTCCGCCGCCACTCCCTCCTGCTGGAAATTCAGCATAGCCCGCTCCATGTGAAAGGCCGAGGTCACGAGAATGGGCCGCGTCAGGCCGTGCGCAGCCATGATTTTCGCGGAGAACTCCGCATTCTGCCGCGTATTGACGCTTTCGGTCTCCACGAGGATCTCCTGCTCCGGCACCCCCAGGCTCATGAGCACACGCCGGGCGATCTTCGCCTCCGCGCCGCTATCCGCATAGACCTGTCCACCGGACACCAGAATCGGCACGCCGAGCTCCCGGTGCAGACGCAAGGCCGTGAGCAGGCGCCCGGACGGGCTGCTGCAGAGGCTTCCCGTGCCATCAACATCCGGTGTATCCTGAATGGCGCCGCCGCCCAGCATGATGATGACATCCCCCTGCGGATGCTGCGGCGGCTCCCAGACAGATTCGAGCCGTCCCATAAAGTACTCGGCGGTAAAGCCCGTCGACAGCAGATAAAACACAACCGTCACTGCCGCGAGCAGCCCGGCAATGCGGTGCTGCTGCCGGCGCCAGCAGGCAATCACCAGCAGTGCAAGCAGCACGATGAAAATTCCCGGCGGCAGCACGAAGCTCGCACCAAATTTCAGTAAATAGATCATAATACACTCCTCTGGCCCTGGTACAGCAAGTTAAAAAAAGCGCAAATTCCCCATTGAAAAAAGGAATCCCCGCATTTGTATCGAAAATAAAAGTATATCTATATATTAACACAATTGCCTTTTGCCGGGAAGCCTTCGGCAAAAAGGCCCGGAAAGGGAGATTGATTTATGGCAGTACTTACAGGCAAAATTGTCCATGCAAAAAATAAAGCCAACGGCAAGGGAGAAATCCAGATTGAGCATCTGCTCAGCGAATCGGAGCTCGACGGCAAATGCGATATGTTTGCCAAGGTAACGATCGGCCCAGGCTGTTCCATCGGCTACCATGAGCACCATGGCAATACCGAGACCTATCATATTCTGCAGGGCGAGGCCCTCTACAACGACAACGGCAAAGAAATGAAGCTTTCCGCCGGTGCCACGACCTTCTGCCCGGACGGCGAGGGCCACGGCATCGAGAACTGTGCCGCTTCCGGTGATCTCGTGTTCATGGCACTCATCATCAAAAAATAATCGCTGTACGAAAGACCGCTGCGGCGGTCTTTTTTCATTCCTGAAAAACAAAGGATGTGCCGGGCACTGCCCCGGCACATCCTTCTCTATTTCCATCGTCCCCCACGGGGATTCCTTACTTCTTGAAATGCTGATACGTCCGCCGCAGGCCTTCCTCCAATGAAACAACCGGTTTCCAGCCAAGACCGCGCTTGGCCCGGGCATTGGACAGCATCGATTTGTAGATATCCCCCGCCCGTTCAGGGCCATATTTTGGAATGATGCGCTGGCCCGCGATATTGCTCAGGATGTTTACGAGCTCGCGCAGACTCGTTTCCGTCTGCGTGCTCAGATTGTAGGCCGTATTGGCCTGCTCCGTGCGCAGTGCCGCACAGATGCCGGTCGCGATATCCCCCGCATAGACGAAGTCACGTGTCTGCTCACCATCACCAAAGATCGTGATCCCCTGATTCTGGGCAATCCGTTTTGCAAAGATGCTGATCACACCGCCCTCACCGCCATCGCCCTGGCGCTCGCCGTAAACGTTGGCAAAACGCAGCACCACGTAATCGAGGTCATAGATACTATGGTAGAGCTCCAGATAATTCTCGACCGTCACCTTGCTCAGTCCGTAAAAAGACAGTGGCGAAAGCTCCTTGGATTCGCGCACCGGCAGGTCCGATTCCAGCACGTCACCGTAGCTGGCTGCCGTCGAAGCGAAAATCACACGCTTTACACCATTCTTGCGCGCGGCCTCCAGCACCCGGACCGTCCCCATGATATTCTGTTCGGCATCGAGCAGCGGATCGCGGATGGAAACATCCACCATGGTCTGTCCGGCCAGATGAACAATGGCATCAAAGCCCTCCACAGCCACTACGCTCTCAAACGCCTCGTTATTTACATCCATCTCCACGAACGCAGCGCCCTCGGGCAGATTCTCCCGCAGCCCTGTGCTCAGATTATCCAGTGCTGTAACCTCTATGCCTTCAGCCATCAGCTGCCGCACAAGATGAGAACCGATGAACCCGGCACCGCCTGTAACTAAAACCTTCATGACTACATCGCCCTCTCCATCTGTCAAAGCTGCCTTCGGCAGCAGTAATTATTCCTATGATACCTACGATTCGACGAAATGTCAAATCCCCTCAGCGCTGCTCCGCAGCAGCCAGCTCCCGCAGATAACGCGACAGGGCATCCTGCCAGGCCGGCAGGCGGGAAAAACCGGATTTTTCCAGGCAATCCTTGCTGAGGCGTGAATTTTTTGGACGCACCGCCTTTGTTGGATAAGCGTCAGAACCCACCGGCACCACTTCGACCGAACGACCGCTCTGCCGGAAAATTTCCCGGGCAAACGCCGCCCAGGAACAGACGCCCTCATTCGTGGCATGATAGACGCCATAGGCCTCACTTGCGGCCATATCCGCCAGCAGTACGGCCAAATCCGCCGTATAGGTGGGCGAGCCCACCTGATCATCGACCACCGTCAGCCGGTCATGCTGTTCCGCCAGCTGCAGCATGGTCCGAATGAAATTCCGGCCATGGATGCCAAAGACCCAAGAAATACGCACGATGAAATAACGTTCCAGCGAGGCCTGCACCGCAGCCTCCCCCGCAAGCTTCGTAGCACCATAGACATTCTGCGGGGCCTTGGGCGCCTCGGGCTCGTAAAAATCCGTTCCGGTTCCCGGAAACACGTAATCCGTACTGATATAGATCATTTTGGCGCCGATCTCCCGGCAGATATCTGCCAGCACGCCCGTAGCCTCCGCGTTGACCTCATGACAGAGCGAGGGTTCATCCTCCGCCCGGTCCACCGCGGTATACGCCGCACAATGAATGAGCACATCCGGTGCATAATCCAGCACCCACTGCCGCATAGCCGCGGCATCGGTAAGCGAAAATTCCTGTCTCCCCACGCCACGGCACTCTACAGCACGCCGCTTCAGCTCCCGTACCACATCGAAGCCCAGCTGTCCCGTCACCCCGGTCACTAAAACTTTCATAAAAATCCTCCTCTGCCTGTTTTCTATATAACGTCATATGCAAGCTTTCGCATCGAGGCGGGCGATAGCAGCGCTCCGCCTGGTATTCCCGTTTACGTCTGCCACCTGCGGAGGTGAAAGACATCCTGTTCCAGACTACATTATAACGCCATTGTTCAGGATTTCGCAAAGTGAAATCCTTCTCAGCAGCGTTTCAACGAGGCAGCCGATAGAAACGCACCGCCTGGCATTCCCGTTTGCGCCCGCCGCTGCAGAGGCAGGGGCCATCCCGGTCCAAGCTATAGCGTCCTTCCACAGCTTTTCCAAATAAAAATCGACCGGAATAACTTCCGGCCGATATAAAGTCCGTCATTTCTCTGCTGTATAGACACGGCAGGTCCCTTTGCCATTTCGTTTCGCTTCATACAGAGCGCGGTCGCTCTGCTGGATCAGTGAGTCGATGGAGGCCCGCACATCATCCGTAACTGCGATCCCCACGCTCATGGAAAGTCCATCGAACTTCGTGCGTGCATCAAAGGTATGGTGCAATTTCGCCTGTACCTCCTCGATACGCTCCCGGATGGTCTCCAGCGGGTCACCGCCGATCAGTGCGAGCAAAAACTCATCGCCGCCGAAGCGCGCCACCAGCGCATCCGGGAAGCGCTTCTTGAGCAGGCGTCCCACTGTAATCAGCGCCTCATCCCCCGCATGATGGCCCTGGTTGTCATTGAGCTCCTTGAAACCATCCAGATCGCAGTACAGGATGGCGAGCCGCTTCTTGCCGCGATGCCGTCCGAGATAGGAATAGAAATACCGGCGGTTCGCCAGCCCCGTAAGGTCATCCGTACGGGCCATATCGAGGATCTGCCGCTCATATTTACGTTCCTGCGTCACATCATGTGCCACACCTACCGTACCGAAAATATTACCGTCCTCATCGAAAAGCGGTGCCTTATAGGTCCGCAGTTCCCGCAGATTCTTTCCGCTCAGCACCTGCTCATCAAAGCGGCAGACCTTTTTCTCCCGCAGCACAGTCTCCTCCGTATCAAGGCAGACGTATTCGCCGCGCTCATACTGCTCCTGCGTAAGGCCCCATACATAATAATGGCCGCGCCCCTCAATGTCATCCCGTGTCTTGCCGACAAGCTTGCAGAAGGCATCGTTGACCTTGATGTGCGCCCCGCACGTATCCTTATACCAGATGAGATCCGGTACCATATTGATCGTCGTCTCAAGATAATTCCGGCAAAGCAGATGCTGCTTCTCCTCACGCATCTGCATCTGCAGATGATGCACGTAAAACCCCAGCAGCACAGGCCCCAGCGGCTTTGTCCAGACAGCAGCCAGACAGCCGAGCTTTTCCGGTGCTTCCTTTCCCGGATTCCGGCTGCAAAGAACGCACTTGACGCCATCGGTCCGCAGCTTCCGCAGCACCGCAAGGGATACGGCAAACGATTCATCAAAAATAAAAATATTCAGTTTTTCTTGCAGCAACGCCGCTTCATTCTCTACAACCGTGTATTGATGTTCAAACCGATCCAGCGGAACCGTCCCTGTCAAAAGCGTACGGACCTCTGAAGGCAATCCTCCCATGCCGATATGCAAATCCCACCGATGCATGCAATCCCTCCAACTCACAACGTCATGTCCAAGGTTCCTGTAGAAAAGTCCTGTATCCCTAAAAGACCGGAATTTCCGCAGCTAATCTATAGCTAAAACGTCCTAATAGTATTATTTATAGAAAACAATTCCTTTTTATTATAACGCCATTCTTCAAGATTGCGCAAGCGAAATCATTCCAATGCGCGTTTCTCCTACGGACCTGCTTCGCTTCGCAACAAAGCAGGATATATTTACCAGGCCCGCTTACACAAAACAAACAGGTTAGAAATACACCGGATAAATCTTCAGCTGCAAGACAGAGAAGTTCCGGTTTCGCGTTCTCCCCCAGCTTTTCCGGATGCCCATAAAACGAAGAAAGCCTGCTCTCAAAGAACAGGCACCTTCAACACGATTTTTGTTCCATGGCCCAGCACGCTCTCCAGCGAGATCGCGATATCATGGCGCTCAGCAATCCAGCTCGCAATCGAAAGGCCGAGCCCCGTACCGCCGACACCGCCCTGCGCCTTGGTGCGCGAGCTGTCTACCCGATAGAAGCGCGCGAACACCTTTTGCTGATGCTCCGGCGCAATGCCGATGCCATCATCAGCGATCTCAATCTGCATGAACGCTGCCTGCCGTACTGAGGAAATCCGGATATGACCGCCCGCCGGCGTGTATTTCATACTGTTCTCAAGGAAGATCCGCAGCATCTGCTTGATGGTTACCGAATCAGCGAACACCTCCGCCGCATCATTCTGCAGCAGCGAGACCTCGTGTGTCTTATCCACGATCTGCGCCTTGCGCGCCACATCCTGAACGAGCTCCTCCAGGTTCAGCCGCTCCTTATGGAGTACCTGCCGTTTTTGGTCCGCCCGCGCGAGGAACAGCAGCTTCTCGATAAGCTCCTGCATATCCTCGGCCTCCGAGCGGATGGCAGCGATGCCTTCATCCAATGCCGCCTTATCCTCCCGGCCCCAGCGGCTCAACATATCCGAATACCCGCGGATGACCGTGACCGGGGTGCGCAGCTCGTGCGAAGCATCGGACACAAAACGCCGCTGCTGCTCAAAGCCCGACTGGATACGATCCAGCATGTGATTGAAGGTATCGGCCAGCTCACTGAGTTCATCCCGGGCCGGACTCACCTCGATACGGCGATCGAGATCCGTGATCTCGATTTCCCTTGCCGCCTGGGTCAGGGTCCGGATCGGGCGCAAAATACGGCGGCTGATAAAGTACCCGGCCAGCAGTGCGACCAGCAGGCCGATCAGGTTGGTCACCATAAGGCTGCGTTCCAGCATCGATAAGAAATTGTTCTCTGCCGTAATGGTCTTCAGAAAGTGCATTTCACAATTCTTCCCATTATAGACAATGGAAACCTTCTCATAGTAGAGCCGCAAGTTATGCATATTCACAACCTGGAGTCCGGGATGAGCCCAAAAGGGCGGATTCTTTTCCACATGGCGCTCGACTTCCCACAGCGGAGGAAAATGCGCCGCATTGTCAAAGATGATACGTCCCGATTCATCAGTCACCCGCAGAATCACGCCCGGCATCAGCACATCATCACGAAAGGCCTCCGAATCGAAGGTATTCCCCCGATCTAAGCAGGAAAGCGTCTGGCGCGTACTGATCTCCATCTCGATACCGGCCTGATGATAGAGAACGAAATAAAGCCCGGCTACAGTCATAAAGCTGGTGAACAGCAGTATACTGCAAAGAATCGCCGCATAGATCAGCGTAAGCTTCGTGGAGATGCGCAGATTCCGCAGGCGCGCAAAGCGATGCAGCAGACGCCGCTTAATCCTTAATGACATAGCCTACGCCCCGCATCGTATAGATATACTTCTCACCGAAGTGGTCATCGAGCTTGGCCCGCAGGTAGCGGATATAGACATCCACCACATTCGTATCCCCCACGTAGTCATAGCCCCATACCTGCTGCAGGATCTGATCGCGGGTAAGCACTGTCCGCTTGTTGCGCAGCAGATATTCCAGCAGGGAATACTCCTTTTTCGTGAGTTCAACGGATTCCTCTCCGACCAGCACCTCATAGCGGCTCGGATACAGGCGCAGGTTCCGGACCATGAGCACCTCGCCGGCCGGCTCCTCCTTCTGCGGGGCATGCTTGCGCAATGCCGCCCGGATACGGGCCAGCAGTTCCTGAATGGCAAAGGGCTTCGTGAGATAATCATCCGCGCCGAGATCGAGCCCGCTGACCTTGTCCTCGATTTCATCCCGTGCCGTGAGCATGATGATCGGCACATCCGACAGTTCCCGTACCTTGCGGCAAATGGTCATGCCATCCATCTCCGGCAGCATGACATCCAGCAGCACCAGTGCATAGTCCCCCTGGATGATGCGCTCGAACGCCCGGCGTCCATTGTCCTCACTTTCCGCCTGAAAGCCCTCATGCTCCAGCTCCATCTGCAGATAGCGGGCAATGCGCCGCTCGTCCTCAACAATGAATATTTTCAATGGCTCCGCCATAAAATCCCTCCATTCTCACCTTCGGAAACAGGGTCTGCCGCCCAACCGTATCCGCCGGTGCATACAACCGTGTTTCTTTTACTATATAACGCCGCCGGGAGAAGATAAAGAGCCACCACGTATTTTTAATGGAAATCTAATTTGCCGGCTGCCTTTTGCAGGAAGCGTTCCCGCTCCACGAGAAACCGCGTGTGGCTGCCATGGCCGATTTCCCCCGCTTCATCAGAGGCCGTGACCTCGAAGCGGATGCTCCGGCCATCGACCGCGAGGATACGTGCACTGGCACGCACCCGGAGGCCGCAGGGCGTAGCCGAAATATGCCTGACCTCCAGAGCCGTCCCCACGCTCGTCCAGTCCGGCGGCAGAAGTGCAGCAAGGAGCTCCGCCGCTGCGCGCTCCATGAGCGCCGTCATAGCCGGCGTGGCATAGACGGGCAGACTTCCGCTGCCCATGGCCTGCGCGGTATTCGTTTCCGCACATATCTCACCCACAGAATGCGCAAGTCCCGGTTTTATCTCAGCAAAAATATCCATCCCAATACCTCCTGTCCCTCATTTATGCGCCTGTAAGAACATTTCCTTGAACATCGCCAGCAAATGGCGGCTGCTGCTTGAAAGCGTGCGGTTCTTGAGCCAGGCAACGACCGTATGCGTCGATATCTCCGGCTCCGTCAGCTTCTTGTACACCAGCACCTCATCGGTGAGCATGCTGCGCGCGGAAAGCGGCAGCAAGGACATGCCGATGCCCATTTTTGTCCAAAGCACATCCTGCACGATACTGTCACTCACGCAGACGATCTGCGGCTCAAAGCCGAGCTTCTTGCACTGCGTGACAAACAGCGTCTTCCAGCGCAGCGGAATGATGAGCGGCTGCTCCTTGAGCTCCGAGAGGCGCACCTCGTCATCACGTCGACCGCACACACAGCGCGTACGGTGCATGACCATGATGAGCGGCTCATTCGGCAGCACAAAGGAATCATAGATATTCTGATCGACCTGCGTGCGCGTAATGCCGATCTCAATCACACGGTTATCAAGCAGCTCCAGGATGCGTGCGCCCTCACCCTCCCAGAGCTGGAAGGTCACCTGCGGGAAGCGCCGATGAAAGGCCCCGATAAGCTCCGGCAAGAGCATGGCGCCTGAGGTGGTGATCGTCCCGAGGCGAATGGAGCCGGCCACGCCAGAGCCGATTTCCGTAATCTCACGCACGGTTCCATCCACCATGCCCAGGATATGCTCCACACGGGAATACAGCAGGCGCCCGGCCTCCGTAAGACGGATACGACGGCTGCCGCGTTCGAAGAGCTGCACTCCCAGCGAGGTCTCCAGACGCTTCATCTGCCGGCTCAGCGCCGGCTGCGCGAGATTCAGCCGCTGCGCCGCATGGCTGATGTTCCCCTCCTCTACGATGGCATAGAAGGCATGCATATCTTTGATTTCCATAAAACATTTCCTTTCCTGAGTCCTATTCGCTTTTTATATAGTACCTATATATAATGTCTCATTTTATTATACTTTCTAATGTGCTATACTTGCAATTGTTTCCGGAAAGAAAATCCACGCATTATCAAAGAAGGTATTTTAATGAACAATCAAACAGCTCTTTCCAACGCCTGGAAAAAGCCTTTTGCCGTCATGTGGCTTGCACAGTTCATCGGCATGAGCGCTATTACAGGCGTTGTTTCGTTTCTGCCGCTCTACATCACCCAGCTGGGCGTGAGCGGCGAATCCGCACTGGGCCTCTGGGCAGGTATCCTCATGGGAGCAACCTCCTTCTGCGCGGCCATCTCAAATCCCTACTGGGGCACGCTGGCAGACCGCAAGGGACGCAAGCAGATGGTCGAACGGGTGCTGCTGGTATTCGGCTGTATCATGATGCTGATGGCCCTCGTGACCAGTGCCTGGCAGCTGCTTCTGCTGCGCGTCTTCCAGGGGCTCTGCGGCGGCTTCATGGCATCGGCCACGGCACTCGGCATCAGTCTGACCCCGAAGGAGAAAATCCCTTTCGTCGTCGGCATGTTCCAGACCGCCCTGATTGTCGGCGGCGCGGTCGGCCCGATGCTCGGCGGCATCGTCGCTGATGCCTTTGGCTACCGTCTGCCGTTTGTGGTCTTCGGCTGCCTCTGCCTGCTCACGCTGCTGGTCATTCGCTTTTCCGTACAGGAGCACTTCACGCCGATTCCCAAAAACGCCGGCAATTCTGTCCGCGCGACGCTGCACTATCTCTGGGGTATGGGCGAGATGCGCACGATGCTGCTGATCCTGTTCCTCGCACAGTTTGCCATGCAGAGCATCGGCCCGATCCTGCCGATCTACATCCAGGGCATGGTCTCCGGCTCTGACAGCCTGGCCAGCATCTCCGGCACCATCATCGCCATCGGCGGCATCGCCAGTGCGCTGGCCTCGGCCTCGATGGGCTTTGTCTGCCGTTTCCTGAGCCACAAGCGCATCCTGCTCGTCGCGGCACTGCTCTGCGGTGTGAGCTTCCTCGGACAGCTCGCCGCCACCAACGTCATCGCGCTCGGCATCCTGCGGGCCGTCAACGGCTTCTGTATCGGCATGATGATCCCGAGTGCCAATACCATCGTGACCTATCTGATTCCCGAGGAGAAGCGCGGTGCTGCCTATGGCGTCACGAACGGCGCCACACTCATGGGCAATGTGCTCGGCCCGCTGTCAGCCGGCTTCCTATCGATGGCCTGGGGCCTCACCGGCATTTTCTATCTCACAGCCGGACTTTTCCTCAGCGTATTTCTGCTGCTGCTCTACCAGTCGCGCGAAAAGGTACGGGAATATGTTTCCGCTGCCGCACACTGAGCATTTTCTCCAGGACTGCTGCCCCTTCCCCGTCAGAAACGGCAAAAGGAGCAGCAGTCTTTTATTATAGAAGGAATTAATTATCTGTACATTTAAAATTTTACTTGTATTGTAAATAACAACTATTGTATAATATTGCAGAGTACAGTACATTCCATACGAACAAAGACATAGCAGTTCTGCCTGCTTTATGCAATCTATACGCAAGGAGATTTATATTATGACCAGAATACAGGATACGGTGGAAGCGGTTGCCGCTGCCATCATTGAACAAAAGGATTACCTGACCGCTCTCGATGCGGAAATCGGCGACGGCGACCACGGTCTGAACATGGCCCGCGGCTTTGAGGCCGTTCGGGAAGCCATGGATGAAATGGGCGACGAGAGCCGCCCCGGCCCCGTCTTCAAGGCGATTGGCGAGGCTCTGCTGGAAAACGTCGGCGGCGCTGCCGGGCCGCTCTACGCGACGGGCTTCCTGAAGGCTGCCGAGGCCTGTGACGACCACACGAACTTCAGCACCGTGAACGTGGAAAAGGTTCTCGGCGCGGCCATCGAGGGAATTCAGGCCCGCGGCCACGCCGTACATGGTGAAAAGACCATGCTCGACGTGCTCATCCCCATCCACGCGTGCTTCCGGCCTGAAAATGTCGGCGACAAGACACTGTTCCAATGCCTGGCCGCAGCCTCGCAGGCAGCCCGTGACGGCGTTGCCTACACCAAGACCATTCCGGCTACCAAGGGCCGTGCCAGCTATGTAGGTGAACGCAGCATCGGCCATGAGGACCCCGGCGCGGTTTCCTCCATGGTCATGTTCCGGGCCATGTATTCCTATCTGAAAAAATAAACGAAGAGCGCAGCAAAAAAGCTGTCGAAGCCTCTCTTTCTGAGAGTGCCTCGACAGCTTTTTATAATGCCCTTATGCAAAACTTCGCAGTGCGAAATTCTTCCCATACAAGGGTCGATTCACTTTCCGATGCGGCAATCCATCCCCTTGATGTGATGCTGCAGCCAGTGCGCCAGAAAATCCAGCATTTCGAGCAATGCTGCCTGCTGCTGGGCATCCATCTTCTCCAGATCCATCGCGTCCAGCTTCCTGATGAACTCCGTATGCTGGTGCAGCTGGCTGAAGCGACGCGCATAATTGATACCTTCCATATATTCTTCCTCATGCGCAAAATGGGTCTTGGTATAATCGCGCAATTCCTCCATGATTCGCACGATATGGTTATATTTATCCGCCATGAAATCATTTGTCAATACATCATGCGCCTCATTGGCAATCTCAAACAGGCGACGATGCTCTTCATCGATAAAATCAATTCCAGTCAAATAATCATCCGTAAATTCATAGTACATAAAAAGACCTCCTCTATCCTCCCGCTATAATGCGATAGTAATTATCAACTACTTATTTATCTCTATTATAGCACATTACTGAATTTGAGGATAGCGGTTTCTGATCGCAGACTGAAATTCACATCGCATCACTGGATCAGGCTATGAAATCACTATTCCGATAAATGGATTCTCCACCTGACCATACGGCCCCTACGTTCAGTGCATCATCAAAGAGCACCAGATCGGCCCGTTTGCCGGTCTCAATGGAACCGCGTTCGTGATAGAGTCCGAGCTCCTGTGCCGGCAGCTGCGAGGCCAGTGCCACGACAGCGGCCAGCGGTGCGCCCGTATTGGCGGCAAAATTGGCAACGGCCCGGTTCATGGTCAGTACACTGCCGGCAATGGTACCATCCTCAAGCGTCGCGAGCGTCCCCTTCACGAAGACTTTCTGCCCGCCCAGCTCTGAGGCTCCATCGCCAAGCCCGCAGGCCCGCATGGAATCCGTGATGAGAATGATATTACGGCCGCCCTTGGCATGATATACCAGACGCTGCGCGGCCGGATGCGAATGGACATTATCGGCGATGAGCTCACAGTTCACCGCCGTATCGAGCGCTGCGCCCACAACACCAGGACGGCGATGATGGAAGCCCGTCATCGCATTGAAGAGATGCGTGACATGGCGGATGCCCAGTTCCTCGATGGCCCGCATCGCCGTATCGTAATCCGCCGAAGTATGCCCCATTGATACGATGATGCCATGCCGATGGCAGTCCGCCACAAAGCTTCCCGCAGGGAGCTCCTCCGGCGCAACCGTTACGATCTTCACCACGTCCTTATAAGGTTCAATAACGGAAAAATCAGCCCGGCAAATATCATCAGCCGCCTGCGCCCCTTTATGGCTCGCACTGATGAACGGCCCCTCCA
The DNA here is from genome assembly GCA_964520975.1 of uncultured Selenomonadaceae bacterium. Taxonomy (GTDB): domain Bacteria; phylum Bacillota; class Negativicutes; order Selenomonadales; family Selenomonadaceae; genus CAZFPA01. The sequence goes on along the minus strand of CAZFPA010000006.1, from coordinate 10,509 downwards.
TGTGGCAGCCCAGCACCTGGGCGCCGCCCTTGCGGCCCATTTCACGGCGGATGCGTTCAAAAGCCTGCTGAATGCGCGGGATATCATAGGTCATAGTCGTCGGCAGAAACCCTGTCACGCCCATGGCCGCCTGCCCCTCACGGATGCGCCGCAGCGCATCCGCATCCTCGTCCATGGTATCCGCACCATTGCAGCCATGCACATGAACGTTGATGAAGCCTGGTGCCACATAACAGCCAGCCGCATCGACGACCGCATCCGCCCCACTGGCGGCGAGCTCATTCTGCGGCACAATGGCCTCGATGCTTTCCGTAAACAGGACCGCCATATTCTGCTGTACCTGGAAGTTCCCCTGATGATCCGGCAGGATGACCCGCCCATTCATAATGGCTTTCATGCTTTTCCCTCCTTGATGACCTCCGGCGGAAGAAGCGCTGCGGCCTCGCGGTCAATGATAAAGACCACATCCCGGTGCAGCTGCAGGATGGATGCCGGTGCCTCCGGTGAAATGCTGCCGCAGACCGCCTTGTAGACTGCCTCCGCTTTGTTTTTCCCGCTGGCCAGCAGCAAGACCTTTTCCGCCAGCATGATGGTCTTGATGCCCATGCTGATTGCATAGCGCGGCACCTCATCCAGGGTCTGGAAGAAACGGGAATTTGCCTGGATTGTATTCTCGTCAAGCTTTACGCGATGCGTAGTGGCCTCAAACTTGATATCCGGCTCATTGAAACCGATGTGTGCATTCGCACCGATGCCCAGTATCTGCAGATCAATCCCGCCATGCGCCTCAATGAGTGCATCGTAGCGGTGCCCTTCCGCCTTGATGTCCTCTGCCATCCCATCCGGGATATAGATATTCTCCGGCCGGATATTGATATCCTTGAAAAAATTCTGCTGCATGAAATAATGGTAGCTCTGCGGGTTATCCGGGGTGAGTCCAATATATTCATCCAGATTGAAAGAAGTGACCTCCGAAAAATCCAGCCCGATGGTCTGGTGTACTGCTACGAGATTGCCATACATCATGAGCGGTGTGCTGCCGGTTGCCAGTCCGAGCACACTGTCCGGTTTCAAATAGATCTGTCCAGCCACCACTTTGGCCGCCGCCATGCTCATTTCCTCATAAGAGTCCGTTACGATTACCCGCATATACTGATCCTCCTAACTATTTTTCCCATACGCTTTCAACAAACCACGAATTCTGTAAAAAGCTGCTCTGCAACTTAAATATAGCACAGCTCCGCAATAAATGCAATATTATTTCATTTATTGTATGCAAAAATATCAAATAGCCTAAATTCTGATATTTTATTTCTATTTGCTGTTTCGTCGCAATAAAGAATTTTTCTGCTGATCTACAGGGAAAAAGTATAGCTGGCGTCAGAATCTGCGCTATCCCCCGGAACAAAACAGGCTGCCGCGGTACGACGCAAAATTAGTCCTGTCCGGGAAATGCGGATTGGAGGGATTTCGCGTTGCGGAATCTTGAACAATAGCGTTATAATAAATGTATCATCTAAAGGAGGTTTTTGTATGAAGGGTTCTGATATTCTTGCGGCTGTGGACCACACCCTGCTGAAGCCTACAGCAACCTGGGCGGAAATCCAGGAGCTTTGCGGCGAAGCCATCGTCTATAAGACAGCGTCGGTCTGCATCCCCCCCTGTTATATCCGCCGGGTTCAGGAGACCTACGGCAGCACGCTTACGATCTGTACTGTCATCGGATTCCCGCTGGGATACGACACGACAGCGGTAAAGGTGGCAGCGGCAAAACAGGCAGTAAAGGACGGTGCCGATGAAGTCGACATGGTCATCAACATCGCGGATGCCAAAAACGGGGACTTTGACAAAATCACCGAGGAAATCCGCAGCATCCGGAAGGCCACCGGCAAAAAGCTCCTGAAGGTCATCATCGAGGCCTGCTTCCTCACGGAAGCCGAAAAGATTGCGCTCTGCCACTGCGTAACAGAAGGCGGCGCCGAGTACATCAAGACCTCAACGGGCTTTGGCAGCGGCGGAGCTACCCATAGTGACGTGCGCCTGCTGCGCCGGCACATCGGGCCGGACGTAAAGATCAAGGCCGCAGGAGGTATCCATACCATCGCGGACATGAAGGAATTCCTGGAGGAAGGCTGCAGCCGCATCGGCGCAAGCGCCGCCGTGAACCTTTTGAAAGACCACCGGGAAGACGAAATTGATTAAAAAAGAACGCCTTTTTCAAAAACTTTAATAAAAACATAATCCACAAGGGTCGCTTTAGGGTTATAATATAGACAGATCAAAGCAGAAAGAAGGAATGTATTATGTACGGCATTATTGATATCGGCTCCAACTCCATGCATCTCAACATCTATAAGCGTGAAAACGGTAAGACCAGCATGGTCTTCACAAAGGAAACCGCTGCCGGACTGGCATCTTATGTACTGCACGGGCGCATGACGCCGGACGGCATCGACAAGGCCTGCGAGGTGCTGCGTGACTTCCACCTGCTGCTCGAACAGTTCAATATCGAGGCGTATGCATTTGCCACGGCGGCGCTGCGCGACGCTGACAACTGCCAGGAGGCTATCGATGAAATCACCCGCCGCACCGGCATCCAGGTCTATATACTCTCCAGTGAACGCGAGGCCGAGCTCGATTTCATCGGTGCCAGCACCGCGATGAATGTCCATGACAGCCTGTTCGTCGACATCGGCGGCGCCAGCACCGAGCTGGTCATCGCCAAGGACGGCCAGATTGAAAGCTCCTTCAGCATGCGCATCGGCTCACTGAACATGTACAACAAGCATGTTGCTGACCTCATACCGACACACAAGGAACGCAAGGCCATCGAAAAAGAGGTTTTGGAAGCACTGTCCGCTGACCCGGCTTTCAGCCAGGGCGAACATCCCAATATCTGCGGCATCGGCGGCACAATCCGCGCGGCCGGCAAGCTCAACAATGACATCTTCGGCCTGCCCGCCGACAGCATGGAAATCAATGCTTCAAACATCAAGAAGATCATCAAGATGCTTGAAAATGATGAAGAGGACGACCTCGTATCGAGCGATACGCTTGATATCCTGGTGCGCCTGGTACCGGATCGTGTCCGCACCATCCTGCCAGGACTCATCATCCTGCACACGATCATCAAGCTCTACAAGAGCCGGAGCATCCAGATCAGCACCGCGGGCGTCCGTGAGGGCTATCTCTACTCCAAGCTCGTTGACGAAGCCCAGAAATAAAATCCTGTCCGCACAACAAAAGGCCGCTGCCCGGTTCATCACCGGCAGCGGCCTTCTTTCTGTCCTTATTTCACTTCGATGCTCAGCAGTTCCGCTGGCCTGTCCAGATGCTTTTCCAGCTTCTTGACCTTTTCGTCCATATTGGTCAGAACCACCATGGTCGTGATGCCCTTCCCCTGCGACTTCACATAGGCACGATCCATACGGGCCAACAGCGTGCCCTTCTGCACCTCATCGCCCTGCTTGACCAGGACCTCGAAGCCCTTGCCGCCGAGCTCGACAGTATCCAATCCCATGTGAATGAGCAGCTGGACGCCATCCTTTTCCAATGCCACGGCATGCAGCGTACCCGCAACGAGCACGATTTTGCCATCACAGGGAGCAACGATCTCATCGCTTTCCGGCTCCACCGCGAAGCCGTCCCCCATCATCCTGGCGGAAAACACTTCATCCGCCACCTCCGTAATATCCAGGACAGGACCGGCGGCCGGAGAAGCGACCACCAGCTTCTTTTTTCCGAAACCAAACATCGAAATTCCTCACTTTCTATATGGATACGACAGCCATGCAGGCATGGCTGTCCCCCAGGGTTCTCAGCTCTTCTTCACTAGATCATTCATCTCGTTGGCAATGAATTCCGCCTGCGTTCCCACAATGACCTGAACATTCTGGCCCTTGCGGATGACGCCCTTGGCGCCCAACGCCTTGAGCCCGGCCTCATCGATACGCTCCGGGTCCTTGACGGTAAGACGCAAACGCGTGATGCAGGAGCTTACCGTTTCAAGATTGGCTGCGCCGCCAAGCTTTTCAGCCAGCTGCAGCGTCTGCGTGCTCAGATCCATCGAACCAGCCTCTGCGGTTTCCTCATCATAGCGGCCAATGGTCGGGATATCATAATGGCGGATTGCCCAGCTGAAGATCACATAGTAGACAACACCAAAGACGAGACCAAGCGGAATGATGAGAATCGGCTTGGTGGCAAGTCCCCAGCTCAGGATATAGTCGATGAAGCCAGCAGAGAAGCCAAAGCCGTGCAGTACGCCGAAGGCATAGGAAACGGAGAGTGCCAGTCCGGTAAGTACCGCGTGTACTGCGTAAAGTGCCGGTGCCAGGAACATGAACATGAACTCGATTGGCTCCGTAATACCCGTAAGGAAAGAGGTAAATGCGACCGATGCCAGTGCACCGGCAATCTTCGGACGATTTTCCGGTTTTGCTGCCCGATACATAGCCAGCGCTACAGCCGGCATGCCGAACATCATCATGATATAGAAGCCGCCCATGAACATGCCTGCATGCGGATCGCCGGCAAAGAAGCGGTTCAGGTCACCGGTTGCCACAACACCTGCCGGAGTCGTGTACTCACCGAATACAAACCAGATGAAGCTGTTGAGGATGTGATGCAGACCTACCGGAATGAGCAGGCGGTTCAACACACCATAGACGAAGGTTCCGACGACACCAGCGCCGATGATCCATTCGCCGACAGCATGGATGGCAGCCTGGCACGGTCCCCAGATCACGCCGAAGATACCCGCCAAAACAATGGACACCACCGCTGTCGCGATCGGCACAAAGCGCCGTCCACTGAAGAAGCCCAGGAACTCTGGCAGCTTGATGGCATGGAAGCGATTATAGAGATAACCAGCCTCAATACCGCTGATGATACCGGCAAGTACGCTCATATTGAGATCCTTGTCGATCGCCTTCAGGCCGGCTGTCAAAATAAGATAGCCGATACCACCGGCGAGTCCCGATGCACCATTATTATCCTTCGCAAGGCCTACGGCAATACCAATAGCAAAAATCAGGGCGAGATTATCAAATACCGCACCACCAGCCTTTGTAATAAAGGGAATGTTAAGCACATCCGGTGCACCAAAGCGAAGCAGCAGTGCTGCTGCCGGGAGTACCGCAATCGGAAGCATGAGCGCTTTACCGATGCTTTGCAGTTTACCAAACCAGTTATTCATAATTTTCCTCCTCTAATTGAATAATTTCTTCTCGTGCCCGCCACCAAAAGAAGTGGGGAACATCCTGGCCCGAGTTATATAGGAGGGACAGCTGCAGTCTGTCCCGTGTCCCCTTTGTATCAGCGCTGCAGCAGGTTCACGGCCTGCGTTGTGCGCTTTTTGTTCTCTACCGCCATCTCCGGCTTTTCCTTGACAATCTGGGTATAGATAAGATCCATGATGAAGAACTGCGCGATTTTCACCGAAATCGAGCCCGTTTCCAGCAAAGTTTCCTCCGCCTGATACGGCACCACAAGATTCGATATTTCACAGAGCGGAGACGTCCGATTCGCTGTGATGGCAATGATCGTCGCGCCATTTTCCTTCGCCAGCCGTACCGCCTTGAGCACCTCCGGGGAGTGTCCCGAATGGGATACCGCTGCGACTACGTCGCCGGGGCGGGCCAGTGCCGCCATGATCATCATGCTGTGCCCGTTATCAAGGCCAAAGCTCTCGAGTCCGATCCGATAAAATTTATAGGCTGAATCCTGGGCAATGAACCCGGAATTGCCCAGTCCAATGAACTGCAGGCGCTTCGCCGCGCACATGAGTGCCGCACACCGCTCAATCACGCCATCGGACAAAGACTCCAGCGTTTTCTCCAGCGTACCGATATTCACATCGAGCAGCTTGCGTCCCGTTTCCAGTGCCGATTCCCCGGCCTCGATATTGTTGTTTATAATATAGCGATGGCTGCTCTCCGTGAGCTCCCGGGCCAGTGCGAGCTTGAAGCCCGACAGGTTGGGAAAGCCCATCTTCTTCACGAAACGCGTGATGGTTGCTTCCCCCACGCCGGAATCGGCTGCCAGATGCGCAATCGCTGTGTGGGGAACGTTTTCGACATTGGCCCGGATGTATTCCATCAGAATGCGATCCGATTTGGACGCTTTGAATTCCGGTGCCTGCAGCTGTTCAAGAATACTTTTTTCCTTCATTTTGTCCCCTTCATTTCATAAAGGATTCATTTTCAAATCCATAATAGCATACCCGCTCAAATAATGCAATAATATTTCATTTTAATTTTAATTTTATTTTTTTATTGATTTATCTGATATTTTATTTCACATAACTCCTCATGAAAAAAGAGCTGAAATCCCAAAGGATTTTCAGCTCTCTTCCCGTTCAGCCCGTCCCGGTCAGTTGGCAGCCGACAACCGCCGGACTTCATCCTGCAGGTTCACCGCAAGATCCGAAAGTCCACGGACCGCGGAGGCAATGCCCTGCATCGAAGCCGACTGTGACTCCATAGAAGCCGAGATGTTCTGCGACTGGGCCGCATTCGTTTCGCTGACCCGATTGATGTTATCTATAAGCGTGCGCATGCCCTGTCCATCCGAAGCCACCTTCTGGATGCTGGACGAAACCTCGTCAATGCCGCCAGCCAGTGCTTCAATGGATACAAGGATCGATGCGAATACGCCATCTGCTTTTTCGACAGAAGCCTTGCCCTGCCGTACACTTTCATCACTTTCATCACCAGCCTGTACCGCCTGGTGCATGTCACTCTGGATCTTGGCGACAAGCTCGGCAATCTGCCGGGAGGAATTCCCCGATTCTTCCGCGAGCTTGCGCACCTCTTCCGCGACGACGGAGAAGCCGCGGCCGTATTCACCCGCACGAGCCGCCTCAATGGCAGCATTCAACGCGAGCAGATTCGTCTGTTCTGCAATACCGGAAATGATCCCCACGATATTGTTGATTTCTTCCGAACTGCCTGCCAGTGCATGGAGCGACTCCTGCACGGTCCGTGTGCCGGCATTGATTTTCTCCATATGGCCAACGACCTCCTGGATCGAAGTACGCCCGGCATTGACGCCATCCAGCGTCATTTTTGCCACCATGGTGATTGCATCCGCCTTTTGCGCAACCTCAGATGCCTGGTCCGTGATATCCCCCACGACACTGTCAGCCTGGCGGGCAGCCTCAGACTGCTCGGTAACACCACCGGAGATCTCCGACAGTGATTCGGCAATATGGCCGGAAGCCTCCGCTGCCTGCTGGGATGCCGCCGTAAGCTCCTGGCTCGCAGCCGCCGCCTTCTCTGCATGCGCCTGCAGCTTCGTGGTATCCAGTCGTTTAACCGATTCCTTCTTTACCGGCGGATGTACCACTCCGGCCGATTCCCGTCCCTCGCCCGACAGTGCCCAGGAAAGCGCTGCCAATGTCAGCAGCAAGGTGACCGCCCCAGCAAGGAGAATGCTGCTTCCTGCCGCATCCAGCAGCAGAAACAGCGCGAGGTTTTCCAGCAGCAGCGGCACAAGTACCACGACTGCCTTTCCCTGAAAGCCCTTTTCCATTACAAATTACCCCCCTAAATTTCACCAGTGCTCTGCACTCGTAAAGTACCGATTCTTCTCCGACATATTACCTAAAAAATACGGTACCAAGTCATATTATACATTTCGAACTAGCATTTGTCATGAAATTATTTTCATGTCGCAAAAATTCCTACAATTGTCACATATACCCCGTCCAAAAGCAACAAAAAACAGCTGCCCGGAAGAAGAGCAGCTGCTGTGATTTCCAGCTTCAGCCGATATAGATACGCGGCACGCGCGGCGATACCATGCAGATAATTTCATAATTGATCGTGCCAAGCCAGCCGGCCGCTTCATCTGCCGGAAGCGTGGGTGAACCGAACAAAACGACTGCATCGCCCTCCACGGCCTGCGGCACATCGGTCACATCCACCATGCACTGATCCATACAGATGCGCCCGACCACCGGAACCCGCTGCCCGTGCAGCTCTACGACCGCCTTGCCCGCAAACAGACGGGTATAGCCATCCGCATAGCCAACAGGCAGCGTAGCGATACGGCTCTGGCGCGCCGTGTGGAAGGTACAGCCATAGCTGATGGGCGCACCGGACTCCATCGTCTTGATATAAACCAGCTTCGCACAGACCTTCATGGCCGGACGAAGCTCAATGACATGCTCAACCTCATCCGATGGCCAGAGACCATACAGGATGACGCCCGCCCGCACCATATCGAAATGGGTTTCCGGCATCTCCAGAATGGCGGCTGAATTCGCCAGATGCTTGATCGGAATCTGCACGCCCTTTTCCTCAACCTTACGGATAGCGAGCTCGAAGCGGGCCAGCTGCTCCTTCGCATAGGTCTTGTCCCGGCTGTCTGAGAGCGCAAAATGGGAGAACATCCCCTCCAGCTCCACGCCTGGCAGCATGGAAATCTGCTTGGCAAGCTCACCGGCCAGCTCCGGACGGATGCCGATCCGGCTCATGCCCGTATCGACCTTCAGATGTACCTTGGCCGTGCGATTGCAGCGGCGAGCCGCCTGTGCAATTGCCTCAGCCGCCTCCAGGGTGAATACCGTCTGCGTGATATTGTTCTCCACCACGCAATCCGCTTCCTCCAGCGGCGTCGCCCCCAAAATGAGGATTGGCTCGGTGAAGCCTGCCTGCCGAAGCTCCAATGCCTCACTGAGCACCGCTACAGCCAGATACGACGCTCCCTGCTCTACGGCCTTGCGCGCTACGGCAATCGCCCCATGTCCATAGGCATCCGCCTTGATCACTGCACAGAGCCTGGCTCCGCCATGGATGCACTTCTTGATTTCCTGTATATTATGTTCAATGGCTGCCAGATCAATTTCAGCCCATACTGCCCGTTTTGCCATTTTGTCCACTCCTAATCTGCCTATATTTTCAGACGCTTTTTTTATTCTACACCCCTGCCCCGGAAAATAAAAGGCGTTTTCTGCCCGTTCCCTGGCATTTTGTGCAGTTTCCACAAAAAAAGACCGCCGGCAGCACAGCATGCTGCAACGGCAGTCTCCTAAGTTCTATCATTCTGGTCTTTTAATGACCTCGACACCGCCCATATACGGAACAAGTGCCTTCGGAATCACGACCGAGCCGTCCGGCTGCTGATAATTTTCCATGATTGCAGCTACGGTACGCCCTACAGCCAGTCCGGAGCCATTGAGCGTATGAACGAATTCCGGCTTGGATTTCGCATCGCGGCGGAACTTGATGTTCGCACGGCGCGCCTGATAATCCAGGCAGTTCGAGCAGGAGGAAATCTCCCGGTACATATTCTGCGCCGGCATCCATACCTCGATATCGTAGGTCTTGGCAGAGGTGAAGCTCATGTCACCCGTGCAGAGCATTACGACATGGTACGGAATCTCCAGGATGCGCAGTACATCCTCGGCGTCATCCACCATCTTTTCGAGCTCGTCCCAGGAAGTCTCCGGCTTAACGAACTTGATGAGCTCGACCTTGTTGAACTGATGCTGGCGGATAAGCCCGCGGGTATCGCGTCCAGCGCTGCCTGCTTCCGCCCGGAAGCAGGCCGTGTAAGCACTGTAGTACTCCGGCAGCTTCGCGCCATCGAGGATCTCATCGCGGTGATAGTTCGTGGTCGGCACCTCCGCTGTCGGCACCAGATAATAATCAAGACCTTCCAGCTTGAACATATCCTCGGCAAACTTCGGCAGCTGTCCCGTGCCGACCATGCTGTCCTTATTGGCGATATACGGTGCAAGCATCTCCGTATAGCCGTGCTTGTTTGCGTGGAGATCCATCATGAAATTGATGACCGCACGTTCCAGACGGGCCCCCATGCCCTTATAAAACGTGAAACGGGCGCCGGTGACCTTCGCGGCCCGTTCCGCATCGAGTATATCCAGATCCGTACCGATATCCCAATGGGCCTTGGGCTCAAACGCAAACTTCGTCGGTTCGCCCCATTTGCGCATTTCCGGATTTTCCGTATCATCCTTGCCGATGGGCACATCTTCCTTCGGCATATTCGGGATGTTGAGCATGATGTCGCGCAGCCCCGACTCCACCTCTTTGAGGTCGGCGTCCAGTGCGCTGATCTTATCACCAACGGCGCGCATCTCAGCAACGATGGCATCCGTATTTTCCTTATTCTTCTTCATCTGGCTGATCTGCTTCGAAACCGTATTGCGCTGGTTCTTCAGCTCCTCGACCTCCGCCAGCAGGGCACGGCGCTTCTGCTCCAACTCCTTGAACCCATCCAGCGTCAGCTTATTCTGCCGGTTTTTCAGCATCGTCTGGACCAGCTCCAGGTTATCACGGACAAATTTAATATCTAACACTCTGTTCGACCCCCATATAATGGCGCGCACGCGCATAAAATCAACGATATTACATCTTTCTATTATAACGCAATTGTTCGGGGTTTCGCAAGCGAAATCATTCCGGCCAACGTTTCCCGCAAGGGACTAACAACGAGGCAAGAGATATCAGCTGCAGCAATCCCCCACCCGGCAGGGCCGGATCA
>CAZFPA010000005.1:52388-72154 GCA_964520975.1 uncultured Selenomonadaceae bacterium | reverse complement strand
CTTTGAATTGGTACGTACCATTTCGTATTGTTCGATTTTATGTTATGATTAGAATTGTTAGAATTATTCCGGAAGAGGAGTGCTGGATTTGGGAAGAATTGACCAGGTGTATCGTATGCTGGAGATCCATGCCAAAGATAAGGCCGGGTTGACAGCGCTGGAATTGGGGCAGCTGCTGACACTTGACCGGGCCACGGTCAGCCGGTATCTGAACCGCCTCAGTGATGCCGGCCGGGTGGAAAAGCTCAGTGGGCGTCCTGTGCGCTATCGGCTCTGGGCCGGCGGCACGGCGGCTCCGGTGCGGGCGGAGGCTCTGCCCACGCAGGCCAACAGTCTCGATGATATGATTGGCGCGGACAGCAGCCTGCAGATGGCCGTGCAGCAGGCCAAGGCGGCGATCCTGTACCCGCCGCGCGGGCTGCATGTGCTGATCCTCGGCGAGACGGGCGTTGGCAAGTCCATGTTCGCGGAGGCCATGTGCGCGTTTGCGAGGGAGATGCACATCATCGATGAAAAGGCTCCTTTTGTACGCTTCAACTGTGCGGATTATGCGGATAATCCGCAGCTGCTTAGCGCGCAGATCTTCGGCGTGAAAAAGGGCGCGTACAGCGGCGCGGATGCCGACCGCGAGGGGCTGCTCAAAAAGGCGGATGGCGGTATCTTCTTTCTGGATGAGGTCCATCGCCTTTCCGCGCAAGGGCAGGAAATGCTGTTCACCTTCATCGACAAGGGCTGCTTCCGTCCTCTGGGGGAGACGACGCGCATGGTGCATTCCTCGGTGCAGCTCATCGCGGCTACGACCGAGGACCCTGAATCGCATCTGCTGGCGACGTTCACCCGGCGCATTCCGATGACGATTCCGCTGCCGGCCTTGCGGGAGCGCAGCCTGGAGGAGCGCTATGGGCTGATCCGGGAGTTCATCCAGTCGGAGGCCCGCCGCCTGCAGAAAGACATTTATGTGCAGTACAACGCGATGGTTTCACTGCTGCTCTACAGCTGCCCAAACAATATCGGGCAGCTGCGCAGCGATATCCAGCTTGCCTGTGCCAAAGCCTTTTTGTATTTCCGCTCCGAGGTGCAGCCCTATATCATCATCAAGCAGGAGGAGCTGGCGGCGCGCGTCAAGCGCGGCATCCTGGAGCTCTGCGAGCATCGGGAGGCCGTCAAGAAGCTCATGGACAAAAAGGAGGAAATCCTGGTGTTTTCGCCGGATAACCCGGAGCTGGCCGCTGCGCTGCCAGTCGAGGACCCGGCGGGGCAGGAGGAAATCTTTTTCTACGACGGGCTGCTCAAGAAGATGGACAGCCTGCGGGCGCAGGGTATGGAGGAGCCGGAGATCCAGAAGCTCCTGAATCTCGATATGGAGGAGTATTTCAAGCGCTATCTGAGCAATCTGCCGGTGAAGTTCCGGCGCGAGGAACTGCTCAAGGTGGTTTCTGCCGAGGTTGTCGATACGGTGGAGGAACTGCTTGGATTTGCGGAGAAGACGCTGCAGCGCGAGTTTGATGAAAAGGTGTACTGCGGCTTTGCACTGCATCTGGGCAAGAGCCTCGAGCGCATCCGCTTTGGCTGCGGCATCTATTACCCGCGGCTGGAGAACGTGCGCAAGACCTACGCGGCGGAGTTCGCGGCCGCGACACAGATGGCCCGGCAGATTGAGAAGAAATTCCGGATCGACGTGCCGTTTGATGAAATCGGCTACATCGCGATGTTCCTGACGCCGGCTGCGGCCCGGCGGCAGGCCGTGCGTGGCCGGGTGCAGATCCTGCTGCTCATGCACGGGAACGCTACGGCCAGCAGTATGGCGCAGGTGGCGAACTCACTGACGGGCGAGGAGCTGGTGCACGGTATGGACATGCCGCTGTCCATGAAGGTGGCGGATATGTATCAGGCTGTGCGCGATGTCCTGCGCGGCATGGATACATCGTGCGGTGTCCTGCTGCTCGTCGATATGGGCTCATTGAACAATTTTGCTGACATGCTGCATGAGGAGCTGGGCATCGCGGTGCGCAGCCTCGATCTTGTGAGCACGCCGATTGTGATTGAGGCCTGCCATAAGGCCGTCGATGGCAGCAGCCTGCAGGAGGTGTATCAGGAGTGCTGCAGCTATGGGAAATACCATGTGACCGAGGTGCGGGAAAAGGGTGCGGTGCGCCCGCTGCTCATCATTACCGCCTGCTTTACGGGGGCGGGGGCGGCCCTGTACCTGAAGGAATATCTGGAAAAGAACCTGGCCGGTGAGGAACTCGTGGAGATCCAGGCCATGAATATCATCGACCGCAATGATTTTCTCTGCCGGGTGCAGACGCTGAGCAGCAAGTACAATATCATCGCGGTTGCCGGGACCGTGGACTTTTCCATTGAGCGCATCCCGTTCTTTGCGGCCGCGGAGGTGCTCGAGGCAAAGGGGATTTTGCGCCTGGGCCGCCTCATTGAACAGGAACGCAACTATCAGAAGATCAAGCTGTCGCTGCAGCAGCATGTGAAGGACATCGACGCGGGCGGCATCATCAATGATGTGCGGGAGATCCTGCGCCGCTGGGGCAGCCTGCAGGGCGGACAGCTGCCGGATGAGGTGCAGACCGGCATCGTGATCCACATGCTCTTCATGATGGACCGCATCGTGCATCAGCAGGAGCTGGAGAAATTCCCGGACTGCGAAGCCTATCTGGCCGCGCATGCGGAGGCCTATCAGCGGCTGCAGAAGCTTTGCCGCCGGCTGGAGCACCGCTGCCATGTCGAAATCCCGACCAGCGAGCTCGCACATGTACTGCGCATGTGCCTGCAGAATTGGGAAGGGTAGTGTGCAGGCGAAAGGCTAGTGTGCAGAAAAATTGCACACTAGCCTTCTTTTTCCCGCACAGTGTGCAGAATCCATAAACCGGGATACTACGGGCGTTTGGTGCGCCTAAAAGAACAAGATGATCGGACGCAGGCGTTGGCACGCGAATTGCGTTATAGAAGAGTGGAAAATAAAAAAGCTGTGCAACCGCACAGTATTCAGAGGAGGATGAAAGAATGTACCGTATTTTACTTGTTTGCTCAGCCGGCATGTCAACAAGCCTCATGGTAGCCAAGATGCAGGCCGCAGCGACAGAGCAGGGAATCGAAGCCAGCATCGCCGCTTCAGCGGAGGCCGATATCCAGGAGCATCTGGACAATATCGACATCCTGCTGCTCGGACCACAGGTCCGGTACCTGCAGGCCAAGATGAAGGGAATCCTGAGCGGCCGTGGGGTGCCGATTGAAGTCATCGACAGCATCGATTATGGAACGATGAACGGCGCCAAGGTATTGGCGGCCGCCATCCGCAATATCGAAGCAGCGAAGGGATAAGAGAGGAGAATATAAAAATGGGTTCGATCATCAAGTTCTTGGAGAAATATTTCGTGCCAATCGCCGGGCGCTTTGGCTCCCAGCGTCATCTCGTAGCCGTACGTGACGGCTTCGTAGCCATTACACCGCTCATTATCGTCGGAGCCTTAGCCGTACTCATCAACAGCTTTCCGATTGACGCCTACCAGAAGCTTATGGGCTCTATTTTCGGCGGCGAGACCTGGAAGAGCTTCGGCGGTAATCTTTGGAACGGCACTTTTGCCGTCATGTCACTGCTCGCTGTCGTGAGCACCGCCTACAGCTTGGCCAAGTCCTACAAGGCGGATGCGCTTTCCGCAGCGCTGCTGGCCTTTGGCTGTCTGCTCATGCTCTACTCCCCTTCGGAGAAGGACTGGGCACTGCCCTTCCCGTTCCTGGGTGCGCAGGGCCTGTTCGTAGCTCTTTTCACCGCGCTCGTATCGACGGAGATCTTCGTGCGGCTCGCGGGCAATCCGAAGCTGGTCATCCGCATGCCGGAAGGTGTGCCGCCAGCTGTAGCAAAATCTTTTGCAGCTCTCATTCCATCCATCGTTGTACTCGTGATTTTCGGCCTTTTCAAATGCCTGCTTGTGACCGTCGGAGTCACCAATCTGCATGATGTCATTTTCCGCATGATCCAGGCGCCGATTTCCGGTCTGGCTGATCAGCTCGGCTCCGCGGTGCTCGTGGCCTTCCTCGTACACATGCTCTGGTTCTTTGGCCTGCATGGCACGAATATCCTTGGCCCGCTGCTCAACGCGGTATATTTGCCGGCCATCAACGATAATATCGCCGCCTTCCAGGCGGGGCTGCCGGTACCGCATATCGTGACGATTCCGTTCTTTGATGCCTTTGTCTGGATGGGAGGCGCCGGCTGTGCAATCGGTCTGGTTGCAGCCATCTTCATCGCGGGCAAGCGCAAGAACAACCGCAGCATCGCGAAGCTCGGCGCAGCGCCGATTGCCTTTAATATCACGGAGCCAGTGCTCTTCGGTCTGCCAATCGTACTGAATCCGATCTATCTGATCCCGTTCATTCTCACGCCGGTCATCCTTACAATCATCACCTATAGCGCGATCTCGCTTGGCATTGTGCCGCGCACCATCGCGATGATGCCCTGGACGACCCCGCCGGTCATTGGCGGCTTCCTGGTGACGGGCTCGCTCATGGGAGCACTGCTCGCCCTGGTCAATCTGGTCATATCGGTGCTCATCTACATTCCTTTTGTAATCATGGGCGAACGCTATGAGGCGAAAGAGGACGCAAAGCGGGCAGAAGAACAGCAGTGATTTCAAACGAAAGGTCGGTAGACAATATGGAAACGGCAGTACCCATCGAGGAAATTATCATGAAGCTCATCGTGGAAAGCGGTGAAGCAAAATCCGCGGCCTTCGAGGCCATTCAGGCGGCGAAGCAGGGCGACCTGGCCCAGGCTGAGGAACGCATGTGCTATGCCAAGGAGCATCTGCTCAACGCGCATCATCAGCAGACCGGTCTGCTGCAGAAGGAAGCGGGCGGAGAAAAGACGCAGGTCACACTGCTCATGGTCCATGCCCAGGACCATCTGATGACAGCGATGACGGTCCGCGATCTGGCGGCAGAGATCATCGAGCTCTATACAAGACTGGAAAAGGCGGGAGGGATTCATTAAATGCTGGGAATATCGATTTATCCGGGACAGAAGAAGCTGTCGGAGATCCTTTCCTATATAGATCTGGCTGCACAGTACGGCTATGGACGGATCTTCACCTGTCTCATTTCCGAGGAGGGACGCTCCCTGCAGGAGGTGGTTGCCGATTTCCGTCAGATCACGGCGCGGGCCCGGCAGCACCACATGGAGATCATTGCTGATGTGGCACCGCAGGTATTCACGACCTTTGGCGTGCGTTACGATGACCTGAAATTCTTTGCTGACCTGGGACTCAGCGGCATCCGCCTCGATCTCGGCTACAGCGGCATCGAGGAAAGCATCATGAGCCTCAATCCCTATGGACTGTCGATTGAACTCAATATGAGCCAGGGCACGCGGATGCTGGAAAATATCCTCGCGCAAAAGCCCAATAAGGCCCGGATTCTGGGCTGCCACAATTTTTATCCGCATGTCTATACGGGGCTCGGCTATGAGCACTTCATCACCTGCAGCTGTCAGTTCAGGCAGCAGGGAATCCGCACCGCGGCCTTTGTGAACGCGCCGGGTGCTGATCATGGGCCCTGGCCGGTGCGTGAAGGCCTCTGTACGTTGGAAATGCACCGTGACCTGCCCATCGAGGTGCAGGCCAAGCACCTTTTCGCTACGGGGCTCATCGATGATGTGATCATCGCCAACGCGTTTGCCACCGAGGAGGAACTGCGGACACTTGCGGCGGTTTCACCGGATATCCTGGAACTGCGGGTGGAGACCATAGCGGGCATCAGCGCTGTGGAGAAGAAGATCCTTTTTGATGAACTGCATTTCAACCGTGGGGATGTGTCGGACTACATGATCCGTTCGACGCAGCCGCGCGTGAAATATAAAGGGGAAGAATTCCCCGCCTGGCATACACCGGAGCTGGAGCCTGGCGATGTGGTCATTGAGTCCTCGCTCTATGACCGCTACGCGGGCGAGCTGCAGATTGTGCGCCAGTCCATGCCGAACAGCGGCAAATCCAATGTTGTAGCGCGGGTTGTCCCGCAGGAACATTTCCTACTTGCTTCGATCCAGCCCTGGACGAAATTCCGTTTCCAAGGGGCTGTACCGATAGAATAACCAGTGTCTCCCTAATAGAAGACTGCAGAGAAAAGGGCCGGATGGGGCAATCCATCCGGCCCTTTTCGTCAGCCTGCGGTCTGCACACTGTGCGTGCGGATTTGCAGTGTGCAGGCGTTTTTTTGCACACTGCCAGAGGACAGAAAATTTATTAGGAAGGCTGCAAACCGCGCCGCTGCTGGCCGCAGGGCCTTTCTGAAAAAAGAGAGGAAATTAGTGTGCATTGGCATGGCACTTGCACTATATAAGAGTGAAAGCACGGAACGGACAGGAAACTTGGAAAGCTGCCCGATCGGTGCCAGCAGGCCTGCCGGGTACAGTGCCTGCCAAAAATAAAGGGGGAAATGGAAGATGAGATTCAGTAAGAAAGTATGTTTAGGGATTGTTGTGGGAATGATGGCGACGGGTACGGCCCTGGCCAATCCGTTCGATGATGTCCCACGCGATCATTGGGCGTACGATGCAGTGCAGACACTGGCTAAGGATGGTGTAATTGACGGCTATGGCGACAATACGTTCCGGGGCGACAAGCCGATCACCCGCTATGAGATGGCGCAGCTCGTAGGCCGCGCCGTATCACGCGAGCGCCTGGGCACAGCCGAGGATAAGGCACTGATAGAGAAGCTTTCCAAGGAATATGCCGATGAGCTGAATTCCATGGGCATCCGGGTTGCCGCAGTCGAGAAAAAGACGGCTGGCGTGAGCGACCTCAAGATCAGCCACTGGTTCCAGACCGAGAATACCTATGGTGATACGACGGCACCGTCCGATGACCGCGCGCATGAGTATGAGCTCGAATACCGCCTCACCGCGGAAAAGCAGATCAGCCCGAAGCTGTCTGCCCAACTCCAGCTCGAGTGCATGAGCTATTGGGATAACGATGGCTGGCGCCAGCAGCGCAAGGATGACGGCGTGTACATGCGCCAGGGCTTCATCAAGTATGCACCGGATGAAAAGACGACTTTTCTCGGTGGTAAAAGTGCGTACTGGCTCGCCGGCGGCGCGCTGGGCGATGACTATGTGAGCGGTATCTATGCGAGCCGCAAGGTCGGGGCGAATACGACGGTACAGGGGCTCTTCGGTTACTATAACGGCAGCCAGTATGCGAAGGACCGCGGCCAGCGCATTTTCTATACGGGCGTGGATACAAAGGCCGGTCTGGTGGATCTCGGTGCGCATTACATCTCGACGAACAAGAATCTCGTCAACGACAAGACCTCCAATGTCTGGGCTCTCACGGCCGGCGTTCCGCTGGGCAAGAGCGGCGTGACGCTTTCGGGCGCCTATGGCAAGAATACCAAAGCGGACAGCGATGGTGCTCTCACGAAGGTGCAGCTCGCCTCGAAACTGGGCAAGACAGATGCTTTCCTGCAGTACTGGAAGCAGGGCGCGAACCTTGATCTGCCGATGGAGAACGGCAACCATCTGACCTGGTGGGGCGATGAGTACAACAATGACGGCCATAAAGGCTATCGTCTGATCCTCGGTCAGCCAATCAGTGCAAACTGCTATGGCGAGCTCTGGTATGGTACGTACAAAAATCTGCGGAGCGATGAAAGCGGCCATAAATTCGGCTGGGCTATGACTTTTAGCTACTAATCCGGAAGGGGGCTGGTTATGGAGAGATTTGTTTGTATCGATATTGGCGGTACGGATATGAAATACGGTCTGGCCGACCGGCACGGACATTTTCTGCATAAGGCGTCTCGTCCAACGCATATACGGGAGGAGGGGGTACAGGCTATCCTGTCGGGCATCACGGAAATCGTGCAGGCCTATCAGGAGAAAAACACCCTGGGTGGCATTGCGATATCGACAGCGGGCATCGTCGATCCCGAGGCGGGAAAGATCATCTTTGCCAATCCGCATCTCAAGGGCTATACGGGGACGGAGCTCAAGCTTATCGTTGAGGCCGCGCTCGCGTTGCCCTGTGAGGTGGAAAACGATGTGAACTGTGCCGGGCTTGGCGAGTACTGGCTCGGCAGCGGGCAGGGAGCACGCTCGCTTTTCTGCATCACGGTTGGTACGGGGCTGGGCGGCTGTGTGATTCTCAACGGCCGGCTCGTTTCCGGAGCCGGCTACAGCGCGGGCGAAGTCGGTTTCCTGCGCATTCCGGAAAAGGGAACGCTGGAGGAGCTTGCCTCGACTACGCGGCTCATTACGGAGACAGCCGAGGGACTCAGGGTGCTGCCGGATACGCTCAACGGGCGCAAAATCTTTGCGCTGGCCAAGGAAGGCAATATCGTCGCGGGCCGGGCTATTGACCGGCTGTGCCAGCGGCTGGCCCTGGGCATGGCAAATATCTGTTATGTGCTTGACCCGGAGCTCATCGTGCTGGGCGGCGGCATCATGGCGCAGGAAGAATATCTGAAGCCACGCCTGCAGTCCGCCTTTGCGCGTGCCGCGGCCCCGGGGCTCTGCAAACATACCCGGCTGGCCTTTGCGCGCCTGCATAACGATGCGGGCATGCTGGGTGCACTCTACAACTTCCTGCAGCGGCAGGGAAAAACGGAATAAACCTCTACATGATACGATATTCTGGATAAAAAACGGCTGCGGCGGAAGTGTGCTCACTTCCGGCCGCAGCCGTTTTGCTTTGCCGGTAAAAGGTCAGAACTTTGTCTTGGTGATCGAGAACCATTCCTTTGCCGGATCCCACTGCAGGGAGGTCCAGCTGAAGGTCGCGCTGTGGTCGCCGAACAGGCGTACAATCTCGAGATTCAGCACATCCTTGGTTCCCGAGGGGTGTGCGAGGATCGTGCCGTCCTTTGGTATGTCGATATGGTATTTGGCCAGGGTATCACGCGTCACGAAGGAAACATAGGTATCCTTGTAGGGGCCGACGAGCCAGAAGTATTCCATGCGGTCGAATTCACGGAGCTGGCCGCTGACATAGGCGGTGGTATGATGCATGAGGCTCACGAACCAGAAGCTGCGCATGGGGTACTTTCCCTCGACCTTGCAGATCTTCAGTGTACGGCCGACCGGAACCTTGAAGGACATGAAATCTTTTGTGCCGTCCTTGGATTCCAGCTTCACGTACGCATTGTCGCTGTCGCCGAAATAGCGCCGGAAGACGAGCTTGTCGCCGGTGGAGGAGAGGGTCGCGCTGTAGTCATCGCCGCTGCCGCCGGCCGCGTTGTTGGTGGCGGAGAAAAAGGGACGGTCGTTCACGCTGAATTCCATGGCGAAGGCCGGAACGACGGAGAAGAGCCAGATGGCTGCCAGTACGGGCAGTATTTTGCAGATTTTCATGGGAAGACTCCTTTCTTTGCTCCGCAGTCCGTGGCTTTGCTGCCGGCTGCAGGCGTTTTCATTTGAGGAAGAATTCGCTATGCTGGTAAGAAATTCCTGCCTGTGGCAGTGCGGATCGGCGGCAGCGGGTGACGCCGGGCATAAAAAACGGCCACGGAAATATCCGTGGCCGGGAAGTGTCCTTGTGGCTGACGTAGCGGTGGCTATGCCGCTTGACGATAACGCGGCGGATGGAAATTCAGACAAGTAATTCGACTAGGTATTTCGTGCACGCTGTACCAGGCCGCGTTCCAGGTAGCCGCGCTGTAGCTCGAAGATGCAGTGGATGAGTTTTTCCTGGATGGTCCGCGAAAGGTGCTTCTCGAGACAGACGCCGATATGATAGATGCGCCCGAACGGAACATCCAGGGGCAGGCAGCGGCAGACCTCACCGGTCACACGCAGGGAGCCGAAGAGCGGCAGGCCCGCAATATCGAGCTGTACCTGGCGCTTTCTTTCTACGGGCTGCAGCGCTACGAAGCAGATGCCGCCGCCGCTGATGTTCACGGCCATGGTCTCATGAGGGTTGCCCGTGCCGCCAAAGGCATTGGCGATGCGTACACGTACGGGCAGCGGTGCCGGTACGCGCACGAAGCGACGCTCCTGGCAGCAGCTGATTGCCTGAGGACGGGTGATATACCAGAGTGGCAGCGACAACGCGCGACGGTTCTGGTAGACGGCTGTGAAGCGGTAGACGCAGTAATCGCCCGCAATGCTGAGCTGCAGCGGCTGATCGGCAGGCGGTACGGCGGCCTGGTCACCGCGCTCGATGGCGATAGCCAGCCAATGCTCCTCGATATCGGTCAGTTTTCCGAGCACCAGGGAAGGCTGATTCTGCCAATGGATATGCAGTTTTTGACCGATCGCCAGAAAATCATCGGCGGGAATACATTGTGCTGCCATGCGGGCTGTCCGCCTCCAGTTGTCCTTTTCATAACAGGTATGAATAAAGGATATTTTCTGATACCTTTGTACTGGGATAATCCTACCATGTGACCGGTGAGGTGTCAATACAGTAACGGCAAAAACCGGCGGCGGATTGCTTTTTTTTTCGGATTGCAGTATACTGAATGGCTACAGTGAAAGAGAAGACAGAAAGGAAACGTGGATATATGCAGAAGAAGTATTTGTATTTTATGGCGGCAGCGCACATGTGCGATGACATCAATTCGGGAGCTCTTCCGGCAGTGCTGCCGTTTTTTGTTTTGAATTATGGAATGGACTATACGGCGGTAGGCGGCATCATGTTCGCCTCCTGCTTCCTGTCCTCAGTGATCCAGCCGCTGTTCGGCTATCTGGCTGACCGCACGCGCTTCAGCAGCTTCATGGGCATCGGTGTGCTGCTGGCGGGCCTGTCCTTTGGCCTCACGGGCTTTTTGACGGAATACTGGGCTATCTTTGCGGCCGTGACGGCCATGGGCATCGGCAGTGCGATTTTCCATCCGGAGGCGGCCCGTATCGTCAATGCGATTTCCGGGCGGCAGCGCGGCTCGGGTATGAGTATTTTTTCGGTTGGCGGCAATGCGGGCTTTGGGGTAGGACCGCTGCTGGCGGTGGCAGTCATTTCGGCCTTTGGCATGCAGGGGCTTGGGCTTTTTGCGCTGCTGTCCGTGTTCATGGGCGGGGCTCTCTTTTTCTTCGCGCCGCGCATCCGGGCGGCCGCTCGCCATATCCAGCAGGAAATGGCTGCGGTGCCTGCGGGCAGCCCGGAGATCCAGGTGCGTCGGCGGCCGGCTGCGAATGACTGGCCGGCCTTTTCGCGGCTCACGCTGGTCATCGTATTCCGCTCGCTCGTATTCAGCGGCATCAGCAGCTTTCTGCCGCTGTTCTGCATTCAGGTACTGGGATCCTCCAATGCGGTGGGCAGTGCCACGTTGTCCGTGCTTTCCATTGCGGGCATCGCCGCGACGCTCGCGGGCGGCTGGCTGGCTGACCGCTGGGGCTATGTGGCCGTGCTGCAGCGCGGCTGCATCCTGCTTGTGCCGCTGCTGGCAGCAGCGGTGTTCACGCAGGACATCCGGGTCGTCTACGCGATGCTGCTGCCCATGAGCTTTGCCATGCAGGGAACGTATTCTTCCTTTGTGGTGCTGGGACAGAGTTATCTCGCGAAGAGTGTAGGTTTTGCGTCGGGCGTCACGCTGGGGCTTTCCTTCAGTGTGGGCGGCATGCTGGTGCCGGCGCTGGGCTGGTACGGAGATGCCTATGGTATTGCGTCTGTCATGGCCCTCGTGGTTGTCATGTCCGTGCTTTGTGCTGCGTCGACGCTGCTGCTGCCGCAGCCGAAGACCCGCTGAGCCCTATACGGAAAAAGCCTTGCGGCTGCTCAATCGATGAGCTCCGCAAGGCTTTTCATTATTTTTACGTGGGGAAAGGATTTGAATTCCGCGGCGGTTGTCGTTCCCGTGGTGACGGCCGCGAAGTCTGTGCCGGCATTTTGGGCCGCGCGGGCGTCAATGTGACTGTCGCCGATGTAAAGTGTCTCCGCCTTTTGCCCGCCCAGTCGCTGCAGGGCGCAGAGGATTCCCTCCGGGGCGGGCTTCGGAACGGCGACATCCTCGCGGCCGATGATGAAGTCCAGCAGGTGCATCACCCCGTCCTGCTCGAATTTCTCGGCGATGCGGCTGCGGGTCTTGGTGGAGATGACAGCCGTGTGGGCACCGCGTGCCCGCAGTGTCTGCAGGGTGGGGATGGTTTCCGGGAAAAAGCGGGTGTTGGGGGTCATGTACGTATCGGCAAAGCAGCGGTATTCCTCGATGAAGGCCGTAACCTGCGCGATATCCTGCAGGCCGGTGATCTGCCGGACAGCGTCCTCCATGGGCAGGCCGATGGTGCGGCGGATGTGCTCGTCGGGAACCGGTGCGAAGCCGCGGGCCTTGAGCGTATGGTGGAAGCTGCCCACGATGCCCTTTTCAGAATCGGCCAGGGTGTAATCGAAGTCGAAGAGATAGATAGAATAGTTCACAGCATACAGTCCTCTCTGCCGGTACAGGGTACACGAAATAACGGGTTAGAAGTACGCAGGATGAATTTTGTTATTTTTGTGGATGCTGTACCAAGTTTACTCTATCCTATCATAGGTGTCTGTCAGATGCAAAATTTTGAGCAGGATGTCCACCTTGCAAGGAAAAAATTATTTATGTCGTATAAAAAGAATGGTATAATAAAAGGACATAAAGGAAGTAATTAACGTTGCGTAGGCAAAAAGTCTCGCAATTGGGATGGTGGAGGATGGCTGTGTATAACAGACTGCGATTGCTGTGTCTGACGGTGTTGTTCGTTTTTTCTTCATTGCCGCTGGCACTGGCGGCTGTGAGCGGTGTGGAGCCGCAAAAGCCAGCGGTATTGTTTCTGAGCTCCTATTCAATCACGTTTGATACGCTGCCGGCACAGCTGCGGGGCATCAGGGAAGCTCTGCCGGCAGATCAGTACCGGCTCGATGTTGAGTTCATGGACACGAAGCGCTTTCCGGGCAAGGAGGATGAGGCGTTTTTTTATGCTGCGCTAAAGAATAAGCTCGCGCAGCTGCCGCGCTACGATGCGGTGCTCATCGGGGATGATGCCGCGCTGGTCTTTGCGATGCAGCATCAGCAGGAGCTTTTCGCGCAGATACCGATGGTATTCCTGTGCGTCAATAACATTTCTCTCGCGGAGCAGGCCGCGAAGAGTCCCTGGATTACGGGTATCGTGGAAAAGTCAGCCTACCGGCGCAATCTGGATCTCATTTTGCAGCTGTTTCCAGGGACGAAGAACATTGTGGCGGTCACGGATCGGACACTTACGGCGCAGGGGGATCAGCAGCAGTTTCAGGACTGCATTCCGGAATATCCCAATCTGCATTTCAATCTCATCAATGCCTCGGAGTGTACGCAGATTGAGCTGGCGGAGCGCATTGCGGCGGTACGCGGCAACAGTGTGCTGCTCTATCTGAATCTGTTTGAGGATAAGGACCGGAACGTTTATACCATCGAGTCGGGCGGCAGTTTCATCGCCGCGCATGCGCGGGTGCCGGTGTTCCGGTTTTCCATTGGTGCGCTGGATAACGGGATTCTCGGCGGTATCATGATCTCCTTTGAGGAAAGCGGGCGGCAGGCCGGCAGCATGGTGCGGGAAATCCTGCAGCAGGGCAGGCGTCCGCAGCAGATTCCGGTCGTGATGGATACGCCGGTCTATGGTTATTTTGACAAGAATGTCCTCGACCGCTATGATGTCCCCCTTTGGAAGCTGCCTGATGGCAGCCGGATCCTGCACCGGGACCCGAGCTTTTTCGAGCTGCACCGGGAACTGAGTATTGCGGCCGGCGGCGTGCTGCTGCTGCTGTTCCTTGTTATCGGCGCTCTGTGGCTCAACAGCGAGCGCCGCAAGCGTCTCATGAATGAGGACTATCTCACGAAGCTGCACAACCGCATGTGGATCACGCAGCGGCTGCAGATGATTCTTGGCCGGCAGGATCCCTGTGCGGTGCTGATCTTCGATCTCGATGGCTTCAAGCATATCAATGATACCTATGGACATCTGATGGGGGACATGCTGCTCCAGCAGGCCTCCCGGCGCATGCAGACCGCTCTGGGCCGGCATTATATCCTGGCCCGGTACGGCGGGGATGAGTTCCTGAGCCTTGCGGATACCGCGGACCGGTCGATCCTGCGGCAGTCCTGTGAAGATATGATGGAGGCATTTAAATCCCCGTTTTATCTGGATAATGAAAAGATACGTATCTCACTGAGCATTGGTGTGGCCTGCTCGCCGGCTGACAGCACTGCGGCTGACCAGCTGATGATCTACGCGGATGCGGCGCTTTACACGGTCAAGACAGCCGGAAAATGCGGCTACCGTTTTTTCGATGGCGATATCCGCAGCAAGCTGGAATGGGATGTGCAGGTACGCCAGCTGCTCGAGGACGCAATGGAAAATGATGGGTTCGAGATGGTCTACCAGCCGCAGTTCCAGGCGGCCACGCAGGAGCTTACCGGCTTTGAGGCGCTCATTCGCCTGAAGAATGGTGCGGCCTATCCAAATGAATTTATTTCGGTAGCTGAACAGAGCCGGATGATTCTCGCAATCGGGCGCATCGTGACCCGCAAGGTCATCCGGCAGCTCGGTGCCTGGCTGGCCAGCGGCTATGCCCCGATATCGGTAGCCTTGAATTTCTCGAATCATCAGCTGCATGACCGGGAGTATCCAACGTATCTGCAGTCCCTGCTGCAGGAATATCAGGTGCCTGCATCGCTGCTGGAAATCGAGATCACGGAGAGCGTGTACATGGACCCAACACCGGCGACCAAGGCCTTCATGCAGCAGCTGCTGGGGCTGGGGGTGCATCTGTCAATCGACGATTTCGGCAGTGGGTATTCGGCAATCAGCTATCTGAGCTATCTGCCCTTTACGCAGATGAAGCTCGATAAGACTTTGCTGGATAACTACACGAAGAACGGGGATTCCAAGATGATCGAGGGCATCATTCAGCTCGCGCATCGGCTGGGCCTCACGGTCACGGCGGAGGGTGTCGAAAAGGAAGCGCAGCTGGAGCTCCTTCGGAAGTTTAATTGTGATTATATTCAGGGCTATCTGTGGGGACGGCCGCTTTCCGCTGCGGCAGCGGAGACGCTGCTGCAGAATCATGGAGGAAGTGGTTCCGCACAGAAGAAGGACGGAAGCAAATAAAAATTTTTTGGCGTATGGCGCGGCTCACTGGATTATCCAGTGAGCTTTTTTCTGCCCTGTGTTATTCCACCTATGATCTTATTGTTAACCATACTGAATAACTTGGTTGACAATAAGCGGACAAAGTCGTATCCTAAGAAAGTGAATTTGCGGAAGCAATGCTTCCGTAATCTTAGGAGGTAGATTATGAAAAACATGAAATTACGGGAACTCGTGCTCTGTGCACTCTTTATCGCGCTGGTCGCGGTAGGTGCCTTCATCAAGATTCCGGTCGGAACGGATATCTTCACGCTGCAATTTCTCTTTACGCTGCTGGCCGGGCTGCTGCTCGGCGGACGCCTGGGGGCGGCAGCCGTAGGCGGCTATATGCTGCTGGGGCTCATCGGGGTGCCGGTCTTTGCGGAAGGCGGCGGCCCGGGCTATGTATTCCAGCCAACCTTTGGTTATCTCATCGGCTTTACACTGCAGGCCTGGCTCGTTGGAGTGCTTGCCCGGCAGGGGCAGCCGAATACCGGACGGCTGCTGCTCGTGAATCTTCTGGGCATGGCTGTCGTATATGCGCTGGGACTGACGTATTTCTATGTAATATCGAACTTCGTCATCGATGCACCCATCGCGCTCTGGACGCTCATTCTCTACGGCGGTATTCTGCAGGCACCGGGGGATTTTTGCCTCTGCCTCATGGCGGCTGTGCTCGCGCGGCGCTGCCTGGCAGCGGGAATCTGGCTGGACGCACCGGTGGCTGAGCCATTGGCGGCAAGGGAGGCGGCCTGAGCATGGGCAAGGCACTTTTTATCACGGGGACCGGGACGGATATCGGCAAGACCTATGTGACCGGACTCATCGTGAAAAAACTTGTGGACAGCGGCCGCCAGGCATCCTACTACAAGGCCGCGCTGAGCGGGGCCGAGCCGGGGCCGGATGGCCGGCTGCAGCCGGGGGATGCCCTGTTTGTCAAAGAGATGGCGAAGCTGCCGGCACCGGTTGAAAAGCTGGTGTCCTATGTCTATCGGGAAGCGGTATCGCCGCATCTGGCAGCAAAAATCAATGCGCAGCCCATCGATTTCGATCGGGTGAAGCGTGACTTTGCGGCCGCGCGGGCGGCGTGTGAATTCCTCACGATGGAGGGAAGCGGTGGCATCATCTGTCCGCTGCGCTGGGATGATGAACAGAAGGTGATTCTCGACGATCTCGTGAAGGCACTGGCGCTTCCGGCGCTGGTCATCGCGGACGCGGGGCTCGGTACCATCAACGCGGCGGTGCTCACCATCGAGCATTTGCGGTCACGGGACATCCCGGTAGCGGGAGTGTTCCTGAACAATTTCCATGCGGGTGATCCGATGGAGGAGGATAACCGGCGCATGATCGAGGAAATCACCGGCGTGCCGGTGCTCGCAGTCATTGAGCCCGGGGCACGGGAGCTTGCGATGGATGCAGCCGCCCTGGCGGCGCTGTACAAATAACAGACGGACGAACAGAAAGGAAGCAGCACATGAGCATGACGATGGAGGAGCGGGATCTCAAATACATCTGGCATCCCTGCTCGCAGATGAAGGACTATGAGGAATTGGCGCCGATGGTCATCGACCACGGCAAGGGGGTATGGCTCTATGATATCCATGGCAAGGAATACCTGGATATTGTGAGCTCCTGGTGGTGCAATCTCTTTGGGCATTGCAACGAAACCATCAACGCGGCGATCAAGGCGCAGCTCGATCAGCTGGAGCATGTGATCTTCGCGAATTTTTCCCATGAGCCGGTCATTGAGCTGGCGGAACATCTCGCAAAAATCGTACCGGCCGGACTCACGAAATTCCATTTTTCGGATAACGGCTCCGCGGCGGTGGAATGTGCGCTGAAGATGGCGTTCCAGTATTTCCTGCAGACCGGCAAGCCGGAAAAGCAGCGCTTCATGTGCCTGTCCGAGGGGTATCATGGGGAGACCATCGGCGCGCTGTCCGTGGGCAGCATGGATCTCTACGCGAAGATGTACCAGCCCATGATGATGGACAATATCCATATCGAGGCGCCGGACTGCTATCGCTGCCCCTACGGGAAGAATCGGGAAAGCTGCGGCTGCGAGTGCATTGCGGCAGCCGAGGAAAGCTTTGCCGCGCATGGGCGGGAAACAGCGGCCATGATTGTCGAGCCGCTGCTGCAGGGCAGTGCGGGCATGCGCATGTACCCGCCGCTCTACCTCAAAAAGCTGCGGTCGCTTTGTGATGCCTACGATGTACTGCTCATCGCGGATGAAATCGCTACGGGCTTTGGGCGCACGGGCCGCATGTTCGCCTGTGACCATGCAGGCATCTCTCCGGATATCCTGTGTCTCTCGAAGGGGCTCACCGGCGGCTATCTGCCGATGTCCATCACGGTCACCACGCAGCGCATCTACGATGCTTTCTATGCTGATTATCGGGAGGGACGGGCCTTCATGCACAGCCATACCTACAGCGGAAACCCCATCGGCTGTGCAGCGGCGCTCGCGGTGCAGCAGATCTTCGCTACGGAGCCGGTATTCGAGCGGGCGGAGAAAAATGCCGCCTGGCTCACCGCCGCGATGCAGGACGCCTTCGCCGGCCATGCGCATGTAGGCGAGATTCGCCATATCGGTCTCATCCATGCCATCGAGCTCGTTGCGGACCGGCAGACAAAAGCCGCTTTCCCGGCGGAAAAGCGGCTTGGCTATGAAATCTATAAGCGGGCACTGCAGCATGGCCTGCTGCTGCGGCCGTTGGGGGATGTCCTCTATTTCAATCCGGCCCTGAACATCACGCAGGACGAGCTGGCGGAGGCTCTTCGCCGGGCGCAGCTGGCCATCAGCGAGGTGCTGCCGGGCTGAGGCCGCTCATTCGTCGAGAATGCCCGCGAGCCGCAGCAGATATTTGGCATTCGTGGTCTGGCAGCGGCCGGGCTGCAGCCGGAAATCAAAGTGGATATGCCCCTCGACATCGTAGGTTTCAGCAAAATGGTAATTGGTGACGGGCGTATCGTTCGGTGACAGCAGATCGCAGAGCTCAAAATCATGTGTGGAGACCAGCGTGATATTCTGCGGTCCCGTGAGGCGTTCGATGGCCGCGCGGGCGCCGATGATGCGGTCGGCCGAGTTTGTTCCCTTGAAGATTTCGTCTATGCAGATCAGCATAGGCGTTTTCTTTTTGGCGAATTCTACCATGCTCTTGATGCGCAGCAGTTCCGCGTAAAAGGTGGAAAGCCCCTTCGTGATATCATCTGTGACCCGGATGGAGGTAAAGACATGGAGCCGCGTGAGTCCGAACTGTGCCGCGCAGACCGGAGCGCCGGCCCAGGCCAGTACGACCGAGCTCGCGAGTGTGCGCAGAAAGGTCGTCTTGCCCGACATGTTTGAACCCGTGATGATGCGGGTTTCGCTCCGGACCTCGATATCGTTCGGCACCCCCTGGGCCTCGTCCAGGAGCAGATGCTGCAGGTCTCTGGCCTGCAGCCTGGGGGCGCTTTCTGTCAGCAGCTCCGGGAAGCAGCAGTTCTCACGCGTCTGCCCGACGACGGCCAGGCTCATGAGCAGCTCACATTCGCTCCAGACCGCGAGCCAGTCCGGCAGCGCCCCGGCCGTTCTGGCCTGCCAGCGCTGGAAGAGGGCCCGGCAGTGGAAATCCCAGAGCAGCAGGGCGTTCGCGAGCAGGAAGAAAAAGAAGTTATAGCGCATCTCAGCAAAATCACTGATGCGCGCGAGCTTTTGCAGGGCCAGCGAGGCTCCGCCGCCAGCCTGCAGGCGTTCCGCGAGCGCACGGAGACGCGGGGAATGAAAATCCAGCTCCTCGAGCCGGGCCAGGAGCTGGGCATAGACAGCCAGTTCACGGGAAAAATGCTGCAGCGGCTTCAGCGCGGCATTGTGCCGCGTGACCAGGGGCAGGGTGAGTGTGAGCTGCAGCAGCACCAGCAGTGCGCCGGGCAGCCAGCTGAGAAAGTCGAGGGCGGCGGCCAGCAGGCTGCCCAGGGTGAGGAGCGGCAGCAGGCGGATGATCCAGAGGAATACCGGCGTGGGCGTAGTGGTTTCTTGGGCAATCTCAGCCAGTAAGGGACGCACATCGTGTCCTTCCGGCAGCAGGCGCGCGATGCCCTGCAGATCGAAGGCCAGGCGGCTGCGTTCCATGAATTCTGCCGCGGCCTGCTGGCGGGCGTGCAGCTCGGCAAAATCCGGCGGCGCGGGCTGCAATGCGTCGGCCAGGCGCTGCCGGCCGGCCTGCGTGCGTGCGGCCGACAGGTACTGGTAGAAGGAATCCGGGCCGAACAGGCTCAGATCGCTCGCCTGGGGTGTATCCTCCCGCAGAAAGGCAGTCCCGTCATCGGGAAAATGGCGCCAGGACCCATCGAAGCGGGCCGTGTAGTCCTTGAGGACAGCCATGTGTCCCTGCAGCAGGAGCTGCTGACGGCGCAGCCGGCTGTGCAGCTGCAGCAGGCAGAGAAACAGCGCGGCCAAAGCGATAGCCAATGAATAGAGCAGCAGGGAATGCTGATCATAGCCGGCCGCGGCGGCAAAAATGGCCGCAAAAAACAGGAACGTGCGCCCGAGCACGAGGGACTGGGCATGATGGGCCATCGACTGCTCTTTCAGCACATCGACCTCAATCTCGGCGGCCAAAAAATCCTTTTTCAAGAAATCACCCTTCCTTCTAACTGAAACCAATTATTTTGATTATAACGCCATTGTTCAAGATTTCGCAACGCGAAA
>CAZFPA010000005.1:0-52288 GCA_964520975.1 uncultured Selenomonadaceae bacterium | reverse complement strand
AGAGACAATTTGCACCGTGTTATAACGCCATTGTTCAAGATTTCGCAACGCGAAATCCTTCTACTTAGCGTTTCCCACAAGGGACTAGCTTCGCGTCGCAACAAGGCGGGCACTATCAACGCATCGATTGTTCCTTCCTTTCGCGTTCGCTATCTGCAATGGTGAGAGACAATTTGCACCGTGTTATAACGCCATTGTTCAAGATTTCGCAACGCGAAAAAGCATGGACATTCGGGTTGTATGTCCATGCATGAAGGACTTTGTTGTTTTGTCAGAATATAGACACAGAAGGGCAAAAATGGTATCATTAATGTGTATGATAGATGACTGGCAAGGGAGCCGGAACCCCATATTTCCTGTGTATCAGAGGGTAAATGTGCGTGCTCCGGCTCCTGTGTTGTCTATCCCGATCATTTCATATTTAGGAGGGATTCATTGTATGTCAGAAACAGAGAAAAAAGAAAAAGATCCGCTCAGCAAGCTGGGGACATGGATCATCGCAGCGACTGTCCTCGGTGCAGTCGTTGGACTGGCCATGGGGAAGCCCGCGCACATGTTTGCGCCGATTGGTGACCTCTTCATGCAGCTCATCAAGATGGTCGTCATCCCGATGGTGTTCTTCTCGCTCGTTGGCGGCGCGGCTGCCCTTGGCCGTTCGAAGGGGGCCGGCAAGATCGGAATTGTTACCTTTGTTTATTATGGTGCCACTACGGCCGTATCCGTTCTGCTCGGTATTATTTTTAGTGAGGTATTCAAGCCGGGTGCGGGCATCAACATGTCGTCGCTGAGCAGCGCGGCCATTGATGTAGGTGATCTTTCCTCTAAATCCGCGATGCCGGGCTTCTGGGATACGGTCATTGGCTTTGTGCCGGCCAACCCGTTTAAGGCGCTCGTCGATGGCAATATCCTGCAGATCATCGTATTTGCACTGTTCGTCGGTTTTGCGCTCGCCCTGCTGCCGAAGGAAAAAAAGGAATTCATGTGCAAGGTCTTTGATTATTTCACCGAGATCTTCATCCAGATCATGATGTTCATCATGTACATCGCGCCGATTGGTGTATTTGCCCTCATGGCAGATGCGACGGGAACCTTTGGCTACGACGTGCTCGTGAAGATCCTCTACCTCATCGGCCTCTATGTTGTCGTGCTGGCGATCGTCACCTATATCATGGTGGGCGGTACGGTGGCACTTTTCTCCAAGTGCACGACCTATAAGGAATTCTTCAAGAGCATGTGGAAGGTTCAGCTCTTCGCCTTCTCCACGGCGTCTTCGATGGCGACGCTGCCGCTCAATATGCGCACGACGGAAGAGGAACTCCATGTTTCCAAGGAAACGACCTCCTTTGCGCTGCCGCTGGGTGCAACCATCAACATGAACGGCAACGCGGCCTACTATGCAATGGCGGCCTGCTTCATCGCGCAGATGTACGGCATGGATCTCACCTTCCCGCAGTACATTGCGATCATCGTGACGGGTACCCTCGGTGCTGTCGGTCAGGCCGGGGTTCCGGGGCCGACGCTGCTTGTCGTGGCAGTACTCGTAGCGGCGAATATCCCGATTGAGGCCCTGCCGATTCTCTTTGGCGTCGATCGTATCTTCGATATGCTGCGCACCGCGGTCAACATTACGGGTGATGCTGCCTGCGCTACAATTGTCGATCAGTTCCGCCAGGAGGAAAAATAACCTGGAACCGGATGCCCCAGCCTCTGTGGGTGGGCGCAACCGGAAATAACAGGCGGAGTACGGCTTTCGCCTCGTTCTGAAATCCTGAGATTCTATCGTACTGGCAAGACTGCCTGGACAGTTTATCTGTTTGGGCAGTCTTTTTTACTGTTTTTGGCGTATTTTTTATCGTTTTCTTGCAAATTCTGCCTCCATTCGCTAGAATGGAAGAGAAGTTTGTTGTGAAGGATGGTCTTTGTGTTGGAAGATAAGACGATTATGGAAATAGATACCGAGGCCCGGCTGCTGCTGGAGCGCATTGCGGGCGAGCAGGCCGCTGAAGTGCGCCAGGAAGGCTGGGCCAGCCCGGTAGAGCAGCGGCTGCTGCTGGAGACACTGGTGCTTCCATGTTGAAGCCGGAGGTGAAAGCCCGGCTGCAGGCTCAGATTGATGCGCTGAAAAAGCGCATGCAGTACGATGCGAATGATCTCGAATACGAAACGCACCTGCAGCGGGTACGGGAGCTGCAGAAAATCGTGGATCGGAAGTAATACAGTATCCACGAAATACTCGGGCGAAGTGCGTGTCTGCATTTCTTATCCGGTTATTTTGTGTACAGTGTATTAATTTTCAGAGAAAAACCAGCAAAATCCAGTATAATGAGAATGTATTTCAAATGAAGGAGTGAATGTGATGTCACAGAGAATGACCATGGAGGAAGTCCTGAAAGAGTATGGCGTACCCCAGATCAAGCTGGACGTGCATGCGACCCGCAGTGAATGTG
This sequence comes from uncultured Selenomonadaceae bacterium, assembly GCA_964520975.1. Taxonomy (GTDB): domain Bacteria; phylum Bacillota; class Negativicutes; order Selenomonadales; family Selenomonadaceae; genus CAZFPA01. Next base: position 49,841 of record CAZFPA010000005.1, on the reverse strand, counting down.
AGAAGCTCAGAGAAAAGCTCATTGCCATCCGCAATGTGAGCCAGGCTAAGGAGCAGGGCTATCTCGATATTGATTGCAAGCTTTATATTGATGTCGATGATATTGATCGGTATCTGAGCGGCGAGCTCGATACCATTGGTGAGATTTACGCGTTTCCGGATGATATTAAGTCCTATCGGGAGGAAGAATAATGAATTTGAAGAAAATAACCATAGCGTTTGTTTTGGCAGTCTTTGCTTTTTCCGCGGCAGTTCCTATGACGGATACGGCCTTTGCCGCTCGCGGCGGTGCGAGGATCTCGGCCCCGAAGGCCGCTCCATCAGCGCCGAAGGCTTCGCCGTCCACCGGCACGACCAAGGCGTCTTCGCCGAACACGAAGGAGTATGCGCCTTCCAAGAGTGCCAAGTCCTACAGCAATGAAGCGCCGGCCGCCAAGACCGGTGCCAATGCGGCCGCCCAGACACAGAGCGGCAGCCGTTGGGGTTCCGCGCTGCGGAACATCGGCCTCTTTGCCGGCGGCATGATGCTCGGTGGCCTTTTGAGCAGCATGTTCGGCATGGGCGGAGCGGGCATGATGTCCGATATCCTCGGCCTTATCATGAACGTTGTGATGATTGGCGCCGTATTCATGATCCTGCGTCTGCTCTGGAATAAATTCCGTGGCAATCGCAACGGCGGGGCCTCTTATGCCGAGGCGCGCCGGGAGCCGGTGAAGGATCGCATGGTGAATGTAACGCCGCAGTCGGCGCAGCACCAGGGCAAGGTGGTAGATATTCTGCCGCCGGCCAATGACGACTATGATCCGAAGCGTACCGCTGACCGGTATCGCAATCGTTGAAGAGGGGAAGCGATCGTATGATAAAGGAATCAACCCGGGCTGCTGTCGATGCACTCATTGCACGCTACAGCGCCCTGGAGGCCTGCCGGGCCGATCTCATAAAGGCAGTGGAAGTCATCTGTGCGAGCTATCGCCAGGGCCACAAGCTGCTCGTCTGCGGCAACGGCGGCAGTGCCGCTGACGCGGAGCATATCGTTGGGGAGCTCATGAAGGGCTTTCTGCTCAAACGGAAAATCGATGACGTTATGTATGCGAAGATGAAGAAGGTCTGTCCGGCGGAGGCCGATTACCTGCGGGATAATCTGCAGGGGGCGCTGCCGGCGATTTCGCTGGTGGATGAGATTGGCCTCAATACGGCCTTTGCCAACGATCAGGCGCCGGATCTTTCCTTTGCGCAGCAGGTACTGGGCATCGGCAATGCCGGTGACGTGCTGCTGGGCATCAGTACCTCGGGAAATTCCACGAATGTCATCTATGCCGTACAGATGGCGAAGGTCAGGGATGTGAAGAGCATCGTGCTGACCGGTCGTTCGGGCGGTAAGCTCAAGCCGCTGGCTGACGTGGCAATCTGCGTGCCGGACGATGAAACCTATCGCATCCAGGAATATCACCTGCCCGTCTACCACATGCTCTGCATCGCGGTGGAAAATGAATTCTTCGGTCCAACGGAGGAGTGAACGGCCCCCGTCGAAGGGACAATTTCATGAACTGCATAGTGAAAGCCAGCTGCATTTGGACGCAGCTGGCTTTTTTTGTGTGGAAAAACGGGTTGGCCGAGGGACGGTTTTTCGGCAGGTCAGGGCGTATCCTGCTCCGCCGGGGCGATGTGGGTGTGCAAAGCCTTCAGAAGCTGGTTGCAGTCAATGGGCTTGGCAATATGGTCATTCATGCCTGCGGCCATGGCCTTGGCCGCATCCTCGGCAAAGGCATCGGCGGTGACTGCAAGAATGGGAATCCTGGCCGCATCGGGATGCTGGGAAGCCCGGATGCGGCGGGTAGCCGTCAGGCCATCCATGACCGGCATCTGGATATCCATGAGGATAGCGGCGTAGAATCCTGGAGCCGCGGCCAGAAAATGGTCGATAGCCTCCTGTCCGTTGCTGGCCGTCGTGACCTGGAGGCCAATATGCTCCAGCTGATAGGTGGCGATTTCCTGGTTCATTTCGTTGTCCTCGGCCAGCAGAATATGGAGGCCCATCAGATTGTCGGCGGATTCCACTGCTGGCACCGGTGGCTGCGAAGCTGGCTGGCTGCTGTCCGCCGGCAGTGCAAACTCGATGATGACAGTAAAGCAGGAGCCCTGTCCGGGGCTGCTTTGGACATCGATGGAACCATGCATCATGGTAATGAGATTCTTGGTGATGGACAGGCCGAGCCCGGTACCGCCAAACTGGCGTGCGGTGCTGGCGCTTTCCTGCTCAAAAGGCTGGAAGAGGTGCTGCAGATAGGCGGGATTCATGCCGATGCCTGTATCGCGGACGACAAAGCGGATGACGCGGCTGTATTCCTTTTCCTGCAGCAGGGAGGCCTCCAGGTGGACACTGCCGCCAGCCGGTGTGAACTTCACTGCATTGGAGAGCAGATTCATGAGGATCTGGTTCAGGCGCAGGCAGTCGCCAATGATTTCGCCGGCCGGCAGCTGGCTGCAGTCGGCGTTGAACTGCACTCCTTTCGCCTGCGCCTGGCTCGCAAACATGGTGTTCAGGAGCTGCAGCATCTCCCTGGGGCGGAAGGCCTCCTGGGCGAGCTTCATGCGGCCGCTTTCAATGGCGGCGGTATCGAGGATATCATTGATGATACTGAGCAGATGACGGGCGGCCAATGTGCTGTTATCCAGGCAGTGGCAGAGGTCTTCCGGGAGGGTCGGCACTGCCCGCGCGATGGACAGATAGCCGATGATCGCATTGAGTGGCGTGCGGATCTCATGGCTCATGCGGGACAGGAAGTTCCCCTTGGCCTGGCTGGCCTGCCGGGCCGTGTCCAGGGCATCGACGAGTGTCTGCTTTGTTTCATTGATATTGCGCCGGAAAAGGATGAAACTGCCGAGCGGATGCGAAGCGGAGGGCGCGATGCCTTGCAAGGAGTGCGCATACCAGCACCAGCCGGCGGGACGCCGGATGCGGCACTCCAGATAGACCTCGCGGCGTTCCCGGCTCAGGCGGGCAAGTGAGGCCGGCGTAAGCTGGCGGACGACATTCGGCAGATCATCGGAATGTATGTAGCTCAGGTATTGCTGCAGGGATATGGTTTCTTCATGGATCTGCACCTGGCCGTTCTGCAGGGTGTAGCGGCTGCTCGCCGTCCGGGTCAGATCGTTGAGGTCCTGTGGCCGGACCTCGACGACGAGATCATTTGCACGGCAGACATAGCTCAGAAACTGCTCAAGTTCCTGCTGGCGACGGCGCTCCTGCCGGGCAGCCCGCGTGCGCAGCAGCGCAATCACCAGGAGAATGGCGGCCAGCGACAGAAATGCCGTGATCGCGATGGCTGCCAGTGGATTGGCATAGAGGTATTTCAGCAGGGTCACCGGCCGTGGCGGCTGCGTTGTGTACTTGAGGATGATCTGCTGCGTATAGTTCGCGCGGACGCTCTCGCAGCTTTTGCTCAGGATGGACAGCAGATGATAGTCATTGCGCTCGGATGAGGCAACGGTGATGGCAGTCTGCAGATGGGGCAGCAGCGCTACCTGCCAGCGGTTCTGGTAGTCATCGTGGATGAATTTCTGCGCGGTGTACATGTAGAGGATTGCCGCATCACTTTCGCCGCTCGCAAGGCGTTGTACAGCTGCGGCAGTGCAGTTCACCGGCTGCAGCTGGAGGTGTTCAAACAGCGGGTCACTGCGCAGACGCTCGATCTGTGTGCTGTAAGGAATGGCTGCTGTGCGGACTTCGCCGGCAAAATTGCGCTGGGTGAGCTGGGCAATCGACAGGCTCAAAAAAGAGGTGGAAAGCTTATAGCCCTGGTTTTCCGCCTGGGAATAGTTCATGCTCGCATCCATGATAAGATCGATATTTCCGGAGTGGATGAGCTGATCGTATTCCGCCCGGGTGTGCGTTTCAATCACTTCATACTGGATGTCGGCCCGGCGGGCGATCTCGGCAAAGATATCCGGGATGATGCCTTTAGCGGTGCCGTTTTCAAAATAGGAATACGGTGCGTTATCCGGATTCATGGCCACCCGGAAAATGGTATGGCTATTCTTCAGTTCCTGGATGTAGGCCCGTTCAACCGCTGATAACGGCAGATTGACGCCGTTGTCCGGCCCGTAATATTTATTGAACAGCTCCGAGCGCCAGTTCGGGGAATAGATGTTCATCTGGGAGAGGGCGGCGTCCATTTCCTGCTGGAGGTCCGTATCATCCTTGCGGACCATAAGATAGAAGGGGGCTGGTGCGAACTGGTCTAAAATCCATTCGTTGTGGAGCGGTCGCAGGCTTGAGGTGACTGCCGCGTCGATTTCGCTGCCCGCCTGCAGGGCCGCGAGCAGCGCAGGCAGGCTGTCAAAATAGACCGGCGTATAGGAAAAGCCCCGCTGGGCCGCATAGAAAGCAAATTTTGCGTTGTGGCTGCTCGTGCGCATCATGCCGACACGGGCGCCCGCATAGGTGCGGGAGTCGCCGGCGAGAAAGCGGGGATTGCCGGAGCGCGTTGTGAGCAGTGTTGAGCTCGTGCTGATCGGCCGCGAGGAAAAGGCAAAGCGGGCACTGTTTTCCGGAGTCTGCTGCACGCAGGTCAGCATATCCAGGCGCCCATCGGCCAGCATATCCTCGAGCTCGCTCCAGGTTTTTACATCATCGGTGTAGGCATAGGACCAGTTTGTGTGCAGAGCCATAAGCTGCAGCAGCTCGTAGCCATAGCCGTATCGCTGGCCCGTATCGGTGAGCTGGTAATAGCCCTCAAAAGGGAAAAAACCCACGCGTACGACCCGGTGCGCGGGAGCCTCAGTTTCCGTCAGAGACGCAGTGGCTGAGGCGGGCAGACTGGTAAGCAGGACGGTCAGCAGGAAAGCAAAAAACAGCCAAACATGTTTTTTCATGGCGAGCTCCTTATCACAGCAGAAAAGAAACGTGGATGAAGCGGGCATGGGCGGCAAGCCGCGTTAAGGCAGCGCAGCATCGATCCCTGTTCCTCGCATATTTGCAGATTTTTTTGATAATTAGAAAACAAGACGTCCGTCACCTCTGCAGGTGGCGGGCGCGAATGGACATAGCAGGCGGGGCGTTGCTGTCTCCCGTCTTGTGAAGGATTTTACGTTGCGAAATCCTGAAGGATAGCAGTATATTCTTTCCTTTATTCTAGCAAAAGACGGTGGGATATTCAATGCAAATAATCTGGGACAAGCTGCCTGCCATCGTGGCGGGCGAAGGCATTTTTTGCATGTAGTATTCTTGAAAAAACGCAATGTATGCGCGGATGCGGCCCTGGCTGCAGTTGTGTTTTGTGCTGACTTATACACAGGATATAGCATTTTGTGGATAAACTTGTGGATAAGCTGTGGAATACAGGGAAGTTATGCACAAATAGAAAAAGGAAGCGCAAAATTTGTGGATAAATGAAAAGCATCAAAGCAAGGCATTGTATATGTAGTATCTATGGTGGACATTTTTACAAAAAGTACTTGAATGTATTCTGTATACATGATACAATGTGCGTGAAAAGAGAAAAGGCACAATTGCTTTTCTATATAGAGGAGCTTTTTAAAGAAAGGGATGTGAATGTTATGCGTAAGGAACATGACTTTTTAGGCGAGATGGAGATTCCGGAGGATGTATACTATGGTGTACAGACCATGCGTGCGATAGAGAATTTCCGTATTACAGGACAGACCATCGACAAGGATTTCGTGCAGTCCATGGCCAAGGTCAAGAAGGCCGCAGCGCTGGCCAATATGTCGACAGGCCGTCTGGAGGAGTCCATCGGCAAGGCACTCGTGCAGGCCGCGGATGAAATCATTGCCGGCCAGATGCTCGATCAGTTTCCGGTTGATCCGATCCAGGGCGGTGCAGGAACCTCGGTGAATATGAACACGAATGAGGTACTCGTGAACCGGGCGCTTGAGATCATGGGGCAGCCGAAGGGACGCTACGATATCATTTCCCCGAACAATCACGCGAATATGGCGCAGTCGACGAATGATTCGTTCCCGACGGGCATCAAGGTCTGCGTGAGCACGAAGAGCAAGAAGCTCATCCAGGCACTGAACCGCCTGGCCGACGAGCTTGACAGAAAAGCACTGGAATTCAAGGATGTTCTCAAGATGGGCCGCACGCATCTGCAGGATGCGGTGCCTATCTCGCTTGGGCAGGAGATGGGGTCCTACGCTTCCTCCGTGCGCCGGGGCATCCGCCGCATCGAGGCGGCCGTTGATGGCCTGCATACCATCAATATGGGGGCTACGGCTGTTGGTACCGGCCTCAATGCCGAGCCGGCCTATATCGTCGATGTCGCCCGGGAGCTTTCGACGGTGACCGGGGAAACCTACCGGACAGCGGACAACCTCATCGATGCCACGAACAATACGGATGGCTTCGCGGATGTATCCTCGGCGCTGAAGGTTACGGCGCTCGTGCTCATCAAGATGGCGAACGATTTCCGCCTCATGGCTTCGGGCCCGCGCTGCGGACTCAATGAACTCAAGCTTCCGGCCCGCCAGCCGGGCTCCTCGATCATGCCGGGCAAGGTGAATCCGGTCATCGCGGAGGTTCTGGACCAGTCCTGCTACCAGGTCATCGCGAATGATATGGCAATCAGCCTGGGTGTCGAGAATGGGCAGTTCGAGCTCAATGTCATGGAACCGGTCATTGCGTTCAATCTGTTCAACTCCATGAACTACATGACGAATGCGGTCAATACCTTCGTCGAGAAACTGCTCATCGACCTGCAGGCCAATGAAAGCCAGTGTGCGGACTGGCTCGATCACAGCGTGGGCATCGTCACGGCGCTGCTGCCGCATATCGGCTATGAGAACTCCGCGATGCTCGCGAAGGAAGCCTACAATACCGGCCGCCCCATCCGCGACATCATTCTCGAAAAGGGCCTGCTGACCAAAGAGAAGATGGAACATATCCTGTCTCCCGAGCAGATGACGCATCCGGGCATCGCGGGCTGAAGCCGGCGGCAGGGCGTCTGCCGACAGGGCGCAGAAGCGGCGGGAGCCTTGACAATACGGGCTGCCGGATGCTATGATAGAAGCAATCTTAAACCGTTGAAGCGAGAGTAACGTCAGTCATGCTTCCCCAGAGAGTCCGGGCTGCTGAGAGCCGGATGAAAGACAGGCTGACAAATGGGTCGCTGAGGGCGCACCGAAAGCTCCGGACTGGAGCCAGTAGGCTGCGACGGCCGGCACACGTGAGTTGCCCGGAGCAGAGAGCTGCTTCCATCAAGAGCACAAACCAGCTGGCTTTGCCGCTATCGTCTGTGAACCAGGGTGGCACCGCGAATTGAGTATTCGTCCCTGGCAGTATACTATTATACTGCCAGGGACTTTTTGCGTTCCTGGCGGAAAAAGGAGCTAAGATCATGGAAAATGTACAGAATGCGGAAGCAAAAAAGAAAATCATCCTCAGCGGCATCCAGCCGACGGGGGTATTCACACTCGGCAACTATCTCGGCGCGGTGCTGAACTGGCAGAAGATGCAGGAGGAATACCAGTGCTATTACTTCATCGCGGACCTTCACTCGCTGACCATCCACATCGACCCGAAGGTGCGCCGTCAGCAGACACTGCAGGCCTTTGCGCTGCTGCTGGCCTGCGGCATCGATCCGGAGAAGAGCCTGATTTTCGTGCAGAGCCATGTGCATAACCATGCGGAGATGGGCTGGATCCTGTCCTGCTGCTCGCAGTTCGGGGAGCTTTCGCGCATGACGCAGTTCAAGGATAAATCCAGCAAGCACCCGGAGAACATCAATGCGGGCCTCTTTACCTATCCGTCGCTCATGGCAGGCGATATCCTGCTGTATCAGGCGGATTATGTGCCGGTCGGTGCTGACCAGACGCAGCATCTCGAGTTTACGCGCGATATCGCGACGCGCTTCAATCATACCTATGGCGAAACCTTCAAGCTGCCGGAGGGCTATTTCCCGAAGGCTGGTGCGCGCGTGATGAGCCTGCAGGACCCGACCAGCAAGATGAGCAAATCGGATACGAATCCGAAAGCGACCATTTCGATTCTCGATGATGAAAAGACCATCATCCGGAAATTCAAGAGCGCTGTGACGGACAGCGATATGGAGGTCTGCTACCGCGAGGGCAAGGCGGGCATCAACAATCTCATGACCATCTATTCCGCCATCAACGGCAAAACGATGGAAGAGATCACGGCTGAGTTTGCGGGCAGGGGCTATGGCGATTTCAAGACGGCTGTCGGCGAATGCGTTGCGGAAGCGCTGCGTCCGGTCCGGGAGAAATATGAGGAGCTCATGAAGGAACGCACATACCTGGAGGAGCAGATGCGCCGCGGGGCTGAGATCGCGGATAAGATTTCCCGCCGCACGCTTACGAAGACCAAGAAAAAGATCGGTTTGCTGCTCGAGAAATAAGCAGCGGAAGGGGATGCGATATCGATGAGGATCAAAAAGCTTGCGGCGGCGCTGGCACTGGCCTGCCTGACCGGGGCACCCGTGCTGCCGCTGCCGGCCCTGCCGGGTCTGGCCGTATTGTCGGCACCGGTGGAGGCCGCGGCAGCCGAGGTTGCCACGCCGGATGCGTTTGTGCAGGCGCTCTATGAGAACCTGCTGCTCCGCAGGACGGACTTTTCCATCACCTATGATGGAAACTATGAGGATATCTATGACGGTGACCTCAATGATCTGCTGCAGAAGGCGTATGCCATCCATCAAAGCGGCAGCAGTGATGACTTTGATTATCTGCAGCACAACATATCCTTTGCACAGGTGAATATGCCGGCCATCTCCGATCAGACAGAATTTGTATTCAATATAACCTATCGGGAGCCGGAGAACTGGCTGCAGACGGTGAACCAGGATGTTGCGGCTGTGCTGCCGTCGCTGCGCGGCAGCAACGACTACGAGACCATCCGGAACGTGCATGACTATGTGGTGAATCGCATCACCTACGATAACAGCCTTACACGCTATACAGCCTATCAGGGCATCGAGGAGCAGAGTACCGTCTGCCAGGGCTATGCGCTGCTGACCTACAAACTGCTTACGGAGCTCGGCATTCCCTGCCGCTTCGTGGGCGGCTATGCAGGGGAGAGCCATGCCTGGAATATCGTGAAGCTCGGGAACGCCTGGTATTTCCTCGATACGACCTGGGATGACCCTGTCGGGGCGGCACCGCAGCTCACCTACGATTATTTCCTGATCGGTTCGGACAAGCTCAGCCGCGACCATACGCTGGATGCGGAGTATTGTACGCCGCAGTTCACGAGTGCGTATCCCATCAGTCCGACGGATTATGTGCCGAATGGTCCGGAGACGGCCTCCGTGCCGGAGCCATCTCAGCCCAATGCACCGGCCGAGGTCTATCGCGGCATCCGGCAGGCCATCATCAGCGACCTGGACAAGACCACAGCTGATACGGCGGCTTCGCCGCTGGAGCGCCGCATGACGGATCTGTCGAAGCAGATCATCATCGGCGTGCTTGCAACGCAGTCCGATGAGAATCTCTCCCGGCTCGTGGGCAATGACGCGCTGTTTGAGTCGTTGTTCACGCAGGCCTATCAGAAAGCGGAGGCACGCATCGTGCGGCCGATGGAGGCCTATGCGTCCAGTGATGCTTATCTGCAGGAATGCGGCCGCCGCTGTGATGCGGTGCTGGCCAGAACGGATACCGCCCATATGAGTGCGGCCATGGCCGAAAAATTCCGCAACGATCTGCAGGCACGGATTACGGAGGATGTGCTGATGGCGGAGATCGAGCGGCTGTCAGCCGCGGAAACGCCGGGGCTCATCGAGGAAATTTCCCGGGATTTCACCGCTGCGCTGAGCGGTTCCTGAGAAACGTTGGAACAACAAAAGAGCGGGACAGTGCTGAGGTGCACTGTCCCGCTCTTTCTGCTGCAGGGAAAGCTTCCCTGGAAAAAGCATTGCTCATATATTTCCTGTTCAAGGATTGCAGGGGACGATCAGCCGCCGAGGAGAGCGAGCATGATACCACCCGAGATTGCTGTGCCGAATACACCGGCGAGGTTTGGTCCCATGGCATGCATGATGAGGAAGTTGTTCTTGTTTTCCCGCTGGCCTACCAGATGGGATACACGGGCTGCGATCGGAACCGAGGCGATGCCGGCGGAGCCGATGAGCGGGTTGATCTTGCCACCGGTGATCTTGTTCATGAGCTTGGCGCAGACAACACCGGAGCCGGTGCCGAATACGAAGGCTACAAGACCAAGGGCGATGATGATGAGCGTATCAGCTGTCAGGAAGGTATCCGCGGCCATTGTGGAGCCGATGGCGACCGTGAGTACCATGGTGACGACGTTCAGCAGTGCATTGGATGCGGTTTCTGCCAGGCGGTCGACGCAGAGGCACTCACGCATGAGATTGCCCAGCATGAGCATCGTGATGAGCGGTGCTACCGGCGGCAGGAAAAGATTTACAATGATTGCAATGACAACCGGGAAGACGATCTTCTCAAGACGGGATACATAACGCGGCTGCTTCATCATGATCTGGCGCTCTTCCTTGTTGGTGAGGAGCTTCATGACCGGCGGCTGGATGAGCGGCATCAGGGCCATATAGGAGTAAGCGGCTACCGAGATCTGCGGCAGCAGATGCGGCGCGAGCTTCATGGTCGTGTAGATGGCCATCGGGCCGTCAGCACCACCGATGATGCCGATGGAGCATGCCTCAGCGAGTGTGAAGCCGGAGAGCTTGGCACCGATGAGGGCAACGAAGATACCGAGATGCGCAGCCGCACCCAGGATGACGAGACTTGGATTTGCGATCATCGGACCGAAATCTGTCATGGCGCCTACGCCCAGGAAGATGAGCGGCGGCAGGATGAGCTTTTCAACGCCCTGGTAGGCGATGTAGAAGAGACCGCCTTCCTTGGTGAGCTCCGAGCCAGGTACGTTGGCTACGATACAGGAGAGGCCGATACCGACAAGCAGGAACGGCTCGTATTTCTTGACGATGCCGAGATAGAGCAGGATGGCACCGACGATGATCATGATGATATTGCCAAGGGTGATAGACATCAGCCCTGTCTGGTTCAGCAGTTCGCTCAGCAGGGTGACAAATAAGTTATCCATTCATATTCCTCCATCAATTTTAAAGGGTTACCTTTTTTTCTCTTTGATTTCGCCCAGACTGTTTAAATGTGGAAAAAAGTACAAGATTACGCCGATGAATGAAATAAAGACAAAGCTCAGCAGAAAATCGATACCGCTGAGTATCCAGGCACCGGACATGGTATCGGGTAAAACGCCCATTCTATATCACCTCAATTTTTTTATCAGGAATTGCGTTTCGTCAGGAAATGCGTACGCTCCTCGGCCTTTGCGATGAGCTGTTCCTTGTTCACGATGGCGCGGCGGTGCTGGCCGTGGCCGATTTCACCCTGCTCATCCCAGGCTTTGATGTCAAGCAGCACGTCGTGATCGCCGATTGCGATGATCGAGGTGCGGATGGTCACGGTCATGCCGAGCGAGGTCGGAGCAGTGTGCACGAAGCGGATGGAAGAGCCGACGCTGATGAAGCCATCCGGCAGGTATTTGTCGATGGTCTCGATGGCCGATTCGATGGCCATGTGGACACAGGCCGGCGTAGCCAGCAGGTCGTTGAGCTCATTAGAGTACTCGACGGCCGTATCCGAGCGCTGGACTACTTTGCTGATCATGGAATTCTGGCCTTCGTTTAAAAATTTGCGTAAGTCGAACATGAAAATCCCTCCAAAAATTTTTTAACTATTCTTTCTGGCCGTCCGGCACTTTCTGTGAGCTGCCTGGCGGACTGGCTCCTAATACCAATAGTCATAGCTATATTCTAATTTTTTATTTCAGAAAAGTAAAATAATTATATTACATTCATGCGATAACTATAAGGTATCGTTCGTTAGGAAGATAATGAACGATACCTTAAATTTTTGATGAAAAACCGCGTTCGTTTGCATGATCATCCGGAACAGGATATCCCGCAGTGCTATCGGTGGCGGGCGCAACTGCAAATAAGAAGCGGCGCGTTGAGATCTTCTGCCTCGCAGAAACGCTGATGGGAATGATTTTGCTTGCGAAATCTTGAACACTTGCGTTATAATACATATAATAGTATATAGAAAGAAATCAAGGCACAGTGGCCTGAATCGTGGATTCAGGATTCGCTGTGCCTTTTTGCTTTGCAAAGGGTGGAGGGAACGAGTATGTACAGGGTTTTGGTTTTGGATGAGGATCGGTCCGCACGGTATGTATTCCGGCGGTTTCCCTGGCGGCGCTTTGGCTTTGCGGTGCCGGAGGCCGCTGCGAGCGGGCAGGAGGCGCTGGAATGGCTGGGCGAAAAAAAGATAGACCTGCTGGTAGCGGATATCCGGCTGCCGGATATGGATGGCATTGAATTCCTTGAGGCCGTGCAGGCCAAGGGCGAACATGTCTGTACGGTGCTGTTGAGTTCTTATCGTGATTTTTCCTACGCGCAGCAGGGCATACGGCTCGGCGTATTCGATTATCTCACGAAGCCTTTTTCGGCTGAGGCGTTCGGCAGCCTGCTGCAGCGTGCCGCAATTTTTTTGCATCGGCAGCAGGGGGTGCCGACGGAAACGATGGAAAAAGATACAGCCCGCGAGTTCCTGTCATCGGAACATCAGGAGCGTCTTGAACTGCTGCTGTTTTCCGGCAGTCCGGAATTCCTGCCGGCCTGTCGTCAGCTCCAGCAGACAGCCGCAGTCATGCCCCCGGATGAACGCCGTCTCATGCTCAGCGAATGTATGGATGAGATCTGCCGTTCGTTTGACCGGCGTTTTCCCTGGGTACGGAACCTCGAGGAGGATGAGGGAAGCGCGGCCGTCGTGGCGGCTGATTTCATGACCCGTGCGGGAGTTCTGTTTTCCCAGGTCAGGCGCTATGAGCTCGCCGATGCGCGGAGCCTGCTGCGGGCGCTGTGTGAGCAGGTACAGTCCACACTGGAGCACGATGTTTCCCTGCATGGCGCGGCGGCAGCGCTCGGCATCAGTGCCGATTATGCGGGGCGGCTCTTCAAGCGCCGCACGGGCGTGAATTTTGCGGCATTTGTGATGCGCATGAAGATGGAGCGGGGCAAGGAACTGCTGGCTGCCAGTAAGGCCCGGAACTATGAGATCAGTGCACGGCTTGGCTACAGCAATCCCGATTACTTCCGGCAGCTCTTCAAGGCCTATACAGGCATGACACCGACAGAATACCGGCAGCTGTATCGTTCGCGAACTTTTCACTGATGCCGGAATACCGTGAAAACAATATCCCCCCTATGGGCTTCCGGTCAGGCGGCGCCTGGGGTACAATAGCAGCGTAGAGAAATTTACGCTGTTTTTTTCTGCTTAGGGACAAGGCAGGACAGCAACTTATAATGAGGACGTGATTGCATGCATATTCCCGAGAATTATCTGAGCCCGTCGACCTGTGCGGTGCTGGGCCTGGCTATGCTGCCTGTATGGACGGCGGCCATGCAAAAGGTGAAGAAGGAAATCCCGCGCGAGCAGCTGCCATTGCTCGGCATCGGGGCGGCCTTTTCCTTTTTGGGCATGATGTTCAATATTCCGCTGCCCGGCGGTACGACGGGGCATGCGGTCGGCGGCACGCTGCTCGCGATCCTCTTTGGCCCCTGGGCCGCGTGCCTGACGGTGACGGTTGCGCTGCTCATCCAGGCGGTCTTTTTCGGTGATGGCGGCATCCTGGCTTTTGGCGCGAACTGCTTCAACATGGCCTTTGCGCTGCCCTTCACGGGCTATTTCATCTACCGGCAGCTGCGGCGGCGCTTCGGCAGCTACGCGGCAGCCGGTGTCGGTGCCTATCTCGGCATCAATATGGCGGCCTTCTGCGCGGCCGTGGAATTCGGTATCCAGCCCCTGCTGTTTACGGATGCGGCGGGCCAGGCCCTCTATTGCCCGTATCCGCTCGCGGTGTCGCTGCCGGCCATGATGGCCGGGCATCTGACCCTTTTCGGACTGGCGGAGGTCGTCTTTACGACGGCTGTGCTCGCGTATCTGCAGCGCACGGCGCCGCAGCTGCTGACGGGGACCACGGGGCAGGCCGGCCGCTCCCTGTACGGACTGCTGGGGGCGCTCATCGTCTGTACACCGCTTGGTTTGCTCGCGGCTGGCACAGCCTGGGGCGAGTGGGACCCCGAGGACCTGGCCGGGCTTTCCTTCGGTGGCGGCCCGCTGGGCTATACGCCGACGGGCATGCTCGATGGCTTTTCCTTCGCGGCGCTCTTCCCGGAGTATTCGGTTGCGGGATTGCCGGATGCCTTTGGCTATATCCTGTCCGCCATCATCGGCACGGCACTGCTCATTTTGATTTTCCGTATTGCGGCGGCGCTGTTATCTGATAAAATAGACTACAGGACCAGTGAATGATACAGGGTTCTGTCAAACCATCGCAGGGAGTCGGAGAAATGTCTGAGCTGAAGCTGCCCGATTGGGTATATAAGACAGAAACATATCAGCCATCTGGCGGCCGGGATTATTTCATTTCCCGGTCGCTTTTGCGCGTGCTGGATGTGCTGCTGCGGCTTCGTGCACAGTCGCGCCGGCCGGCCGGGCTGCGGCCGGGCTGGCTGCTTTTCGTGCTGGCGCTTACGGTGCTCGTGGTCAGCGCGCGCACGCAGGTGTTCCTGTTCACGGTGCTGGCGGGCATCCTTGTATTGCTGTGCCTGCGGCCGGGGGAGGAAAGCCTGCGCATCGTGCGGCAGGCGCTGGCCGCGGCTTTCGTCTCGGCACTGCTGCTGCTGCCCTCGCTGTGGCTGGGCGGGGGCCGGGCGCTGCTGCTGATCCCGGGCAAGACCTTTCTGACGGTTTCGGCACTGGGGCTGCTGGTGGAGGGAACCTCCTGGCATGCGCTCACTGCGAGCCTGCGGCTTTTTCATGTGCCGCCACTCTTCATCCAGATCCTTGATCTCACACTCAAGTACATCGTGGTGCTTGGCGAGATTGCGGGGCAGATGCTCTGGGCGCTGAAGCTGCGGGCTGTCGGTGAGATCCGCCACAAGAGCCGGGCCGTGTCGGGCGTGCTCGGGGCGACTTTTTTGAAATCGCAGCAGCTGTCACAGGATATGTATGAGGCTATGCTCTGCCGGGGGTTTACGGGGCAGTATCCGTCCGGCCGCGACAGGCACTGGCGCGGGCAGGATGCGGGGCTGGTGCTGGCAGCTATTCTGGTGGTGGCTTTTTATCTTTATGTTGAGGGTGTAATCGGATGATAGAATGCAGAGATATATGGTATGCCTATGGTACGGAGCCGATACTGCGCGCGGTGGACTTTACGATTCCGGCCGGTGCGGCGGTGCTGCTTGAGGGGCCGAATGGCGCGGGAAAGTCCACGCTGCTGAAGCTGCTCAATGGCCTGGTGTTTCCGCAGCGCGGGCAATACCTTTTTGATGGGCAGGAGATTACGGAAGCCGGCATGCGCGACCATCGGTTTTCCAAGCGGTTCCATCAGCGGGTGGGCTTTGTCTGGCAGAATCCGGACGTGCAGCTCTTCTGTACGAGCGTGGCGGAGGAACTGGCCTTTGGGCCGCAGCAGCTCGGCCTGTCCGAGGCGGAGGTGCGGGCGCGGGTGGAGGACGCACTGGCGCTGCTGTCACTTGAGCGGCTGCGCGACCGCGCACCGTACTACCTTTCGGGCGGCGAGAAGAAAAAAACGGCGATCGCCTCGGTGCTCACGATGAACCCCGAGGTATGGACGATGGATGAACCGCTGAGTGCGCTGGATCAGCGCACGCAGGACTGGCTCGTGGATTTTTTGCGTGCGCTCAAGGCGGCAGGCAAGACCCTGCTGCTTTCGACGCATGACGATGCACGCCTGCAGGCGCTGGCAGACTTCCGGCTCGTGCTCACGGAAGAGCATACGCTCGAACGGCGATAGGAGAGAATGGAATGAAAACAAATTGGCATTTTTATGTATATCTGGCTTTTTTCCTGGCACTGGGGCTCGTGTTCCAGGGGCTGCGCTTTGTACTGCCGATGCTGCCGCCGCCGGTGGAGCTGTTCCTCGTCGGAACGCTCGTGAATATGGTGCTGGTGCTGGCGGTGGCTGTCACGCAGCGGGGGGCGGCCGCGGTCATTGGTCTTGTGCTGCCGCTTACGGCCTTTTTCCAGGGGCATCTGGCCGTATTTCCGATGGTACCGGTCATCGGCCTGGGAAATATGCTGTTTGCCTGGCTTGCGGGGCGCTTTCTTTCGCATCGCCTGGTCTGGGGCATTCCCGTTCTTAAAATGGGCGTGCTCTATGGCGGTGCGCTGCTGGTGGCCAGGCTCGCGGCATTGCCGCCCAAAGCCGCGGCCATGCTGGGTTTCATGATGGGCTGGCCGCAGCTCGTGACCGGGCTGGCCGGGATTCTGCTGGCCCGCCTGCTGGTCGCGCGGCTGCAGTTTAAAAAAATTTGATATTTTTGCTTAATTTTTCGGGGATATATCCGATATAAAGAATATGCAGGGGATTCCTGTAAATTTTTAGCAAAGGAGGAATTGGCATGAGCGGAATCAGTTCGATCAGCAGCACGAGTGCGCTGTGGAGCACGACGAGCAAGACCACGAGCACTTCCAGTGTGCAGGATACTTTTTCCCAGATGGTGGAAAATCTGCAGTCTGGAGCACCAGCTACCGGGTACGGCGATAATGGGAGCAGCAGCAGTGATGATGATACGGTTACGATGACCAAGGTATTATCCGATGGATCGGTGCTTATCACGGTCATGCAGGACGGCAAGATCATCTCACAGACGAAGACGCGGGCGGCAAAGCCGCAGGATCAGCCTGAAGTCACGAACATGACGACCGTGGACAAGGGAACAGTTGCTCATACGGCCGGCGCGAACACGGTGAGTCTCGCGAGCAGCCAGCAGAGCAGTCTGCTGCAGAATCTCGACAAGTTCAACGATACTTCCACGAGCATCACGTCCGGCTCGCTGTTTACCAGCGCGGTGTGACGGGAATCAGTAAGGATGCTGTGCAATGATAAATGGATTTAGAAAAGAAGGCCTCTGGCCGTGATGGAAGTCCATCACGCCCAGAGGCCTTTTTGGTGGAAAATGCGGTATCCGCTCAGTCCGTTTCGGGATCGCGGCCGGCAATGCAGAAGTTGTCGCGTCCGTGCTGCTTGACCGCATAGAGGGCGGTATCGGCTGCCTGGAAGAGCTCCTCGTAGCTTTTACCGTGCTGGGGAGAAAGTGCAATGCCGATACTGGCTGATACGACGGGATGACCATTGCGGTTGTCGAGGCCGCGTGCGACATCCCCGAGTTTCCTGGCGATGGTCCGCAGGCTTTCCGGTGTATGGACGCCCTTGAGGAAGATGATGAATTCATCGCCGCCGAAGCGGCCAATGAGATCCTCCTGGCGGAGCGAGTCCTGCAGCCGGGCCGCAAAGCGCTGCAGCAGCTCATCACCGTACTGGTGACCATACGTGTCGTTGGCGGCCTTGAAATGATCGAGGTCGATGATAATGAGCGCGTGGCTGATGCTGCCGGAGTGTGTGAGGCGCTCCTGGACTGCATTCTCTATCGTGAGCTTATTGTAAAGTCCGGTGAGCAGGTCCTTTTCCGCGAAGAACTTGTAATTGTCGCGGTCAATGGAGGTCGATTCGAGATTTCGGAGAGCGGCCTCAAGCTCCTGGTTCTTTTTCCTGAGCAGTACGTTATTGCGGCGCGTGACATGGCTGTGGTAGGCGACGAAGCCGCCGCTCAGGAGGATCAGTACCAGCAGCGCGATGGTACCGCCGGTCTGCAGCGGGTAGTGCACCAGCAGGTAGGATGGTGTGAATTCATGGCTCGTGACAATCGTATAATCCAGTACAATGTGTTCGACTTCCTTGGGCTCCAGCCGGGCGATGCTCTTGTTGAAGATTGAGCGCAGCAGCTTGGGCTCGCGTGAGGAAAACGCAATGTTCATGGGAATGTTCATCGAAAGCGTCGGCAGCGTGGTCAGTGACGGATAGAGCGTCAGCGGATCATCGGCCTGCAGCCGGATCGTGTTGATGGCCAGGATATCAGCCTGCCCGTTATCCACCAGGTGAAAAGCCTCGGTCGAGGTATCACAGGGAATAATTTCCCAATTCGGGTGGTGGTCATGGATGAAGTCCTGGATGCCGCGGAACACACGCGGTACAGCAATG
Organism: uncultured Selenomonadaceae bacterium; assembly: GCA_964520975.1. Lineage (GTDB taxonomy): Bacteria > Bacillota > Negativicutes > Selenomonadales > Selenomonadaceae > CAZFPA01. The sequence goes on along the minus strand of CAZFPA010000005.1, from coordinate 31,739 downwards.
GTCAGCACATCGTCATCGGGCTGGATGAAATCCCGGCGCCCGACAATCGTGTACTTCTCGGTGAGCAGCGGCTCGCTGAAAAGCATGTCATCCGATGGCTGCAGCATGTTGCGGTAGGTGGACAGGACGGCATCCGCCTGATCCTGTTCAATCATATCGAGGGCCTCCTGCATGGTGCTGGCCGGCAGAAATTCGATGGGCAGGTCACTTTCGCGCGCAAGCAGGCGCAGCAGGTCAGGGTAGATGCCTACGGCCTTGCCGTTCTGGTAGTATTCGAAAGGGGGCTGTTCCTGCAGGCAGATGACGCGCAGCGGAGCCGTATTGTGGATGAAATCCATTTCCTGCCGCGTATAGCTGAAGAGACGGTGTCCGGAGTGACCGTAGAATTCCTCGACGAGCGTGCCTTCCAGCAGAGGCTCCGCGGTCTGCAGCTCCGCGATGGCATAGTCGAGCTCATCGTGCAGTGCCTGATTCTGCGGAGTGGTGATGAAATAGAAGGGCGTGGGGGCAAAAGCCGTCACGATCTTCGCATCGCGCGGTGCCATGGTGCCGCGCAGCAGCGCGAGGTCGATTTTTCCCGTATACAGTGCCGCGGTGAGGTCTTCTTCATCGTTGAAATACTGCAGCTGTGGCTGCAGGCCGGAGGTTTCGAGAAACTGGAAAATCTCCCGGCGATGCGGCATATCGGTGGCAATGCCGATGATGCCGTTCTGCAGGCTGTCCGGGTCGTTGTAGAAAAAGTTGTCATCCTCCTGGCGGGCGTAAATGGCCAGCGTATCGTGCACGTAAGGCTTGCTGAACAGGAATTCCTTTTCCAGCCATGGCGTGCGTTCCACGCAGCTCAGCACGTCAATCTCTCCGTTGCGCAGCATTGCCAGGCAGTTTTCCCAGGAGTCCATCACATATTCGTACTGCCAGTCCGTGGTATCGCTGATCCGGTTCAGGTAGGCTACAAGGTATCCCCGCAGCCGGCCATCCTTTTGCCGTTCGATGAATACATGCTGGGATGGACAACCCACGCGGATGGTACGTGAGGCCGCAGCCGTTGCCGGCATGCAAATAAGCAGCAGAAAGGACAGCAGCAGCAGTCCAGACAGGAATCGCCGCATGGTTTTTCCCTTCTTTCTTCGCGGGCAGCTCCGCAGCGTTGCCGAGCCGCATAGAATAAGTTTATTCAATTATAACGCCATTGTTCAGGATTTCGCAACGCGAAATCATACTCATCAGCGTTTCAACAAGGTGAGCAGGTTTAACGTATTGCCTGCAGTTCCATTTATGCCCGATACCTACAGTAGTAACGACATTTTATTCCGAGTTATAACGCCATTGTTCAGGATTTCGCAACGCGAAATCATACTCGGCAGAATCAGCGTCGGCGGCCCCTTGAAAAAGCTTGAACAATGACGTTATAATAAGAAGATGATGGAAACAGGAGGCAGAGGGATGGACATTTTCAAGAATGACTGGGGCGAGTACCTGACGGCGGAGATGCAGCGGCCGTATTATAAGGAACTGCGTCAGTTTCTCATACAGGAGTATCGCACCCATCATGTATATCCGGACATGTACGCGATTTTCAATGCACTGCACTATACAAGTCTGGCCGATACCAAGGTCGTGATCCTGGGGCAGGACCCCTATCATGGGCCGGGACAGGCCCATGGCCTGAGCTTTTCCGTGCAGCCGGGCATTGCACCGCCGCCGTCCCTCGTGAATATCTTCAAGGAACTGCAGACGGATCTGGGCTGTACTGTGCCCAACAACGGCTGCCTGAAGCCCTGGGCGGATCAGGGCGTACTGCTGCTGAACACGGTGCTGACCGTGCGGGAGCATGCCGCGAATTCTCATCATGGCCACGGCTGGGAGATCTTTACGGATAAGATCATCTCCCTGCTCAATGAACGGGAGAAGCCGATGGCCTTTATCCTTTGGGGTTCACCGGCGCGCAGCAAGAAAAAAATGATTACGAACGGACAGCACTTCATTGTGGAATCGCCGCATCCGAGTCCGTTGTCCGCTTCGCGGGGCTTTTTTGGCAGTCGCCCTTTTTCCAAGGTCAATGCCTTTTTGGAGCAGACGGGACAGCAGCCCATCGACTGGCAGCTGCCGGATATTTAACAATAGAATTTTTGCGGGGAGAGGAAGGATGCGCGGGGCGCATCGGTGGAATGTATGGAAAAAAAGCTGACCATCCAAAATATCGCGGATATGGCGGATGTTTCCAAAAGCACGGTATCGCGATACTTGAATGAAGGGTATATCAGTGAGGAAAAGGCAGAGCGTGTCAAACGGGTCATTGCGGAGACGGGCTTTAAATCAAACTTCTTTGCGAAGCGGCTCAAGATGAAGCAGAGCAAACTCATCGGCATCGTGCTGCCGCGCATGGATTCGGTAACCGTGGGCAAACTGCTCACCGGCATCAACCGGGTGCTGGAGCCGGCGGGCTACCAGGGACTGCTGCTGGTGAGCCAGCTCAAGAAGAAAAAGGAGCTGGCCAATATCGTCAGCCTGCAGCGGCAGGGGGTCGACGGCATCATCATCGATTCCATCGGCATCACGCCCGAGCATCTGCAGCTCACGCAGAGCCTGAAGCTGCCGCTCGTATTCACGGGCCAGCAGCATCCGGCCGTGCATTATGTGAAGCTCAACGACCGTGGCGCCGGGGCGATGATGGGGGACTATATCCGCCAGAAGGGACATCACCGGGTCGTGTTTGCGGGGGTCACGGAAGCGGATCAGGCCGTGGGGCAGGACCGGCGGCAGGGTTTTGTCCAGGCTTTCCAGCAGAACAATCCGGGCGCTGCGGTGAAGTTCATTGAAACGGGCTTTGATTTCATGTCGGCCTATTCCAAGGGGGATGAGATCCTGGCCGCCGCGCCTACGGCCGTGGTCTGTGCGACCGATAACATCGGCCTGGGCGTGCTGCGCTATCTGCATGAGCAGGGCGTCGCGGTGCCGGATGAAATCTCCGTGGCGGGTTTCGGCGGCTATGATATCGGTGCAGTGACCTATCCGGCCCTTACGACGATTGCTTTCGACTATGAGCTCGTGGGCATGCGCACCGCGCAGGGCATGCTGGAGCTGCTGGCCGGCCGCGAGATGGTTTCTGACAGCGATCTGCCGCTCTTCTTTGTGGAGCGGGAAAGCGTGCGTGCACTGGATTCGTTCTGACCGGCGGGTGCTGTCAGGGCGATATTGCCTGCATTGCAAAGTTTCCTTTCACAAGAATGAATATTTTCGTAAACAGGGTTGACAGGCCTTTCGGGATAGAATATAATATTATACGTTGATAGCAGAGATAGTTATTGGGGTATCGCCAAGTTGGTAAGGCACGGGATTCTGAATCCCGCATGCGTTGGTTCGAGTCCAGCTACCCCAGCCATGAAAGCACGGCACCGTTAAACGGTGCCTTTTTTGTATGCAGAATTGTGGTGATGGAGCTGCCGGGAGGATTTCACCGGTCCGTGTACATTGCTGACGAAAACAGCCGGAGGCCCCTTGTCGGGGCCTCCGGCTGTTTTCGTTGTTTGTGGTACATCGTAGAAGCCTGACGGTCCGGCTGTGTCAGGCAGCGGCCGGGAACGCAGCGGCCTGCGGCTGGATGCGGTTGGCACTGGTCTGGCTCGTCACGCCATGCTGGTTGAGCCAGCTGGTCATGGCTTCCTCACAGGTGCCGTATTCCCCGATGACCCTGGCGCTTTGGAGCATCGTATAGCCGTCGCCGCCAGCGGTCAGGAAATCATTGGCTGCCAGCGTATAGGTCCTGGTCAGCACCAGCGGCTTTCCGGCGATGCGGATATCCGATACGCGCTGCCCGGCCGGCTGGGAAACATCGTAGGTAAAGGTCAGGCCGCTGACCTGCAGGAAGCCGCCGGAGGCAGCCGGCAGCTGGCTGACGGAATGCTCGAGGATGGATTGCAGGACAGCCCCGCTGACCTCGACCTTCTTGAGTGTATTGCCGAAGGGGAAAATGGACATCATATCGAGGCGGGTCACGGCGCCGGCCTTGAGATCGGTGCGGATGCTGCCGCCGTTGACAATCGCAATATCCGCCTGGGCTGCGGCGCGCAGGGCATCGGCACTCAGATCGCCGAGCGTTGTTTCACGGGTGCGGACGAGGGCACGTTCTCCGGATAGTGGAAGATTGCTGTGGGCAATGACCTCGGCAAACAAAGCCTGGTTCGCTGTCTTCATCTGGCTGATGCGGGCTGTGATTGCCGCATCAGGCTGCGGGGCGATGGCTGTGAGCTCAGCGGGCGTGTAAAGGTGGGCTGTCTTTGCCGTGACCTTTTTGTCCTGTACCGTGAGGTCCACCCGGCCGAGGCGGTGGTCATAGCAGCCGGTCTGGGCGATGAGCGTGCTGCCGACCAGCAGGCCATCGGGCAGCTCGGTATGGCTGTGTCCATCGATGATGACATCAATGCCAGGAACTGCGCGGGCAATCGCATCGCTCGTTACGACGGAGCTCTTGTCGAGGCCGACATGCATGATTCCGATGAGGAGATCGGCCTGGGGGCGCAACACGCGGACCTGCTCGCGGGCTGCGGCAATGGCATCGGTAAAGACGATGTCCTTGACGTTGCGGGGCGAGGTCTTATTGGCTGTTTCCGGTGTCGTAATGCCGAAGAACGCAATGCGCACGCCGTCGCGCACGATGATCTTGCTGGGTGCGAACAGCGGCTGCTTTGTGCGGCGGTCGATGGTATTGGCACTGAGTACGGTGCAGTGCATGCCGCGGGCCAGCTCCTGCAGGCGGGCACTGCCGTAGTTGTAGTCGTGGTTGCCGGGGACCATGAGATCATAGCCCAGGGCATCCAGGAGCACGGCCATGTTCTTTCCCTGGCTGATGTTGATCTCCGGCATGCCATGCAGGGTATCGCCGGCATCGACGAGCAGGGTGCCGGGATTCTGCTGGCGGATCGTCTGGACTGCTGCCGCGATTTCGGGCAGACCGATGGAGTTGCCGCGGTCATCCTCGGGCAGGACGCGTCCATGCATATCGTTGGTATGCAGGATCGTGATGTGAGCCGCGGGAACCACGGCGGTCTGCTCCTGGGCGAGCGCTGGCGCGCAGCCGACACAGAGCAGCAGGGTGAACAGGATACAGCGTAAAAAAGTCTTCATGAAGAACCTCCTTAAGTATCAGAATAGATTTCTTTAAAGAAATTTTACACCCCTGGTTCTGCGAGCACAAGCCAGGAGGCTGTTGACTGAAAAATTTTCTGCTGGCACATTGACGCTGGAGGATTTGTATCGTAATATGTAGATATAATGATAAAAGAAGGTAAGGCTATGGAAATTGCTATGGATATAGAACGGGAAACATATCAGGAGCCAGCGGAGCTTTTGAAGGCAATCGCGCATCCGGTGCGTCTCTGTATCGTGCGCGGGCTCTGGCAGGGAGGCGGCTGCAATGTATCGCATATGCAGGACTGCCTGGGGATTCCGCAGTCGACGATTTCCCAGCATTTGCAGAAGCTTCGCGCGGCGGGCATCATCGCGGGTGAGCGCAATGGGCTGGAGGTACATTATACCATCCGGGACCCGCGCGTGCCGGCGCTGCTGGCGGCCCTGTTCCCGCCGGTGCCTGCTTCCCGCAGCTGAGGGCTGCGGAACACGGCGTTTTGAAGTTTGTAAGGATGACGTGCTCGCAGGCGGTTAAATGCCGGAGCGCCATTTCAGACGAAAAAGCTGTCGCCCGTTGAAAAACGGGCGGCAGCTTTTTCGTTTTATGGGAAAGGACTTTTCTATGGAAACGATCGGCGGGGTATCAGGTGTTTTTGGCCACGATGGCTCCTACGACGGCACCGACGAGGCCGGCGGTGATGACCTCACCCTCGGAATGGGTATCGGATTTATCCTCATGCTCCCGATGCGGTTTCTCCTTCGGCGGCGGAGGCGTCGGCCGGTCAGGCTCTTCGACGCGATTTTCCCAGCCGGGGTGGGCAGGGCTGGCGGCGACAATGGCCGTGCTGCTGAGAATGCTGAGGCTCATCATGGCGGCAAGCGTCATGGACAGGAATTTTTTTGTTTTGGACTGAAACATAATGGTCATCTCCTTGGCTGTGTGGCCTGTGTTTTGTTTACAGTTCATAGTATAGCGGGGCCTCGTTAAAGTTTCCTTGGAGAAAAATTAAACTTCAATTAGATAATTATGCGCTTTTTCTGTGTCTTAATGCAATCTTAATGCCTAGGAAGACATGCTAACACTGTTTTAATTCTGCTTCTGCTATGATGGTGCTGTAAGGAGGAGATCGAAATGCTGTATGTATCTTGTCTTGTCTGGACAGCAATGCTCGTGTATCTTGGATGGATACTCTTAGAGGGAGATGAACGGTAATGGAAGCAATTCTGCAATATGGCGGCTATGTCGCACTGCTCATCGTGCTGGCGGTGCCGTTGGGATTCTATATAGAAAAAGTGATGAATGGCAGACCGGTGCTGCTGGCAAAGGTGCTGGGTCCGGTGGAAAGGGCCTGGTACCGGCTGCTCCGCATCGATGCCGCCGAGGAAATGCGCTGGCAGAAATATCTGCTCTGTGTGCTGACCTTCAGTGCCTTTGGCTTTGTACTGCTGTTCCTGCTGCTTGTCACGCAGCAGGGACTGCCGCTGAATCCACAGGGCTGGAAGAATTTTTCCTGGGACCTGGCCTTCAACACCGCGGCCAGCTTCGTGACGAATACGAACTGGCAGGCCTATAGCGGTGAAGCGCAGCTCAGTTATCTGGTGCAGCTGCTCGGACTCACCGTGCAGAATTTCGTCTCGGCGGGAACCGGTATCGCGGTGCTCTTTGCACTGTTCCGGGGCTTTGTCCGGACCGGTGCCAGGACCATCGGCAGTTTTTGGGTCGATCTCACGCGCAGCGTACTCTACATTCTGCTGCCATTGGCGGTGGCTGTGACGATTGCGCTTGGGTCGCAGGGCGTCATCCAGAATTTCGCGGACTATCAGGCAGTTACGATGACGGAGCCTGTGGTCATGGCGGACGGCAGCGTGGTGACAAAGGAGGTCATTCCGATGGGGCCGGCTGCAAGCCAGGTCGCGATCAAGCAGCTCGGCACGAATGGCGGCGGTTTCTTTGGCACAAATTCGGCGCATCCGCTGGAAAATCCGACGCCGCTTTCAAATCTCATCGAGATGCTGTCCATTTTGCTGCTGCCGGCGGCGCTTTGCTTTTCCTTTGGACGGGCGGTGCATGACCTGCGGCAGGGACGGGCCATCTTCCTGGCGATGCTGCTCGCGCTCCTGCTGGGACTCGGCACGATTGCGGTGAGCGAGCAGGCCGGCACGGCAGCACTCGCCCAGGACGGTGCCGTAGCCATGCAGGCCACGGCACTGCAGCCGGGCGGCAATATGGAGGGCAAGGAAGCGCGTTTTGGAATTGCCTCTTCGGTGACCTGGGCGGAGTTCACGACCGCGGCCTCCAACGGCTCGGTCAACTCGATGCATGACAGCTATACGCCGCTGGGGGGGCTGGTCCAGATGCTCAATATGCAGCTCGGTGAGGTGATCTTTGGCGGCGTGGGCTGCGGCCTTTACGGCATGCTGGCCTTTGCTGTCCTCACGGTATTCATTGCGGGGCTCATGGTCGGGCGTACGCCGGAATACCTGGGCAAGAAGATCGAGCCCTATGAAATGAAGATGGCTGTGCTCGTGTGTCTCGCGACACCCGTGGCAATCCTTGTGGGCAGCGGCATTGCGGCCCTGCTGCCGGGAACGCTCGCGAACCTGACGAACAGCGGAGCGCATGGTTTTTCGGAACTGCTCTACACCTATTCCTCGGCCGGCGGCAATAACGGCTCGGCCTTTGCGGGCTTTGCGGCCGACAATGGATTCACCAATCTGTCCCTGGGCTTCATCATGCTGTTCGCGCGCTTTGTGCCGATGGCTGCCATCCTCGCGATTGCGGGCAGCCTGGCCGCGAAAAAGCGCATTGCGGTAACCGAGGGGACCTTGCGGACAGACAATGCGATGTTTATCGGCCTCCTGCTGGCAGTTGTGCTGCTGGTCGGAGCGCTGAGCTTCTTTCCGGCACTGGCCCTGGGGCCGGTGGCTGAATTCTTGCAGGCAGGCGCCTGAGGAGGATCATGATTATGGGAAAAAAACAGGAATCCTGGAACCGGGAAATCGTCGGGCAGGCGCTGCGTGGTGCATGGGACAAGCTTGCACCGCGCAAGCAGCTCGAGAATCCCGTCATGTTCTTAGTCTATATTTCCGCGGTGCTGACCACGCTCTTTTATCTCGCGGGGCTCTGGGGTACAGCGGATGCACCGGGCTGGTTCACGCTCAGCATCGCGGTGCTGCTCTGGTTCACCGTGTTCTTTGCGAATTTTGCCGAAGCACTGGCGGAGGGGCGGGGCAAGGCCCAGGCTGCGGCGCTGCGCTCGGCTAAAAAGGAAGTAACGGCGCAGCGGATTCCCTCGTTGGAAAAGCGGGCGGAGATGCAGCCTGTCTCTTCGGCACTCCTCAAAAAGGGCGATCTCGTGATCGTCCAGGCCGGGGAGCAGATCCCGGCTGACGGTGAGGTCATCGATGGCGCAGCTTCCGTTGACGAGTCGGCTATCACCGGTGAGTCGGCGCCGGTCATCCGCGAAAGCGGCGGTGACCGCAGCGCGGTCACAGGCGGGACGACCGTGCTGTCGGACTGGCTCATCATCCAGGTCACCAGCGAGGCCGGGCAGAGCTTTCTCGATAAGATGATCGCGATGGTCGAGGGCGCGGCGCGCAAGAAGACGCCGAATGAAATCGCGCTGCAGATCTTCCTGGTGGCATTGTCCATCATTTTCATCCTGGTGACGATGTCCCTCTACGCTTACGCGGAATTCATCCAGCGCGAGCAGGGCATCCAGGCACCGATTCCCGTCACGGAGCTCACGGCGCTGCTCGTCTGTCTCGCACCGACGACCATCGGCGCGCTGCTATCGGCAATCGGTATCGCCGGCATGAGCCGCCTGAACCAGGCGAATGTGCTGGCGATGAGCGGGCGCGCCATCGAGGCCGCCGGGGATGTTGACATCCTCATGCTCGACAAGACGGGCACCATCACGCTGGGCAACCGGCAGGCCAGTGCGTTCCTTCCAGTGGATGGCGTCACGGAGCAGGAACTGGCCGATGCGGCACAGCTGGCTTCTCTGGCGGATGAGACGCCGGAGGGGCGCAGCATCGTCGTATTGGCGAAGGAGCGCTTCAATCTGCGGGGGCGGCCGGTCGGCAGTGCGCAGGCCAGCTTCGTGCCCTTCACCGCGCAGACGCGCATGAGCGGTATCGATGTCGGTGGTATGGAGATCCGCAAGGGCGCCGCCGACGCGGTGCGGAAATACGTGGAAGCCAGAGGCGGCGCCTACAGCCAGCACTGCGCAGCCGCGGTGGATGAGGTTGCCCGGCAGGGCGGTACGCCGCTCGTCGTAGCGAAAGACAGCAGCATTCTCGGGGTGATTTTTCTCAAGGATATCCTGAAAGACGGTGTGCGGGAAAAGTTCGCGGACCTTCGCCGCATGGGGATCAAGACCATCATGATCACGGGAGATAATCCCGTGACTGCCGCGGCCATTGCGGCTGAGGCCGGTGTGGATGATTTCCTCGCGGAGGCTACGCCGGAGGGCAAGCTGCAGATGATCCGCGATTTTCAGGCGCAGGGACACATGGTCGCAATGACCGGTGACGGCACGAATGACGCGCCGGCCCTCGCGCAGGCCGATGTAGCGGTAGCCATGAATACGGGGACCCAGGCCGCGAAGGAAGCGGGCAACATGGTCGATCTCGATTCTTCGCCCACGAAGCTCATCGATATCGTGCGCATCGGCAAGCAGCTGCTGATGACGCGCGGCAGCCTCACGACCTTCAGCATTGCCAATGACCTCGCAAAGTATTTTGCAATCCTGCCGGCGCTGTTCCTCGGGCTCTATCCGCAGCTGGCAGCGCTCAACGTCATGGGACTGAAAAGTCCGGAGACCGCCGTGCTCGCGGCAGTCATCTACAATGCGTTCATCATCATCGCGCTGATTCCACTGGCCTTGAAGGGCGTAAAGTATCGGGAGGTTCCGGCTTCCCGCCTGCTCGCGCACAACCTGCTGGTCTATGGTGTCGGCGGTATGGTTGCACCGTTCATCTGCATCAAGCTGCTTGATCTGGTGCTGGGCTTATTTATATGAAGGGAAGAGGGCACAGAATATGAAAACAGAAAAAGCAGCCATCTGCGCGCAGGCGTTTCGCCTGCTCCTGGCCTTTACCGTGGTCTGCGGCGGGCTTTATACCCTTCTGCTCACAGGCATCCTGCAGGCGGCCTTTCCCCAGCAGGCCAATGGTAGTTTGTTCCTTTCGCGGGAGGGAAAGGCGTATGGATCGGCCTGCATCGGGCAGCCGGCCAGTGGAGCCGGTCATCTTTGGGGTCGAGTGATGGGACCTGCTACTGATATTTATAGGACTATAGATGGAGAAAAACTTTTTTACAGCGGACCGTCCAATCTGAGTCCGGCCAGCCCGGCCTATAAAAAGCTGCTGGCACAGCGTGTAGCTGAAATCCGGGCCGCGCATCCGGAAATGGGCGATACGCCCGTACCCGTCGATCTTGTGACAAACTCGGGCAGCGGGCTCGATCCGCAAATATCGCCGGCAGCCGCGTCATATCAGGTGCGGCGCCTGTCCAGGAATACGGGACGCAGTGAGGAAGAGGTGCAGTCTATTCTGGATCGCTGTACGGAAGGCCGTTTTCTGGGGATTTTTGGAGAGCCGCGTGTGAATGTACTCAAGGTCAATTTAATACTGGATGGGATCCTATGATACTAAAAACGAACGACCTGGTTTTTTGTTAAAAAGCCGGGCTGTTTGTTTGGTTTTCAATCAATTTAATTAATGTTATGATAAGATTGGAAAACGGGGCTGGCAAACTCCGCTTTCGTGAAAGGGTGTGAATGGGTTTGGAACGCAGGGACCCGGAGCAGCTGTTGGAGAGTATCCGGCAGGAGGAAAAGACGAAGACCCAGGGGAGGCTTAAGATATTCTTTGGCTATGCGGCGGGCGTAGGCAAGACCTATGCCATGCTGGAGGCTGCCCATCAGGCTGCGGCTGCCGGCACGGATGTTGTGCTCGGCTATATTGAACCGCACGCGCGGCCGGATACGGCGACGCTGGCTGTCGGGCTTGAGCAGGTGCCGCTGCGCCATGGCATCTATCGGGATATCGAGCTCACCGAGCTTGATGTGGACGCGGTGCTCGCGCGCAAACCGCAGCTGGTTCTCGTCGATGAGCTCGCGCATACGAATGCGCCGTTCTGCCGTCACCAGAAGCGTGCCCAGGATGTGGAGGAACTGCTGCGTGCGGGCATCGATGTCTGGACGACGGTCAATGTGCAGCATATTGAGAGCCTGAATGATATCGTGGCGGCCATTACGGGAACCGTGGTACGTGAGCGCATCAACGATGAGCTCTTTGACGGTGCCTCACAGGTCGAGCTCGTCGACATCGATCCCGAGGCCTTGCTGGAACGTCTGCGGGCCGGCAAGATCTACCGGGACCCGGGCGCTGCGCTGCACAATTTCTTTGTGCAGGAGAACCTGCGCTCCCTGCGGGAAATCGCGCTGCGCCGTATGACGGAGCGCATGAGCCGCCGTTCGGAGGAAAAGAGCGAGGTGCCCATTGAGGAGCATGTGCTCATCGGCTTGTCCTCCTCGCCATCGAATCCGCGGGTCATCCGTGCGGCAGCCCGGCTGGCCGCAGCCTTTGGCGGCAAATTCACGGCGATTTTCGTCGAGATGCCGGATTTTTCCAGCATGAGTGCGGATAACCGGCGGCGCCTGGATGCGAATACGAAGCTGGCGCGCTCTTTGGGCGCGAACATTGTGACGGTATACGGCGAGGATGTCGGCTGGCAGATCGCGGAATACGTGAAAAAGGCGCGTATCTCCAAGGTTGTGCTGGGCCGCTCCATGACACGCCGGCGGCTCTTTTCCCCGCGGCCAAATTTCGGTACGCGCCTGCAGGAGCTCGCGCCCAATCTCGATATCTACATCATCCCGGATCATACAGCGGGCACCTACGTACCGGCCATGCGCCGGCTGCGGCCGCATCCGGTGCTGCGGCATGGCCTGCGGGATCTCGGGCTCGTGGCGCTCTCCCTCGCGGTGAGCACGGTGCTGGGTATGGGGATTGATTCCAGCGGCTACAGCGGCACGGACATCATCATGGTCTACCTGCTGGGCGTGCTGGGACCGGCTTTCTTTGTGGAAAACTGGATCTACAGCCTGCTGGACGCGCTGCTGAGCGTGCTCGTGTTCAATTTCATGTTTGTGGCGCCGCGCTATACCTTTTCCGCCTATGCACCGGGCGCGACGCTGACCTTTTTCGTCATGTTCCTCGTCTCGCTGACGGTCGTACTGCTGACACGCCAGGTGCGGCGGCAGGCCCGGCAGTCCGCGGAGAAGGCCTATCGGACGGAGGTCATGCTGGAAACCGTATCCCGGCTGCAGAACACCGAGGAACGTGCCGAGATCTTCCGGGTCATGGGCCAGCAGCTGCAGAAGCTGCTCGACCGTACCGTGCTTTTTTATGACGGGCGCAACATGCAGGACCCGCATCTCTTTCCGCGCCGCGGACAGCAGACGGACATGTCGGCCTACCTGGCCGGCAATGAACGGGCGTTGGCGGCCTGGGCCTACAAGAACAACAAGCATGCGGGGGCGATGACGAACACCCTGCCGGCGGCGCACTGCCTGTACCTGACGGTGCGCGGCCGTGAGCGCGTGATGGGCGTCATTGCAATCGCACTCGATGGGGAGCGGCTGAGCTCCTTTGAGTACAACATGGTCGTAGCGCTCATCGACAGCAGCGCGCTCGCGCTGGAGAAGGATCATCAGCGCCGTCAGCGCCGCGCGATGGAGGTCGCGGCCAAGCAGGACCAGCTCCGGAACAATCTGCTCCGGGCCATTTCCCATGATCTGCGCACGCCGCTCACGACGATCGCGGGCAATGCCGAGCTGCTGCAGTCCGCGGAACGTCTCGATGGAGAGCAGCGGAAGCGGCTCAGCAGCGATATTGCCGCGGATGCGCACTGGCTCATCGACATCGTCGAGAATCTGCTCTCGGTCACGCGCCTCGATAACGGGAATCTGCAGCTCAACATGCAGCCAGAGGTACTCGGCGATGTGATCCAGGAGGCAGTCACGCATGCGCGGCCGCGCCTCGGGAGCCATAAGCTCCGGGTTTCCCTGGAGGACGACCTGCTGCTCGTGCGGGCGGATGTGCGGCTGCTGCTGCAGGTGTTCATGAACCTGCTGGACAATGCGTTGAAATATACGCCGGAGGAGACGGAAATCACCATCTCCGCTACGAAAAACAATGGCTTTGCGGTCATCGAGGTCGCGGATAACGGCGGCGGTATCCCCGCGGCTGACCGGGCCCATGTATTCGATCTGTTCTATACCTCCGGCCATAAGGCGGCCGATGGCCGCCGCGGCATGGGTATAGGGCTCGCGCTCTGCCGCTCGATCATTGTGGCGCATGGCGGCAGCATCAGCGTGCGCGACAACCGGCCGCATGGTACGATTTTCCGGTTCACACTTTGTCTGGAGGAGGCGGAGGTTCATGGATAACCCCTTGATTTTAGTCGTCGAGGATGACGCGGCCGTGCGGAATCTTATCACGGTCACGCTCGAGACGCAGAACTATCGGTTCGAAAGCGCGTCCGATGGGCGGCAGGCCTTGCTGGCGGTGACCTCGCAGCAGCCGGATATCGTGCTGCTTGACCTCGGCCTGCCGGATATGGATGGGGTGGCAATCATCCGTCGTATCCGCAGCTGGTCGGCGATGCCCATCCTTGTCATCAGCGCGCGCAGCGATGACCGCGACAAAATCGCGGCACTCGATGCGGGGGCCGATGACTACATCACGAAGCCCTTCAGCGTCGACGAGCTGCTGGCCCGCATACGGACTACGCTGCGGCGCCTGAGTGTATTGTCTCCTGCGCCGGATGCGCAGGAATTCGTGAACGGGGACCTGCGCATCGATTATGCCGCGCATTGCGTGTACTTTGCGGGGCAGGAGCTGCACCTTACACCGCTGGAATACAAGCTCCTGTGCCTGCTGGCGAAAAATGTCGGCAAGGTGCTCACGCACCAGTACATATTGAAAGAGGTATGGGGCAGCAACCTGTCCGGCGATGTGGCTTCGCTGCGTGTCTTCATGGTCACGCTGCGCAAGAAGCTCGAAGGGCGGGGCGAGCCCGGCAGCTATATCCAGACCCATGTCGGGATCGGTTATCGCCTTTTGAAGCAGGAGGACACCGCGTTTCCCGAAAAATGATATCACCGGCGGAAGGTGAGCCGTATTTTTATGATTAAAAGCAGAGTGGAGAGATTATTATGGCAGTAAAACTTTTTAAGAGCATTGATGAAATGACCCAGCTGCTGGGACGGGTGGCGGATTCTTCACCGGTTTACCAGCGCATTGCCCTGTATATTGAAAAGAATTATCTGCAGGTCGTATTCATGACGGCCAATGAGCTGGCGGATGCCATGGGCGTGAGCCAGGGCAGCGTATCCCGGTTTTTCATTGCGCTGGGCTATCATGGCTACAACGAATTCCTGCGCAATCTTCAGCAGATTGCTTCACGCCAGTTGCGCAACCCGCAGTCGGCAGATATTGTGGAATTGCCGCTGGATGATCCGCGGATGGAAATTCTGGAGCGCGAGATCGACAATATCCGTCAGCTCGGTGAAATCTCTCAGAGCAAGGAATATGAGGAGCTTGTGCAGATTGTGCTGAGCGGAAAGCGCATTGTGCTGCTGTCGGCAGAGCTTTCCGGGGCTATCCTGACTTACCTGGAATACGTGCTGAAAAAAATCGGTGTGGATGTGATTTCTGTGACGCCCGCAACGCCGAACTGGGAGTGGATTGAGTTTTCCAATCCGGAGAAGCTCCATATTCTCGCGGTCGGTTTCCCCAGCTATCCGACGGTGCTCATCAAGAAATGCCAGTCGCTTAAGCGGGCCGGCTTCCCGTTGTTTGCCATCACGGACAGCCGTTTTTCACCGTTGGTGAAGCATACCGATCAGGCGATCTTCGTGCCGGTTACGATGGAATCTCCCTTCGATGGCTGCAGCACGCCCAGTGTGTTTTTCAGCCTGCTGCTGCGCGATATTGCGGTGCGGATGCCCAATTTCGCTGAGCGGCTGGATGCCATCCATGCGCAGGAACGCAAGCACAAGACGTACTTCACGAAATAAGCTGTACCGGAAATCCATACCGCAGAAGCCTATGATTGTTTACATATCGTATTTTTATGGTGCTGAAATACAGCACAACTGTTATTTGTAGTATTCTTCACGTTGACAATAGGATTCTGTTGTGGTATATTTATCGCATACAAAGACAAAGTGGTCAGAAGTATTGCTTCTGCACTTTGTCTTTTTTCTTGGTTGCTGTGGGCAGCAACAGCTAAACAAAGGTGTTTAGGGCATGGCTCTGAATGCCTTTATTTTTTTACTTGATATAAATACTTTCATCAATTGCAGTACCTCTTGATTCAACTATCATTTTAAACTTTTAGCAGAGTAAAGGAAGCGAGAACGCATGATTTTATTGGATGGTAATTCATTGACGCTGGAGCAGGTAGTCCAGGCCGCGCGGGCGGGGGAGAAGGTGGAGCTGAGCTCCGCCGGAGAGGCGCAGATTCTCCACAGCCGGGCGATCGTAGACCGCATCCTCGAAGAGGAACGCCCGGTCTATGGCGTGTCTACCGGATTTGGAGATTTCAGTACGGTATTCATTGAAAAGGAAAAGCGGGCGCAGCTCCAGCGCAATCTCATACTGAGTCATGCCACGGGCGTGGGGGAGCCGTTCCCGGCGGATGTCGTACGGGCCGCCATGCTGCTGCGGGCCAATTCACTCGCAAAGGGCTATTCGGGGATTCGGCTTGAGACGGTGCAGCTGCTGCTTGCGATGCTCAATCATGGTGTTGTTCCCGTGATTCCGTGCCAGGGCTCCGTGGGGGCGAGCGGCGACCTGGCGCCGCTGTCGCACATGGTGCTGGTCATGCTCGGTGAGGGCGAAGCCTTTGTCCAGGGGGAACGGCGGAGCGGGCGCGAGGCGCTTGCGGCGGCGGGGCTGTCGCCTATCGTGCTGAGCGGCAAGGAGGGGCTGGCCCTCATCAATGGCACGCAGATGATGACCGCCGTTGGCTGCATGGCCTGGCAGGATGCCATGAATCTCATGAAGGCCGCCGATATCGCGGCTGCCATGAGCCTTGAGGCCTTGAAGGGAACACGGGCCGCCTTTGACCTGCGGATCAGCGCGGTTCGGGAGCATCCGGGCCAGCGGGCCGCCTCCGAAAACCTGCTTGCACTCACCGCGGACAGCGCCATCATTGCCTCCCATATTCACTGCTCCAAGGTGCAGGATGCCTATTCGCTGCGCTGTGTGCCGCAGGTGCATGGAGCCTCCAAGGATGCGCTGCGCCATGCAGCGCGCACGCTTACCATCGAGATCAATTCCGTGACGGACAACCCGCTGATTATGCCGGATACCGGGGAGGCCATCTCCGGCGGTAATTTCCACGGGCAGCCCGTAGCGCTCGTGATGGATTACCTCAAGCTTGCCATCGCGGAGCTCGGCAATATTTCCGAGCGCCGTACCAATCGCCTGCTCGACATGCACCTGAGCAATCTGCCGGCGTTCCTGACCGCCTTTCCGGGCGTCGATTCCGGCCTCATGATCACGCAGTATGTGGCGGCTTCGCTGGTGTCCGAGAACAAGGTGCTCGTGCATCCGGCCAGCGCGGATTCCATTCCGACCTCCGCGAACCAGGAGGATCATGTGAGCATGGGAACCATCGCGGCGCGCCAGGCGCGGGAAATTCTCAATAATGTGGTCAATGTACTGGCCATTGAGCTTTTGGCCGCCGCCCAGGGCATCGATTTCCTGGAGCCGCTGGCTCCGGGCCGGGGGACAGCCGCCGCACAGCAGGCCATCCGGGAAATCATCCCGCATCTCGATAAGGACCGCTTCCTGTCGCCGGAAATCCGGAAGCTCCATGACCTCATTGCGGACGGCACGCTTGTGCAGCGCGTCGAAAGCGTGACCGGAACGCTGGCTTTTTAAAATTCCTCGGGCCTGGCCCGGGAGACTATAGAGAAAAATAATGTAAACAATGTGATGGAGGAGAAGAACATGAAAAAGATTTTTGCTTTATGTATGATGGTAGTTCTGGCTGCAGGCCTGCTGGCGGGCTGCGGCTCTCAGGCGAAGGAAGCCGCGAAGGCCGATACGCCGAAGAAGATCGTTGTCGGGCTCGACGACAATTATCCGCCGATGGGCTTCAAGGATGAAAACAACGAAATCACGGGTTTTGATATCGATGTAGCCAAGGAAGCCTCCAAGCGCCTGGGGCGTGAGGTCGAATTCAAGGCCATCGACTGGGAGAGCAAGGAGGCCGAGCTCAAGAGCGGCCGTGTCGACGTGCTCTGGAACGGTCTCGATATCACCGAGAAGCGCAAGGAAAATATGATGTTCAGCGATCCCTACATGGATAACCGTCAGATTGTCTTCGTGAGCAAGGGCAAGGCACAGAACATCAAATCCGAGTCGGACCTGGCCGGGAAGACTGTAGGCACGCAGAGCGGCGGCACCGCGGAGGAATACCTCGATGGCAACGCGCAGCTCAAGGGCAGCATGAAGGAGCTCAAGAAGTATTCGGATTATATCTCTGCTTTCATGGATCTCGAAAACGGCCGTCTCGATGCCATTGTATCGGATGAAATCACGGGCCGCTACTACATGAGCAAGCATCCGGAAAAGCTTGAGGCCCTGGAGGTCGTTGTAGGTCCGGTCAGCACCTTTGGCATCGGTTTCCGCAAGGATGACCAGGCACTGCATGATGAGATTCAGAAGGTCATGGATGAGATGAAGGCGGATGGAACCATGGCGAAGATTTCCGAAAAATGGTTCGGCAAGGATATCACCAAAAAATAAGGAATCCGGGATTCTGCAAGAAAGGCTGAGGACGCATGGATAAAATCGCTCAAATTGTACTGCCGATGCTGGAGGGCAGTGAAATCACCCTGCAAATATTTCTGATTACATTCCTGCTGGTTTTGCCGCTGGGGCTGCTCATCGCATTGGGGCACATTGCGCGGTTTCGTCCGCTGCGGCTGCTGGTCGCGGCCTATATCTGGATCATGCGGGGAACCCCGCTCATGCTGCAGCTTCTGTTTGTGTACTTCGCACTGCCGATGATCGGGCTGCGGCTGCCGGATATCATGGCCGCGCTGCTGGCCTTTACGCTGAACTATGCGGCGTATTTTTCCGAGATCTTTCGGGCGGGCATCCAGTCCATCGACCGCGGCCAGTATGAGGCCGCGCGCATGCTGGGACTCACCTATGGACAGACCATGCGGCGCATCGTGATACCACAGATGATCCGCCGGGTATTGCCGCCGATGAGCAATGAGACGATCAATCTGGTCAAAGATACTTCCCTCATTTATATTCTCGCGATGAATGATCTGCTGCGGGTGGCCCGCAGCATCGTTCAGCGGGAATTCGATATGACGCCTTTTGTGGTCGCGGGAGTGTTCTATCTGGCCATGACCTTTGTGCTGACCTGGGGCTTTGGCCGGCTTGAAGCCCATTTTGCCAAATACGACGCCTGATTCACAAAGAAAGGAGATGGGACTATGTCAGAGGAAATCATGGTGCGCATGCATCAGATTCACAAGCATTTCAATGGAACCGAGGTATTGAAGGGCATCGACCTGGAGGTAAAACGCGGGGAGGTGCTCGCGATCATCGGCCCCAGCGGCTCGGGAAAATCGACCCTGCTGCGCTGCCTGAATCATCTCGAAAGCATCGATCATGGCTCAATCGAGGTGGCCGGACATTCCTTCGCGGGAGAGAACGACCTCGGGGCCGTGGCCTATGAGACGGGTGCCAAAGGCCGGGAGATTTTGAGCCACATGGGCATGGTGTTTCAGCAGTTCAATCTGTTTCCGCACATGACGGTGCTCGAAAATCTGATCGAGGCGCCAATCCTCGTGAAAAAGGAAGCGCGCACCGCGGCGGTGGAGCGTGCCCGCGGACTGCTGGCACGCGTGGGACTGCTGGATAAATGCGATGCCTATCCGGCCCGGCTCTCCGGCGGGCAGCAGCAGCGCGTCGCCATCGCGCGGGCCCTGGCCATGCAGCCGGAGATCATGCTGTTCGATGAGCCGACCTCCGCGCTGGACCCCGAGCTTACGGGCGAGGTGCTTAAAACCATGCGGGCATTGGCCGATGAGCACATGACGATGATCGTCGTGACCCATGAAATGAACTTTGCGCGGGAGGTTGCGAGCGAGGTCATGTTCATGGCGGACGGCCATGTGGTCGAGCAGGGCGTGCCGCAGGAGGTGTTCCTGCATCCGCAGCAGCAGCGCACCCAGGATTTTCTCTACAATATGCTCTGAGGAAGTGCCCGAAAAAATGAGGACAGTATATTATATTGATGAAATGAGGAAGTGATTGTAATGGCTGCATGTGCGGCGACGAAGGATACAGGCTGCCGGATCAATGCCCCGCGCCTGCTGCAGCGGCTCCATGCGCTGCGGCAGGTGGGGTGCAACGCGGCGGGCGGCATCGACCGGCAGCTGGGCAGCCCCGCGGACAGTGAGGCCCGCAAATGGCTGCTGGACTGCTGGCAGAAGGAGCTGGGGCTGCAGGTCGAGGTGGACGCGATTGCCAACCTTTGGGGAATCCGGCCCGGCCAGCACCTGCAGAAGGCCATCGTGCTGGGATCGCATCACGACACGGTTCCCAATGGCGGCTGGCTGGATGGAGCCCTTGGGGTGCTCATGGCCACGGAGATATTTCAGACCCTGCAGGAAAACGGCGTAAAGCTCCGGCATCCGCTGGGCATTGTTTCCTTTACCGGGGAGGAGCCGAATTCCTTCGGCGTTTCCACGCTCGGCACCAAGGTGCTGAGCCGGCGTTTGGGGCGCGCGGCTCTCGGGGCGCTGCGGGACTGTAAAACAGGGGAGAGCCTGGTCTGCGCGGTGGAACGGCTCGGCGGCAATCCTGCGGCCATCCCGGAGGGGACAGAGCCGTTGCTGGGTCCGCAGGAGATAGCGGCCTTCATGGAATGTCATATCGAGCAGGGACGCCGGCTTTTCGATGCGGGGGAAGCCGTAGCGGCCGTGACCTGCATCACCGGAATCTACCGGGAGATCATCACCATCCAGGGGGATGCGAACCATGCGGGAACCACCCTGCCAATCCATCGGCGGGATGCGCTGGCTGGCGCGGCAGAGGTGGTGCTGGCGGTGGAGCATATCATGCAGGAGCCGGCGATGGAGGGGCTTACCGCTACTGTGGGCCATCTGGAGGTGCAGCCCAATGCCTCAAATATCATTCCGGGCGAGGTGCTGCTGACCTTGGATCTGCGCACGGCCCAGCCTGCCAAACGGCAGCTGGCCCTGGAAAAACTTACCATTGCTATCGATGGAATCAAGGCTCGGCGGGGCATCCGCATCGATCGCCGGCTGGATCTGGATCAGCCGGAAATGCCCCTGGATGAAGACCTCATCACTGCCCTGGAGGATTCCATGGCGGCAAACGGCCATCCCTGCCGGCGCCTGGTGAGCATGGCCGGTCATGACGCGGCCAATATGGCCCGGCTCACGAAATCCGCGATGCTCTTTGTGCAGAGCATCGACGGGCGCAGCCATTGCCCGCAGGAGGATACCAACGGGCTGGAAATTGCCCAGGCGGCGCAGGTGCTGCTCGATGCGGTACTGCTTTTGGACAGGAGGCTTTCTTTATGAGTACAACGATCTTTCGGCCCGCGGGCTGTCTGGTGGATGGCGTGTATCGGGCCGGTTTTGCGGTGGCGGTCGGGGACGGGGATATCCTGGCGGTGCGTCCCTATGGCGCACTGCGTGCGGCCTATCCCGATGCCGCCGTGGAGTCCTGGCCGGAGTTCGCGCTGGTGCCCGGCACCGTCAATGCCCATAACCACAGCTTTCAGAGCCTGCTGCGGGGCATTGCGGCGGACCGTCCCTTTCTGGAATGGCGGGACGAATCCCTCTATAAATATTCGCCGAAGCTGCGGGTGCAGGATATCTATACCGGTGCGCTCTTCGCTTTTTGCGAAATGATGAAATGCGGCGTGACGACGGTCTGTGATTTCTTTTACCTGCACAACGACGGCGTTGCGGGTGATGAGGCCGTGATCCGGGCCGCGCATGACGCGGGCATCCGGCTGGTGCTGGCCCGCACCATGTACGACTGGGAGGGTGCGCCGCGGGGCTATCAGGAAACTGTGGCCGAGGCGGAGCGGAATACCGAAAGCCTTATGCGGCGTTATTCCGGCGGCATGGCCAAGGTCATACCGGCGCCGCACAGCCTCCATGCGGCCTCACCGGAAATGATCCAGTCGGGCTGGCAGCTTGCGAGAAAATACCATACGCCCTTTCATATCCATGTAGCAGAGGAGCCCTTCGAGGTCGAGCAGGTGAAAAAAGCCCATGGCACTACGCCCCTCATGTATCTGGCTGAGCTGGGCGTGGTGGATGACAGCATGGCCATCATCCACGGGGTATGGCTCACGCCGGAGGAAATCTCGCTGCTCGGCAGCCGGGGCGGGCAGCTCATCTACTGTCCCTCCAGCAATATGTTCCTGGCGGACGGCGTGACGGATATCCCGGCCTTTATACGCGGTCATGCGGGCATCGCGCTGGGCAGCGATGGAGCCTGCGGCAACAACCGCATCAGCGTATTCGAGGAAATGCGTATGGTCTCCATACTGCAGAAGGTCCATACGCTCGACGCGCTCTGCGTGAATTACAAGAATGCCTTTTCCATGGGGACTACCGGCGGTGCCCGGGCGCTGGACCTGCCCATCGGCCGGCTGGCCTCGGGCTATGCGGCGGACTTCGCGGCCATCGACCTGCGGGACCTTTCCATGCAGCCGCTGAGCCGCAGCGGGCAGTTCCTGCCCAACCTGGTCTACTCCCTGCAGCCCACCGCCCTGAAGCGGGTGGTGGTGAATGGCCGCGTCACCGTGGCCGATGGCCGGCTGCAGCTGCTGGAAGATGAAAAGCTGCTGGAGCGGATCAGGGAAACCATGGAATATCTGGAAAGCTGAGGAGGTGCTACCGATGAAATTAAAGGAAGAAGAAAAGGCCATGCTGGCTGGCACCTATGGTGCCGGTACCCAGCTGGCCATGAAGATACTGGCGGCCATTGGCGAGGCCTACGATGCTCCTTATATGGTGCCGGTCTCCCGTACCCATGTGGCCCTGAGCAACCAGGAG
Organism: uncultured Selenomonadaceae bacterium; assembly: GCA_964520975.1. Lineage (GTDB taxonomy): Bacteria > Bacillota > Negativicutes > Selenomonadales > Selenomonadaceae > CAZFPA01. The sequence goes on along the minus strand of CAZFPA010000005.1, from coordinate 9,462 downwards.
GCAGATCTCTGGTTCGCGGAAAAGCTGGCCGCCGGCGGCGCAAAATGCCGGGTACGGCCCACGGTGAATCCCAGCTTTAACTGGCAGCAGTTCAAGGAAATCACCACTTTGGAGCCGAAGGACGAGGCGGTGGTGAAGCGTACCCATGCGGCCTACAATGCCCTGGGGGCCATCATGACCTATGACTGCACTCCCTATCTGGAACGCAACGTTCCCTATTTCGGGGAGATCCTGTCCTTTTCCGAATCCAGTGCCACTCCTTTTGTGAACTCCGTCTACGGAGCCCGCTCCAACCGGGAATCGGCCCAGAGCGCCCTGTGCTCCGCGGTGACGGGGGTCACCCCCTGGTACGGCTTCCTGCTGGACGAGAACCGGGCCGGGCAGGTGCTGGTCCATGTGGAAGCCGGGCCGCTGGATGATTTTGATTACCAGCTGCTGGGCTATCTCACCCCCCGCAAGACAGGCTTTGCGGTACCGGTATTCGAAGGGCTGGAAAAGCCCACCAAGGAATCCCTGATGAACCTGGGGGCCCAGCTGAATACCGGCGGCAATGTGGCGCTCTACCATATCGTGGGCTTTACGCCGGAGGCAAAGACCCGGCAGGATGCCTTCCAGGGCCGGCAGCCGGAAAAGGAGGTCACCATCACCCGGCCGGAGCTGGAGGCCATGCGCAACGAGCTGTCTGCCCCCGGCGGGAAAATTGATTTCGCCCTCTACGGCTGTCCTCATTTCACCATCGATCAGGTGGCGGTCATAGCGGAGATGGTCAAGGGACGCCGGCTGGCGGTGCCGCTTTTCATCATGACATCCTCCCTGACCCGGAGCCTGGCGGCCAAGATGGGGTATCTGGACACGATCCGGGCCGCGGGCGGCACCCTTGTGGAGGATACCTGCATGGATCAGCCCTGCTGGAAATTCCTCTACGGGAAAAAAGGCATTACCGATTCGCCGAAATGCGCCTATTACACCAAGCGGCGGCAGATGCAGTTCGTCATAGCGCCGCTGGAGAAAAGCGTGGAAGCGGCCCTGAAGGGGGTGTATTGAAATGCGGAAATATTCCTGTCACAAGATTGCCGGAGGCCTGGTGAAGGGAGAGCTGCTGTTTTCCAGGGATGCGGTCTGCTTTTACCTCATCGATCCGAAGACTGGCGTGGTCATTGAAAAGGAACACTGCCTGTACGGCCGGTCCATCACCGGAAAAATTCTGGTATTTCCCTATGGGAAGGCCAGCTCCGTGGTGCAGGCCGACGGTATGTATCAGCTGCAGCTTACGGGCATGGGGCCCGCGGGCATGGTGGTGCAGGACGCGGATACCACCCTGGCGGCCAGTGCCATTATTTTTGAGGCACCCATGGTGAACCGTATGGCACCGGAATTTTACAAAGAAGCGCAGGACGGGATGCTGGCTGAGCTGGATGCGGAGCAAGGCAGCCTGACCCTGCTGGGGGAGTGATATTATGGCTGGAGAACTGGTCTGGATCATTGATGAGGAATGGCCGGATTACCAGGTGGAGGAAGAGCTGCTGGCCCGGGAACTGCCGGATGCCCGGATACGCCATTCCACCTATGACTATGAAGCGGACCTGAAGGCCTTTGGCTGCCGGGCCGATATCATACTGGCGCAGATCTACGTGCCGCTGCCGGCGGCGACCATCGAAAAGCTGGAATGCTGCAAGGGAATTGCGGTCTACGGCGGCGGTTATGACCGGGTGGATATAGCGGCGGCGCGCCAGAAGGGAATTTCCGTGACCAACGTGAGCGGTTACTGTGTGGAGGATATCGCCGATTATGTGCTGGCGGCTATCCTGCGCAGCAGCAAGGGGCTGGACGGCTATGGAGCTGACCTGGCCGCCGGCCGCTGGGGAGCCCAGGCGGTGAACCGGCCCGTCCATCGGCTGTCCGCGCAGACCCTGCTCATTGCCGGCTGCGGCCGCATCGGCCTCTATGTGGGGGAACGGGCGGAAAAGCTGGGCCTGCGGGTGCTGGGCTACGATCCCTTTGTGGGGGCGGAGCGCATGGCCGTGCGGGGCATCAAAAAGGTGAGTCTGGCAGAGGGCCTGTCGGAAGCTGATTTCGTGAGCGTCCACATCAAATACGATGAGACCACGGAGGGCTTCCTGGGGGAGGAAGAATTCTCCATCATGAAACCTACCGCGGTGCTCATCAACACTTCCCGGGGCCGGGTGCTGCGGGAAGCGGAGCTCATTATGGCGGTGCGGCAGAAACGGCTGGCTGGTGCCGTACTGGATGTGATCAGCCAGGAGCCGCCCACCGGGCGGGAGGTGGTGCTGCATACGGAGAATATCCTGGTGACGCCGCATGTTTCCTATATTTCAGCGGAGTCCTACAAAGATCTGAAGCAGCGCACGGTGAAAAACGCGCTGACCATGCTGCGGGGCGGGGTTCCCGCGGATCTGGTGAATTGAATAAGCAGTACCGGGCAAAGACGCTCAGAGGATAGGTTCTCTTGGGCTGCTTTGTTTTTTATTATGAAGAGAGAAGGAGTTGTTCCCTATGAAAAAGCTTTGGCAGAAAATGATATCCCTTACCCTGGCCGCCAGCCTGACTATGGCAGTGGCCGGCTGCGGTGCTCCGGCCAAGGAGGCCGCCTCCTCATCCTCCGGCAGCGACAAGCCGGCCCAGGAGGTGCTCATCGGCCAGTCCTCCTGGATCGGCTTTGCACCCCTCTATATCGCGGAGGAAAAGGGCTTCTTCAAAAAGCATGGCGCTGATGTGAAGATCCAGTCCATCGAATCCAAGGCCGACAGCAAGAGCGCGCTGGCCGCCGGCCGCATCCAGGGCGTATCCACCACCGCTGACACCCATGTGGTGAACGCCGCGGCGGGCATCGATATCGCCCAGGTGCTGGCGCTGGATACTTCTTCCGGCGGCGATGGCATCATCGCGAAAAAGGACTTCAAGAGCATCGAAGACCTGAAGGGCAAAAAGGTGGCCCTGGATACCACCGGCGGGGCGGATTTCTTCTGGTTCCAGTACCTGCTGAAGGAAAAGGGCATGACCATCAAGGATTTTGATGTGCAGTCCATGTCCGCCGGCGATGCGGGGGCGGCCTTCGTAGCCGGCAAGGTGGACGCGGCCATCACCTGGCAGCCCTGGCTCTCCAAGGCTTCGGCCACGGATTTCGGCTACACCATGCTGGACAGCAAGGCCAGCCCTGGCGTCATCGTGGATACCTTCGCCATGCGCAAGGATTTCATCAAGGACCATCCGGAAGCTGTGCAGGCCATCATCGACGGCTGGTATGACGCACTGGATTTCCTGAAGAGCAACCCGGATGAAGCCATCGCGATCATGGCCAAGCGCCTCGGGGAGAAGCCGGAGAACCTCAAGAAGGAACTGGGGGATGTGACCTTTTATGACGAGGCCGGCAACAAGACCTATTTCGGTACCAAGGACAATCCGGGGGACTTCTACAAAATCGTGAAGACCGCTTCAGATCTCTGGGTGAGCGTAGGGCTTATCGATAAGGCTGTGGACGCGGCCAGCATCATCGATGGTTCCTTCCTTACGAGAAAGTGAGAACCTGAAATTTTCCCGTCAGCCGGCACTTGGGGGAGAAAGCTTCCGCCAGATGCCGGCCTTTGGGGGTATGGGGAGCGGATGTTTATGAAAAATATGCTGATAAAAAATATTGGAGAACTGATCACACCGCTGGGGCATGGCGCTTTGCATGGTGCGGCTATGAAGAAGCTGTGCCGTTATCCGCAGGCGGCGGTCTATATAGAGGATGGCCGGATCAGCGCGGTGGGCCCGGAATCTACGGTGCGGGCCCAGGCACCGCAGGCGGCGGAAGTGCTGGATGCCGCAGGCTGCTGTGTATTGCCTGGTTTTGTGGATCCGCATACCCATCTGCTGTTTGGCGGCAGTCGGGCAGAGGAGTTCATTGACCGGCTGGAGGGAGTTCCTTATCTGGAGTTGCTGGCCCGGGGCGGCGGAATCTGCAGCACGATGCAGGCCACCCGGCAGAGCAGCGAAGCTGCACTGTATGCCCAGGGAAAAGCTGTGCTGCAGGCCATGCAGCGGCTGGGGGTCACAACGGCAGAAGGAAAAAGCGGTTATGGCCTGGATCGCGATACGGAGCTTCGGCAGCTCCGGGTACTGCGGCGTCTGGGGAGGGAACTGCCAGTGACGCTGAAGACCACGTTTTTAGGGGCTCATGCACTGCCGCCGGAATATGCGGGCCGACCGGATGAATACGTGGACTTCCTGGCAGCAGAGGTGCTGCCTCTGGTGGCAGCGGAGAAGCTGGCTGATTTTTGCGATGTGTTCTGTGAGACGGGGGTATTCACACCGGCGCAGGCAGAGCGGCTGCTCAGGGCCGCGGCCCGGCGGGGACTCAAACTCAAGCTGCATGCGGATGAGATTGATTCTACCGGCGGTGCGGGACTGGCGGCCCGGCTGGGAGCAGTGAGCGCCGATCATCTGCTGGCTGTTTCCGATACGGACATCGATGTACTTGCGGCCTCTGACACGGTGGCCGTGCTGCTGCCGGCCACCGCCTTCTGCATGCGCAAGCCCTTTGCTCCCGCCAGGCGGATGCTGGCTGCCGGCTGTGCGGTAGCCCTGGCCAGTGACTATAATCCGGGCAGCTGCTATACCTATTCCATACCACTGATCCTGGCGCTGGCGGTCATCGGCATGGAGATGACAATAGAGGAAGCGGTTACGGCATTGACATTGAATGCCGCTGCGGCATTGGGGGAGGCTGATCACCTGGGCAGTCTGGAACCGGGCAAGCAGGCAGATCTGCTGCTGCTGAAGACCGGCGATTACCGCAGCCTGGTCTACAATACGGGGATCAATCAGGTAGAGCATGTGATTCAGCGCGGACAGCTGATTTTTTAATATGCTTATAGATGAAAGGGGTTTTACCATGACAAAAGCAATCATTGATAGCAAGCTGGATAATGTTTTTCCCGAAATGCCGGAATTCGTGCCGGGCATCCGCCGGGCACCCAGCCGGGGCTTCCACCTGACCAAGGCCCAGACCGCAGTGGCATTGAAGAATGCGCTGCGCTATCTGCCCAAGGAGCTGCATGAGAAGGCGGCACCGGAATTTTTGCAGGAACTGCTGACCTACGGCCGCATCTACGCCTATCGCTGGCGCCCGGCAGGCCGCATCTACGGAAAGCCCATCGATGAATACAAGGGGAACTGCCTGGAGGGCAAGGCCTTCCAGGTCATGATCGAGAACAACCTGGATTTCGAGGTGGGGCTCTATCCCTACGAGCTGGTGACCTATGGAGAGACGGGCAGTGTCTGCCATGACTGGCTGCAGTACCGGCTCATCAAGAAATACCTGGAGGTGATGACCAACGAGCAGACGCTGGTATTGGAATCCGGCCATCCGCTGGGGCTTTTCCCTTCGAAGCCGGAGGCTCCCCGGGTCATCCTTACCAACGGCCTCATGGTGGGCATGTTCGACAACCAGAAGGACTGGGAGATTGCGGAGGAAATGGGTGTGGCCAACTACGGCCAGATGACCGCCGGCGGCTGGATGTACATCGGGCCCCAGGGCATCGTGCATGGAACCTATAATACCCTGCTGAACGCAGGCCGGATGCATCTGGGCATTCCCAACGACGGCGACCTGGCGGGCCATCTGTTCGTGAGCTCGGGCCTGGGCGGCATGAGCGGTGCACAGCCCAAGGCGGCAGAGATTGCCAGCGCGGTGGGCATCATCGCGGAGGTGGATGCCTCCCGCATCAAGACCCGCCTGGAGCAGGGCTGGGTCAAGGAGAGCTATGAGGACCTGGAGCAGGTCTTTGCTTCCGCCCAAAAGCATCTGGCGGCCAAAACGGCGATTTCCATCGCCTATCACGGCAATATCGTGGATCTGCTGGAATATGTGGTGCGCCATGATATCAAGGTGGACCTCATGAGCGATCAGACCTCCTGCCATGCGGTCTACGACGGGGGCTACTGCCCGCAGGGCCTGACCTTTGCCCAGCGCACGGCCATGCTGGCCGGGGACCGGGAGAAATTCATCTCCCTGGTCAATAAGAGCCTGCGCCGTCAGTATGCGCTCATCAAAGCCTGCGTAGACAAGGGAACCTATTTCTTCGATTATGGGAATTCCTTCCTGAAGGCTGTCTATGACGCCGGGGTGAAGGAGCTTTCCAAAAATGGCATCGATGAAAAGGATGGTTTCACGCTGCCTTCCTACGTGGAGGATATCATGGGGCCCCAGCTTTTTGACTACGGCTATGGACCCTTCCGCTGGGTATGCCTGAGCGGCCGTCACGAGGACCTCATCGAGACGGACAAGGCGGCTATGTCGTGCATCGACCCGAACCGCCGCTATCAGGACCGGGATAATTATAACTGGATTCGCGACGCGGAAAAGCATCAGATGGTGGTGGGCACCCAGGCCCGCATCCTTTACCAGGATGCCCAGGGCCGCATCCGCATCGCGCTGCGCTTCAATGAACTGGTGCGGGAAGGCAGGATCGGCCCGGTGATGATGGGCCGGGATCATCACGATGTGAGCGGTACGGACTCGCCGTTCCGGGAGACGGCCAATATCAAGGATGGCAGCAATGTGATGGCGGACATGGCTGTGCAGTGCTATGCCGGAAACGCGGCCCGGGGCATGAGCCTCTGCGCGCTGCACAATGGCGGCGGCGTGGGCATCGGCAAGTCCATCAACGGCGGCTTCGGCCTGGTGCTGGATGGCAGTGAACGGGTGGATAAAATCATCAAGAGCGCCCTGCTCTGGGATGTGATGAGCGGTGTTGCCCGCCGCAACTGGGCGCGGAACGAGCACTCCATCGAGACGGCGGAGGCCTTCAACGAAGCCTATGCGGGCAAGGCCCATATCACCATTCCGGCGCTGGCCGATGACGCGATGGTCAGGGGCATGGTGGATAAAATGTATCCGACAGTCTGAGAGGAAAAACATTAATAGAAGAAACAAAGATTTTTCAGGACGGGATATTGCTGTAATGTTGTACAAAGAACAAAGAAAAACAAGCTGTAACCGTTGACTCGTGTAAACTGACAGTGTATATTAAAGGTAAGAAATGAAGCAATGACGCTTGGTACATGTGTATCCAGGCGTCATTTTTTATTCTCTGCACCATAAGCTGTGAATTTGCTGTAAAGGAGAGTGCTGATCATGTTAGAAAGAAAAATGACCATGGATTCCACCGTGGCGTATCCCAAGACCCTGCCGGAGCCGCTGCTGCAGGAGGCCACCGGGCTGAAAAAGCAGCTGGCCTCGCTGCGGGAGGCCTTTACGCCCCAGGGACATATCCGGCCGGCCTGGACGGCTGCCCTGGCGGCACTGTCCTTCGGGATGGTATTCCTGCTCTGGATCGGGTTTACCACCTGGGGCCATATCGATAAATTTTTTCTGCCCTCCATCGCGGATACCCTGCGGATGGGGGTGGAACTCATCGCGGGCGGCCAGTTCCTCACCGATGTGGGCATGACCGTATTCCGGGTCATGGCGGGCTTCCTGATTTCAGCGGTTATTGCCGTGCCCTTGGGGCTGCTCATCGGTACCTACGCCCCCTGCTCCGGCGTGCTGGAATATCTTTTTTCCTTCGTGCGCTACCTGCCGGCGTCGGCCTTCATTCCGCTGTTCATCCTCTGGATCGGCATCGATGAGCCGGAGAAAATCGCGGTGATCATCCTGGGCAGTCTGCCGCAGCTGGTGCTTATGATTGCCACCAACGTGCGCAATACGCCGGCCTCCATGGTGGAGGTATCCTATACCCTGGGCGTTTCCCGGGCCGGGGTGCTCTGGAAAATCATCCTGCCCAAGGCGCTGCCGGATATCGTTGATACCCTGCGCATCGTACTGGGCTGGGCCTGGACCTATGTGATCGTGGCGGAGCTGGTGGGAGCCTCCTCCGGCATCGGCTACATGATCATCCAGTCCCAGCGCATGATGGACACCGCCCGGATCTTCGTGGGCATCCTGTCCATCGGTCTCATCGGCATGTTCATCGACATAGCCTTCAAGCTGGTTCATCAGTATCTGTTTTCCTGGAATACGGAACATTAGGAGGGGAATCCATCATGGCAGAAAAAGACTGCGGGCTGGACATCCTGGATGTCAGCAAGATATATAAGACGAAAAAAGGCGAGGTGCACGCACTGAGTCATATCAATCTGCAGGTGCGCCCCTGCGAATTCCTGTCCCTGCTGGGTACCTCGGGCTGCGGCAAGAGCACGCTGCTGCGCATTATCTGCGGACTGGAAAAGGCCAGCCAGGGCCGGATCCGCTACGGCGGCCGGACCATCGAGGAGCCGGGGCCGGACCGGGGCATGGTTTTCCAGGCCTATACCCTCTTTCCCTGGATGACCGTGGCGGAGAACATCAGCTTCGGATTGAAGCAGAAGGGGCTGACACCGAAGGAAAGAAAGGAAATCACCGGGTATTACATCGGCGTGGTGGGGCTCCATGGCTTTGAGCAGCAGTACCCGAACGCTCTTTCCGGCGGCATGAAGCAGCGGGTGGCTATCGCCCGGGCCCTGGCCAATGATCCGGACATCCTGCTGCTGGACGAGCCCTTTGGGGCACTGGACATGCAGACCCGGGGCGTGATGCAGGAACTGCTGCTGGATGTCTGGCAGAAATCACCGAAGATGATCATCATGGTCACCCACGACATCGACGAGGCCATTTTCCTGGCGGACCGGGTGGCCATCATGAGTGCCCGCCCCGGACAGATCAAGGAAATCCTGGACATCGATATCCAGCGGCCCCGGGACTATCATGTGAAGACCAGTGAGGAATTCATGGAATACAAGGCCCGGGCCACGGAGATCATCCGGGAGGAGAGCATGAAGCTGCTGGTGCCGGGGCAGGCCAGTGCCTGAGGTGGCGGCGATGGAATGGGAATTTGTAATGGCGGATGAACAGCCGGTAAGTGAATGGTCGGGCGGGCAGACGCGGGAGCTTTATATCGCTCCGGCGGGCAGCAGCTATGCGGCTCGGGATTTTACGCTGCGCCTGAGTACGGCGGGTGTGGCGGCAAGCCATTCGGTATTCACGGCACTGCCGGACTATGAACGTTGGCTGCTGCTGCTGTCCGGGGAACTGCGGCTGCAGCACGATGGCGGAGAGGTCGTGTGCATGAAGCCCTTCCGGGTAAATGCTTTCAGCGGACAGAGCCGGACGCTGAGCTGGGGAAAATGCCGGGATTTCAATGTGATGCTGCGCCGCACTGCCGAGAAGACTGTGACGCTGGAAGGCTGGCAGGGCCGCGGGGTGAAGCTCACCCTGCCGGCAGCGGCTGACGAGCAGCACTTTTTTTACGCTGCGGCGGGCGGTGCCGAAATCGAGGCCGGCGGCATCCATCTTCAACTGCCGGCCGGCGCGCTGCTCCACCTGTGCGGCGCATCTCCCGAGCTGCATCTGCTCCTGCAGGGTGCGCTCGTGCACGCTGTACTAGGATGAGCGGACGTCCGGGGAGCGTGAAGGGAAGAGAA
>CAZFPA010000004.1:43476-92834 GCA_964520975.1 uncultured Selenomonadaceae bacterium | reverse complement strand
TTTCGGTGAGGGGAGGTGCACAAGAATGGCAGAGAACTGTATTTTTTGTAAGATTGCCCATAAGGAGATTCCGACGAATTTCGTCTATGAGGATGAAACCGTCGTGGCCTTTAAGGATTTGGAACCACAGGCCCCCGTGCATGTACTCGTTATCCCGAAGAAGCACATCGAAAGCCTGCTCGCTGTTACCGCTGAGGATCAGCAGCTCGTGGCGCATATTACCTGCGAGGTGATTCCCCGGCTCGCAAGAGAACTGGGCATCGCAGCAAAGGGCTTCCGGGTGGTGGCCAATACAGGAGATGAGGGCGGTCAGAGCGTCAAGCATCTTCACTTCCACCTGCTCGGCGGACGGTCCATGCAGTGGCCGCCGGGCTGATAGTTGTTGACACACGCTTTACCTATCGTGTATAATGTTTAGGTGTAGTTGTGAATACACTCCCAAGTCAAGTGGAGGGGGGGAAAAATAAATGGCAAACGAAGTCAAAGTTGGCAAAAACGAAACAATCGATAGTGCTCTCCGCAGATTCAAGCGTACCTGCCAGAAAGCTGGTACTCTGGCTGAAGTTAGAAAACGTGAACATTACGAGAAACCGAGCGTTAAACGTAAGAAGAAGTCTGAAGCAGCCCGCAAACGCAAATTCCGGGCTTAATAGAGTAGCGCCTGCGAAGTTCCTTCGTAGGCGCTATTTTAGACTATGGAACCATTATGCAATGGCTCTTTTATGGAGGTAAGTTGAATGTCACTTAAAGAACAGCTGACAGAAGACATGAAGACAGCCATGAAGGCGAAAGAAGAAGGAAAGCAGCGTCTCGCTGTAATCCGCATGGTTCGCTCGGCAATCCGCCAGCAGGAAATCGATGGAAATGGCAAGCAGGCACTCGATGATGAGGGCGTCATTGCCATTATCAGCAAAGAAGTCAAGATGCGCAAGGATTCCCTGGAGGAATTCAAGAAGGGTGACCGTCAGGACCTGGTTGCGCAGACAGAAGCGGAAATCGCTGTGCTGATGCCTTATCTGCCCCAGCAGCTTTCGGAGGAGGAAATCCGGACCTTTGTCAAGGAGGCCGTCGAAAAGAGCGGTGCGTCCTCGCAGAAGGATATGGGCAAGGTCATGGGCCTGCTGATGCCGAAGGTCAAAGGCCGCGCCGATGGCAAGCTGGTCAACAGCATCGTGCGCGAAATGTTAAACGCATAAGACAGGAAGCTACAGACAAATAGCAGATGCGCGTTCATTCATGATATGATTTCACTGGATGGGCGCGCATTTTGTGTAAAGCCGATGGCGGAAACGGATACTGCAAATTACGAGGGAAAAGGACGTGAATCCATTGAAATGGAACTGGGTGGATATTGCAAAGGGAATAACGATTTTGATGGTTGCCGGCTATCATGCGACGCTGGGGACGCTGAATGATTTCGTTACGACCTGGTTTATGCCGCTGTTTTTCATCATGTCAGGCTATCTGCTGAATATCGGGAAGTGGACAGCACCGGGCATGCCGTTTGTGAAAAATCGTTTCCAGCGCATCATGGTACCGTATTTTGTGAGCTATGCCATTTATTTTTTTATCTGGCTGGCCGAGGGCTGGCTGGGCATATTGCAGCTGAAGCCGCGGCTGACGGAGGATGTGCTGCTGGGAATTTTTTATGGCAACGGGAATACGGACTGGATGCTGGTGACGCCGATGTGGTTTCTGCCCTGCCTGTTCGTGGCGGAGGTCATCTATATGGAGGTTGTCCTGAAGCTATGCCGGAAGGATGGCGCCCGGGGCGTGCTGACCTTGCTGCTGGCAGCCGGCGGTTATTTTATCGGCCAATCCATATCGCTTCCCTGGGGGGCTGATATTGCCATGATGATGCAGCCGTTCTTTTTCTTCGGCTCGATGCTGCGCAAGTACGAGATCATGCCCCGGGGCTGGAAATGGAGCCTTCCCTGCGCGGCAGTGGTCGTAGCCGCCTTCCTGGCCAACGGGGTCATCGATGTAAATGGCCGGCTGTATAGCAATGTTGCTATCTTTTTCCTGGGGGGCATAGCGGGAACACTGCTCACGTTCCAGTTTTCCCATTATCTGGATACCCTCCGGCCCGCGCGCCGGCTGGCAGATTTTTTGATATTGTGCGGTAAATGGACACTGTTCCTCCTGATTGTGCATGGCATTGTGGAGGTCCGCATCGCACAGATCTGGCTCTATCTGGCGGGAATTCCCGTTACGGAAGAGCTGCGCGGGTTCCCCGCCTATGCACTTCCCTATGCGGTCCTGGCGACTCCGGTGAGCATTGCGGTTCCGCTGCTGCTGATCAAGCTGTTCCGGAATACCTGGTTCCTGCGGCTGTTCCGCGCGGCGCGCTGATGGATTTCAACCTGCTGCCCCGGGGGCCTGTTTCCTGCGGGAAACGTGCATTGCCAGGCTTTTGCGCTGTGAAATCTTGAATAATGGCGTTATATGGCGTTATAATAGAAGGACTATGGTTGAAGGAGGCTGCCTATGGAGGAACTATTGGCACAGCTGCATCAATGGATGGCAGATTACATGAAATCCTTTTACAATGAGGATGAGAAAATACAGGCGGCAATCCTGCTGAAGGAGGAGCACACCGGCTATGTGACGGAGATCAGCCGGGAGCTCGCGGCCCATTTGCGGCTCAACCCGCACGACCGACAGCTGGCGGAGCTCATGGGGCTTTTCCATGATATCGGGCGTTTCCGGCAGTTCACACTCTATCAGACCTTCAACGATGCCCAGTCCGAGGATCATGCGGCGCTGAGTGTCAAGGTACTGCATGAACTGCCGCTCATAAAGAAACTGTCGGCGGAGGATCAGGAGCTGCTTTTCTTTGCGATTGCCAATCATAATAAAAAGGCGATCGCGCCTGCCCGGGATAAGCGTAAGCTGTTTTTTGCCCGGCTGCTGCGGGATGCGGATAAGCTCGATATCTATCGGGTCCTGTCGCCCTTTCTTGCACCATCCACGGGTGGTGGCTTTGCGCCAGGCTTCCTTGCGAAGTTCATTGCCGGGGAGCAGGTGGACTATACCCGCATCCAGACCCAGGATGACCGCAAGCTCGTGCGGCTCATGTGGGTCTACGATGTGAACTTCAGCTGGACGCTGCAGCGCATCGGAGAACGCGGCTATGTGGATCGCATCATCGCCTGTCTGCCGGATACGCCGGAGGTCGCGGAGGGGGCACAGCGCCTGCGTGCTTATATGGCGGCGAAATGTGCGGCGACGGATACCGCGGATTTTTGAGCCCTTGGGGGAGCAGGAATATCCTGTCTGCGAATAGAATATATTGAGATTGAAAAATAGGAAAAAGCGGAGGCGGCTGCAGAATCGGCAATCTCCGGAGGGATAAAGGAGCAGAGATATGGCTGAAAAGGTAAATATGGCATCGAATTTCATTCAGAATGCCATCGATGAGGATTTGAAAAATGGAAAATACGGGGAAGGTGTTCATACCCGCTTCCCACCGGAGCCGAATGGCTATCTGCACATTGGCCACGCGAAGTCGATCTGCCTGAATTTTGGGCTCGCACAGCAGTATGAGGGCCTTTGCAATCTGCGCTTCGATGATACGAATCCGATCAAGGAGGACGTAGAGTATGTGGACTCCATCCAGGCGGATGTGAAATGGCTGGGCTTCAGCTGGGATGACCGCAAATTCTATGCTTCGGATTACTTCGGCCGGCTCTATGAGTATGCGACGGAGCTCATCCGCCGCGGCAAGGCCTATGTCTGCGATCTCACAGCGGAGCAGATCCGCGAATACCGCGGCACGCTCACGGAGCCGGGCAAGGAAAGCCCGTACCGTGACCGCAGCGTGGAGGAGAATCTCGAGCTGTTCTCGCGCATGAAGGCCGGGGCGTTCGAGGACGGCACGCATGTATTGCGGGCTAAGATCGATATGGCATCGCCGAACATCACCATGCGGGACCCGGTCATTTATCGCATTGCGCATACGGAGCATCATCGCACAGGCGATGCCTGGTGCATTTATCCGATGTACGATTTCGCGCACCCGCTTTCGGATGCGATTGAGGGAATCACGCATTCGGTATGCACGTTGGAGTTCGAGGATCACCGGCCGCTTTATGACTGGCTGCTCGAGTCGTTGGGCTTTGATGTGAATACGCGGCCGCGGCAGATCGAGTTTGCCCGGTTGAATCTCACGAATACGGTCACGAGCAAGCGCAAGCTGCGCCAGCTCGTGGAGGGCGGCTATGTGAAGGGCTGGGATGATCCGCGCATGCCGACCATCTCCGGTCTGCGCCGTCGGGGCTATACGCCGGCAGCCATCCGCGATTTCTGTGAGCGTATCGGTGTTGCCAAGAGCAACAGCCTGGTCGATGTCGCGATGCTGGAGCATTGTGTGCGCGAGGATCTCAATCTCAGCGCGGATCGTGTGATGGCGGTGCTGCGTCCGCTGAAGGTCGTCATCACCAACTATCCGGAAGACCGGACGGAGTATCTGCTGGCCGAGAACCATCCCTTCAAGGGCGGGCACCGCTATATGCCGTTTGCCCGGGAGATCTATATCGAGCAGGATGATTTCATGGAAGAGGCGCCGAAGAAGTTTTTCCGCCTGAAGCCGGGCGGCGAGGTGCGGTTGAAGCATGCCTATATCATCAAGTGCGAAGAGGTCATCAAGGATGCGGCCGGCAATGTCACCGAGCTGCACTGCACCTACGATCCGGATTCCAAGACGGGCGGGGCTACGGCCGGCCGCAAGGTCAAGGGAACGCTGCACTGGGTAGCTGCCCGCACGGCACTGCCGGCTGAGGTACGTCTCTATGATTATCTCATTGAGACCGATGAAAATGGCGAGGTGCCGGAGAATTTCCTTGAAGCAATCAATCCGGATTCCCTGGAGGTGCTGGCGGGGGCTATGGTAGAGCCGAGCCTGCGCTGGACGGCGCAGGGAACGCACTATCAGTTCCTGCGAGAGGGCTATTTCTGCGTGGATCCGGATACTACACCGGAGAAGCTTGTTTTCAACCGGGTCGTGGGACTTCGCGATTCCTGGGCCAAGGCAAAGAAGGGATAATATGGCAAAGATACCAAAGAATCTGTCCGATAAGGACATGTTCCAGAACTATAAAGAAGAGGAAACACTGGAGTCGGTGTTTCTCTCCGCTGAAGCCGCGGCAGACCGCAAGCGGCGGGCAGCCCGCCGTCCGGCCGAGGACCTGAGCATTGCGTACCTCACGCCGGATATCATCGAAAAGCTCGGCAAACTTTTGCTGGAGCTCAAGATGGATCTTTATAAGGATGGAATCAAGGACTATAAGATCCGCGTGAAACGGGAGAAATCCAGGATCGTTCTGGAACCGGAAGTGCGGACAAAGTAAAATTGTATAGGGTTGCCTTCATTTTTGAAAGGAGTGAAGCTTATGGAGACAAGTACAACAATCGCGATTGTCGTTTTTGTAGCGGCGTATGCACTCATCATTTCAGAAAAGGTACACCGGACAATTGTCGGGCTGGCGGGTGCCATGCTCATGATTCTGCTGGGCATACTGTCGCAGCAGCAGGCCATCAGCCATATTGATTTCAATACGCTGGGGCTGCTCATCGGCATGATGATCATTGTGAACATCACCAGTGAGACCGGACTTTTCAATTTTCTGGCCGTCTGGGCGGCCAAGAAGGTCAAGGCGAAGCCAATCGCTTTGCTGGTGGCGCTGTCGACCATCACGATGGTATGCTCGGCGCTGCTTGATAATGTTACGACGGTCTTGCTCACGGTGCCCATCACCTTCAGCATCACCTCGCAGCTCAAGGTGGACGTGAAGCCGTTTCTGATATCGCAGATCCTGGCTTCTAATATCGGTGGGACGGCAACGCTCATCGGTGATCCGCCGAATATCATGATCGGCAGTGCGGTTGGGCTCGATTTCATGTCGTTTGTTTCCAATCTTACCGGGGTATGCCTCCTGATTTTTGCGGTTACGGAGCTGCTGCTCATCCTCATTTACCATCGGGGACTGCATACGACGGAGGAATTGCGGGCGCAGGTCATGCATCTGCAGGAGGACCGGCAGATCACGAATCCGCAGCTGCTGAAAAAATGCCTGTTTGTGCTGACGATCACCATTCTGCTCTTTGTGACGCACAGCATGCTGCACCTGGAGACCGCTACTGCGGCACTGACAGGCGCGAGCCTGCTGCTGCTCATCAGTTATTCCCGCGATGAGTCCATGATTTCCAAGGTGCTCAGCAAGGTGGAATGGCTGGCTATCTTCTTCTTTGCCGGGCTGTTCATCCTGGTCGGCGCACTGGTGGAGACAGGCGTGATCAAGCTGTTGGCAGCGGAGGCAATCCATCTTACGGATGGCAACCTGAACGCGACGGCCATGCTCATCCTCTGGATGAGTGCGATTGCCTCGGCCTTTATTGACAATATCCCCTTTGTGGCGACGTTGATCCCGCTCATCAAAGACATGGGCGCCATGGGGATCACGAATCTTGATCCGCTCTGGTGGTCGCTTTCGCTTGGGGCCTGTCTCGGCGGCAACGGCACCCTCATCGGGGCCAGTGCCAACGTGGTGGTGGCTTCCATGGCAGCCCAGCGGGGACAGCAGATTTCTTTTCTCGGTTTTATGAAAATAGCCTTTCCGCTCATGCTGATTTCTATTGTGATCAGCAGTGCCTATATCTGGCTGCGTTACCTTTGATGCTTGACGTGGCCGCAGCGGATAGGATATAATAAAAAATAGTCTATGGCATAGCTTTGCTATGCAGTAAAATCCCATGAAGCAGAATAGTAGGGGGCTTCTCCTGTGGACAGAAAGCCGGCGGTGGATGCGAGCCGGACCAGGATACCTTGAACTCACTGTGGAGGAGCGGCTGTATCCCGGCCGACGCTGATCCCGTTACGATCAAGAGAGGACAGCGCTGCTGTCAATCAGGGTGGTACCGCGATATCATCGTCCCTGGCTGTAAAAAGCCAGGGCTTTTTTATTACTGAAAACAGCTGCCGGAGCTGCAGCAGGATTTTGAGGAGGAAACAGCATGGAAAGATATGCACCGCAGGAAATTGAAAAGAAGTGGCAGAAAAAATGGCAGGAAGAGCATGCCTACGCCACGGAAATGGACCGTACGAAGCCGGAATACTATGTATTGGAGATGTTCCCGTACCCGTCCGGCAATCTTCATATGGGACATGTACGCAATTATTCCATCGGTGATGTGCTGGCCCGCTACAAGACGATGGCTGGCTATAATGTACTGCATCCCATGGGCTTTGATGCCTTTGGCATGCCGGCGGAGAATGCGGCTATCAAGCATGGCGTGAAGCCGTCGGACTGGACCTATTCCAATATTGAGAACATGAAGCGCCAGCAGCGTGAGATGGGGCTTTCTTATGACTGGGACCGCGAGGTTGAGACCTGTCGTCCGGAATATTACCGCTGGACGCAGTGGCTCTTTGAACTCTTTTACAAAAAGGGCCTGGCCTATAAGAAAAAGGCCTCGGTCAACTGGTGCGATACCTGTGGAACCGTGCTGGCAAACGAGCAGGTCATCGACGGCAAATGCTGGCGCTGCGACTCGGATGTCGTGAAGAAGGATCTTTCCCAGTGGTTCCTGAAGATCACGGATTATGCCGATGTATTGCTCGAGGATCTCAAGGAGCTCAAGGGCTGGCCGGAGCGTGTCAAGACCATGCAGGACAACTGGATCGGCCGCAGTGAGGGCCTGGAATTCAGCATCGATGTACCGGCACTTGGGGAGAAGCTCGCGGTCTATACCACCCGTCCGGATACGGCTTATGGCATTACCTTTGTCGCGCTGGCCGCGGAGCATCCGATTGTGGAAAAGCTCCTGCAGGACAATCCGAAGGCGGCAGAGATTCAGGCGTTCTGCACGAAGGCGCGCAATCAGTCAGATCTTGAGCGTACTTCCAGCGAGTCGGAGAAGGAAGGTATCTTTACCGGCGTGTATGCCATCAACCCGTTCAACGGCAACAAGGTGGAGCTCTGGGTCACGAATTACGTGCTGGCGGATTACGGTACCGGCGCAGTCATGGGCGTTCCGTCCGGTGACCAGCGCGACTGGATGTTTGCCAAAAAATACAATCTGCCGATCATCCTCACGCTGCAGCCGAAGGACAGCGAGCTGAGGCTCGAGGATATGACGGCTGCCTATACCGACAAGGATGGTGTGCTGGTGAATTCCGGGAAATTCACGGGCATGGAAATGCACAAGGCCATGTCGGCTATCATCGATGAGGCTGAGGCGCAGGGCTTCGGCAAGCGCAAAGTCAATTACCGCCTGCGTGACTGGCTCATCTCCCGTCAGCGTTACTGGGGAGCGCCGATTCCGGTCATCTACTGCCCGCACTGCGGGGAGGTGCTCGTGCCGGAGGAGGAACTGCCTGTACGGCTGCCGGAAGATGTGAAATTTGAGCAGGGATCGGTATCCCCACTGGCCCAGTCGGAGTCCTTTGTGAACTGCACCTGCCCGAAATGCGGCGGCCCGGCGAAGCGCGAGACGGATACGATGGATACCTTCATCTGCTCTTCCTGGTATTATCTGCGTTATACGGACCCGCACAATGCGGAGAAGCCCTTTGCCCGCGATAAGGTCAATTACTGGGCACCGGTCGATCAGTACATCGGCGGCATCGAGCACGCAATCCTGCACCTGCTCTATTCCCGTTTCTTTACGAAGGTGCTCCGGGATGCGGGGCTGGTAGATTTCAACGAGCCGTTCAAGAACCTGCTCACGCAGGGCATGGTCATCAAGGATGGTTCCAAGATGAGCAAGTCCAAGGGCAATGTGGTATCGCCGGAGGAAATCATCGCGAAGTACGGCGCGGATACAGCCCGTCTCTTCATCCTGTTTGCCGCACCGGTTGAACGCGATCTGGAGTGGAGCGACCAGGGCGTCGAGGGGGCCTATCGCTTCCTGAACCGCGTATGGCGTATCGTTGGGCATTTTGAGGAGACCATCAAGGGCGCTTCGGATACCTATGATGTGAGTGCGCTCACGGGTGAGGAAAAGGACCTGCGCCGCATTCTGCATGTGACCATTCAGAAGGTTACGGATGACATCAGTGACCGCTTCATGTTCAATACAGCCATCAGTTCGGTCATGGAGCTCGTCAACGCGTTCTATGCCTTCCAGGATTCGACCACGGTCAACGCCGGTCTCGTGCGTGAGGTCTCGCTGAACATCATCAAGATGCTGGCCCCGTTCGCGCCGCACATGACCGAGGAGCTCTGGAGCCGTATCGTCGGTGGCGGCAGCGTGCATCAGCAGCAGTGGCCGAAGTATGACGCGGCAGCTATGGTGCAGGCAGAGATCGAGATTGTGCTGCAGATCAATGGTAAGGTGCGCGATAAGATTGTGATCGCCGCGGATCTCGGCCGTGAGGAAATGCAGCAGGCTGCAATGGCGCAGCCGCGGGTACAGGAGCTTACGGCGGGCAAGACCATCGTGAAGACCATCTGTGTACCGGGAAAATTAGTGAATATCGTAGTGAAATGATACAGCAAAGGAGAGGGCCGCGGGCCCTCTCCTTTTTTCTGTCAGAAAAAGAAGTCGTATGGCAGGATTTTCAAGGGTGGATGTCTAAATTAATATTGCTGTATATTGATAGCAATGAGGATAGTTTTAAGGATAGGGATTTGGCCAGAAGGAGCGATACCAGTGTTAAAGCAGTATGCTGTAGAGGATTTAAAGGCTGGCATGGTGGTTGGACATCCAATTTACTCGGAAGATGCCACGGTTTTGATCGGCGAGGGGACGAAGCTTACCAATAAATTGATTTTTTCCCTGCTCGAACGCCCAATTTTTTCTGTATATATTCATGAGCCCGATGCGGCTGCTCCGGAAACGGCTGCTGGAAGCAAGGAGGCAGAGGCCGGGGCGCCGCCCAAGGAATATTTGCTTGATGAGCATTATGTGTGTCGTTATCTGGATGTGTTCGAGGAACTGCGTGTCCTGTTTTCACGTGCGGCTCAAACCGGCGAGGTCGATATGGAGGTCATCGGGAATCTGGCTGCGAGTGGCTTCCTGATGGAGCTCTGCGACGGGGCCAAGGCTGTGACGCAGATCCATAATATGGTGCGGGACGGGGACTATCTGCTGCATCACAGTATCCATGTCGCCATTCTGGCGGGACTCATGGGGAAATGGCTGCGCATGCCGCGTTCCCAGCGGCAGAAGCTCATCATTTCCGGTCTGGTGCATGATGTCGGCAAGCTGCGGATTTCCCGTGATATCCTGGACAAGGCAGGGCGTCTTACGAGCACGGAACTCAAACTGGTGCGCCGTCATGCGGAGCTCGGCTATGAGATGCTTCGCTATGGGCAGCTGCAGGAAGAAAACGATATCCTCATGGGGGTGCTGCAGCATCATGAGCGCAACGATGGCTCGGGCTATCCGCAGGGCTGCCGGGCGGCAGAGATCAATCCCTTCGCCCGTATTCTGGCTATCGCGGACATGTATGATGCAATGGCGGCGAACCGCGTCTACGCGAAGAAGAAAAATCCCTTTGAGGTATTCGGGGTACTGTCCGATGATATCATGAATAAGCGGCTGGATACGGAGTATGGCGTACTGTTCATCCGCAAGATCTGCCATGCGCTCAATGGCAGCTGGCTCAAACTGTCAAACGGCAAACGGGCCAAAATCGTCTACATTGATGACAGCCGTATGAGTGCGCTGCCGATCGTGCAGACACCCGATGAGGAATTCATCGATTTGAATCATGCGCAGGGACTGAAGATTATCGCGCTGCTGAATTCCAGGGAACTGCACGAAGAAGCATAGGGATAGCAGGAAAATCACATAGAGAAGATCACAACGGAGAGGAGCCGACAGCTCCTCTTTTTTTGTGATATAGCAAAAAAGTCATGGGCATGATATAATGGAAAGACTAGGAGTATTGTCCAACGTTAAGGAGAACGAAGATGACTTATTTACCAAATGAACTGAGCGTCAACCTCTATGCGCTCTGCATGCTTCTTTTCATATATATCACTTCGCGCCGTCATGGGGACGCGCTGTCGGCGCAGCGGCGCATCTATCGCCATCTGGTAGCCGGAGCGCTGGTATTGCTGCTGGCAAATGTCGGGACCGATGTGCTGGCGGGGATGCCTGGAATGTACAGGGCTGCGTGGTTTTTGGCTTATCTGCTGTATGCGCCGCTGCTCTGGCTGGCCTTTCTGTATTTTCGCTGCAATATCTTTTCGGCGGAACAGCACTGGGCGGTATGGGAGCGGGGCATCGGCGGGATCTGCCTGCTCGACGGACTGTTCACTCTGCTCTCACCGCTGACAGGCTGGTATTACGCTATTTCGGACGCTGGTGTATGCGTGCGGGGACCGTGGTTCGATGTGCATCTGCTGCTGCTGGTCGGTGGGCTGTCGCTGCTGGGGTTCATGGTCATCTGCTTTCGTCGGAGCCTGGATACCTCCCGGTTCTATTCTTTGCTGTTCTTTTTGCTGCCACCGCTGCTTTGCTCGCTGCTGCTGCTGTTTTTTGACGCGAATTTCGTCGCCGGGGGCATTGCCTTTTCCCTCATGGTCATCTTCATTACGCTGCAGAGCCGGGACCTCGTAACGGATTATCTTACCGGGGCTTACAACCGGCGGCAGCTGGAGTGGATCTTGCAGGAAAAGATCCGGACCGCAGCACAGCAAGGGTTTGCGGCCATTATGGTCGATATTGATTCCTTTAAGCAAATCAACGATGCTTATGGCCATGATGCCGGTGATGATGCGCTGCGCAATACGGCGGATATCCTGCGCCGCTCGGTGCGGCTGAAGGATATTGTTGCGCGGTATGGCGGGGATGAATTCTGTGTGATTGTGAGCGGCAGCCTCAATGCCGCTGAGCTGGTTGGCATCGTGAGCCGCATCGAGGCAGAGCTGCGGTATTTCAATACCTGCGCGGTAAAGCCCTATCAGCTGAGTTTCAGTATGGGCTACAGCATTTATGATCCGGCTTCCGGCATGGATGCGCAGCATTTCCAAAAGCATATCGATTCTCTCATGTACGCGCAGAAAAAGACCCGGCATGCGGAGCGGCGCCGGGCTGAGGACTGGGAAGTCACCGATTGACAGAGCCGAAAGGGCTGTGCTATAATTTAGACCGATATAAAGGCGATGATGAAGAGGAGTACGCATGGGGGCCAGCCAAGAGAGAGAGCCACGGGTGGAAGGCTTTCCTGGGAACATGCGGAAGGTAGCTTTGGAGCCGCTGGGCTGAACGGAGTAGGCGCAGACGCGGAGGCGGCGTTAGGCAGAGAGCCGTGCGACAGGCACGGGAACTTAGGTGGTACCACGAAAGCAAGCTCTTTCGTCCTTAGCGGGCGAAAGGGCTTTTTATTTTGCATTTTATTAGGAGGCATTCAGATGGAAGAGAATAATATTCCGAAGGTCTATGATCCAAAATCCTTTGAAAAGAAATGGTATGAATACTGGGAGCAGAACAAGCTGTTCCATGCAGAGGTGGATAAGAGCAAAAAGCCGTACAGCATTGTCATCCCGCCACCGAACGTTACCGGACAGCTCCATATGGGGCATGCTCTTGATAATACGCTGCAGGATATCCTGATCCGCTGGCGCCGCATGCAGGGCTATAACACGCTCTGGATGCCGGGCTGCGATCATGCGGGCATCGCTACGCAGGCCAAGGTCGAGGGCGCGCTGCGGGAAGAGGGCAAGACCCGCTACGATCTGGGCCGGGAAAAGTTCCTTGCGCGTGTATGGGACTGGAAGGAGACCTATGGCAGCCGCATCATGTATCAGCTGCGTTCCCTGGGCGCCTCCTGTGACTGGGATCGCGAGCGCTTCACGATGGATGAGGGCTGTTCCAAGGCTGTGCGTGAGGTATTTGTAAGCCTTTATGAGAAGGGACTCATCTATCAGGGAACCCGTATCACCAACTGGTGTCCGCGCTGCAATACGGCATTGTCGGATATTGAAGTTGAGCACGAAAATGAGAACGGCCATCTCTGGCATCTGCGCTATCAGGTGGAGGGGACCGACCAGTATGTGCAGATCGCCACGACGCGTCCGGAGACCATGTTCGGCGATACGGGCGTAGCGGTTCATCCGGATGATGACCGCTACAAGGCTCTCGTGGGCAAGATGCTCATTCTGCCGGTGGTGAACCGCCGGATTCCGCTCTTTGCCGATGCCTATGTAGATCCGAAGTTCGGAACCGGTGCGGTCAAGGTTACGCCGGCCCACGATCCGAATGACTTCGAGATGGGCGAGCGCCATAGTCTTGAGCAGATCAAGGTCATCGAAAATGATGGTACAATGTCCAAGAATACCGGGAAGTACGCGGGCATGGACCGCTATGAATGCCGCAAGGCTCTCGTGAAGGAACTTGAGGAGACCGGTGTGCTCGTGAAGGTAGAGGAACATGAGCATGCAGTCGGCCATTGCTCGCGCTGCCATACGACCGTGGAGCCGCTTGTATCGAAGCAGTGGTTCGTGAAGATGGAATCGCTGGCGAAGCCGGCCATCGAGGCGGTAAAGAGCGGCAAGATCCAGTTTGTTCCGGAACGCTTTACGAAAATCTACTGCAACTGGCTCGAAAATATCCGTGACTGGTGTATTTCCCGCCAGCTCTGGTGGGGCCATCGCATTCCGGCCTGGTACTGCGAGGATTGCGGGGAGACCATTGTTTCCCGTGACGATGTCACGACCTGCCCGAAGTGCGGCGGTCAGCATCTGCGCCGCGACGAGGATGTACTCGATACCTGGTTCAGTTCGGGCCTCTGGCCGTTCGAAACCATGGGCTGGCCGGAGAACACGGAGGAACTCAAGCAGTTCTATCCGACGAGCACGCTCGTGACCGGCTATGATATCATTTTCTTCTGGGTGGCCCGCATGGTCATGATGGGACTCGAGTTCGGCAAGGATATCCCGTTCAAGCATGTGTTCATCCATGGCCTGGTGCGCGACAGCCAGGGCCGCAAGATGAGCAAGTCACTGGGCAACGGCATCGATCCGGTGGAGGTCGTGGAGAAATACGGCGCGGATACGCTGCGCTTCATGCTCATCACGGGCAATACGCCGGGCAACGATATGCGTTTCTACTGGGAACGCGTCGAGTCGGCCCGCAATTTCGCGAACAAGCTCTGGAATGCGTCCCGCTTCATGCTCATGAATCTGGAGGGCTTTGACAAGAGCTTTGTGCCGACGGCCGAGGACTATACGCTGGCGGATCGCTGGATACTCAGCCGCTATGCCAAGACGGCCCGCGATGTAACAGATAATCTGGAAAAATTTGAGCTGGGCGAGGCTGGGCGCATGCTTTATGAATTCATCTGGAATGAATTCTGCGACTGGTATATCGAGCTTGCGAAGGCCCGCCTCTACGATAAGGAAAATCAGCGTCCGCGTCAGACCGCACAGTATGTGCTGGGCTACGTGTTGGAGCATACGCTGCGCCTCCTGCATCCGTTTATGCCGTTCATCACCGAGGAAATCTGGCAGCATATCCCGCATGAGGGCAAGAGTGTCATGACGGCCGAGTGGCCGGTGGCAGAAACCGCACTGCTGGATGATGCAGGCGAACTCTACATGACGGCTATCATGGAGACCATCAAGACCGTGCGCAATCTGCGGGCAGAGGTCAATGCGGCTCCGGGCAGGAAGAGCGAGGTCATCCTGCACTTTGCTGATGAAAAACTGCGGCAGGTGTTTGCTGACAATGAAGGCTATCTGACGGTGCTCGCGGCGGCGGAGCCGGTGACCGTGCAGGCAGCGGAGGCTGAAAAACCGGAGAATGCCATGGCCGGTGTGGTCAACGGGGTGGAGATCTATCTGCCGCTCAAGGGACTCATCGACGTGGAGAAGGAAACGGCCCGCCTGAATAAGGAACTGGCAAATCTCGATAAGGAAGTCAAGCGCCTGGAGGGCAAGCTTTCTAATCCGGGATTCCTTGCGAAGGCTCCGGCGGATGTCGTGGCCAAGGAAAAGGAAAAACAGCAGGGCTATGAGGAAAAACGGACGGCCGTACAGGAGCGTCTGGCTTATCTGGCAAAGATTTGATCGAGGGAAAAGAAATGAATTTTGCGCAGGCATTACAGTACCTGGAGGATCTCAATGTTTTTGGCAGCCAGCTGGGGCTTACGCGCATCCAGCAGCTCATGGAGCTTTTGGGCAATCCGCAGGCACACTATCGTACCATTCATGTGACGGGTACGAATGGCAAGGGCTCAGTTACGGCCATGCTGGCCGGTATCCTCACGCAGTCCGGCATCCGTACGGGCATGTACGTATCCCCGCATCTGGTTTCCTATACGGAACGCATGCAGATCGACGGGCAGACCATCGCGGAGCAGGATTTTGCGGACAGCATCGCGGCGGTCAAGGCGGCAGCGGAACAGATGGTGGCGGGCGGCGCTGAGCAGCCCACCCAGTTTGAAATCCTCACGGCCGCGGCCTTTTGGTATTTTCGGCAGCAGAATGTCGAATACGCTGTGATCGAGGTGGGGCTTGGCGGCCTGCTGGATTCCACCAATGTGATCATTCCGGAGGTCTCCGTGATCACGAATGTGACCATGGAACATGCGGACCGCTGCGGCGGAACCCTGGCGGGCATCGCCCGGCACAAGGCCGGCATCATCAAGGCCGGCGTGCCGGTCGTGACGGCGGCCGTAGGGGAGCCGTTGGAAATCCTGCAGTCGGTTGCCGCCGAGAAAAATACGGATATATTCGTGGCCGGACAGGATTTTTCGTCCTCGTTTGTGAGCTTCGACGGTCAGGTCCAGCATCTGGAATTCAATTCAGCGCTGCTGGGCGCGGTGAAGGAGCCATACGATCTGCAGATGCTCGGTGCGCATCAGATTGAAAACAGCGCCTTGGCCGTAATGACCGCACAGCTTCTGCACAACACGGACCCGCGCATCACGCCGGAGACCATTGCACTGGCGCTGGCCATCACCAGCTGGCCCGGGCGCTTCGAGCGCATGGACCGGGGGCAGCAGCATATCATCATCGATGGTGCGCATAACCCGGCGGGCATGAAGGTGCTGCGCCAGAGCCTGGATCTCTACTATCCGGTGCAGGAGCGGGTCATTCTGCTCGGCATACTGAAGGATAAGGATATCCATACCATGCTGGAAACACTGCTGCGGCCGAATGATACGGTGGTGGTTACGGCACCCGCCTCGGAGCGGGCCTCAGATCCCGAGGTCGTGGCGCGGCAGATCCACACGCAGCATGTGGAGGTACAGCCGGACCCTGTCGAGGCGCTGGCACGTGCTCTGGAACTAGCCAACGGGCAGCGGCTGCTCTGCGTGGCCGGTTCGCTTTACCTCATTGGCGGCATCCGGCAGCAGCTGCTGAATAAAAAGGAATAACCAGCAAGGAAAACCAGTTATAAAGATAGAATATATCCGTATAATTGGTTTTCTTTTTTTGTGAAGAAATGGAAAGGTGAGATGATGTGAGTAGATTGAGGGCAAAGGGTACACTTGATTTCCTGGCGGCAGGTGTCTTTTATGCGATTTTAGCAGAGAGCTTTTTTATTGCGCTGTCACCGGCACTGGCGGAAACAGCGCTGTTCATAGGAATTGTTTTTTTCGTGCTGCGGCTGCGGCTGGACCCGAAGGTGCATTTTCGGCGGCTGCCGTTTGACTGGCCCGTGCTGATCTTCGCACTGTGCGGAGCGGCCTCTGTCGCTGTATCGCCGAATCCGGCGTTCAGCTTTTACAACTATTACAATCTGGCCGGGGTGTATATACTGACCTATATCCTTGTCGGACAGAATATCACGCGGCCGCAGGAGGTGCGCTGGATTGCCGTGGCACTTGCCGCAGCGGCGGCCTGTGTGGTCCTGTATGGTTACTATCAGTATGTTTTCGGCATCGATACCAGTGCGATGAAATGGGTGGATGGTGAAGCGTTCCCTGAACTCAAGAAGCGTGTGTTTTCTACCTGGGAAAATCCGAATATCCTTGCGGGCTATCTGGATGCGGCAATCTGTCTTGTCTTTGGCGTATTCCTGCAGGTGGAGGAAAGGCGGCAGCGGCTGCTGCTGGGCGGGGCAATGGTATTGCTCGCGCTGTGCCTTGCCATGACCTATGCCCGCGGTGCGTGCCTTACAATCGCAGTCGTGCTGGCCGGCTATGGTGTGCTGAAGAACCGGAAAATCCTACTGGCTGTGGTACTGCTGGGTGCGGCAATCCTGGCGCTGGATTCGGCGCTGGCCGAGCGCCTGCTTTCGGTATTCACGAAGATGGACACTTCCTCCGAAATGCGGCTGGCCTTCTGGGAAAGCACCCTGGCCATGATCATGGACCATCCGCTGCTGGGCATCGGCTGGGGCGCGTACTGGATGGTGTATCCGGAATATGATTTCTATATCAATGATGCGGCTGTCCGCATCGTCCATGCGCATAATATCTATCTGAACTATGCGGCGGAAATCGGTATTGCGGGCGCAATCGCTTATTTCACCTGGTTCTTTGGCACGATGGGCATGGCGCTTCGCTCCAGGAATTACCGCAGCTCACGGCTTCTCAACGGCCTGCTGCTGGGCATCGGGCTCGCGCTCATCTCGGTCGCGCTCAATGGAATCACCGATGATGTGTTGTTCAATATACCATCTTCCATGCTGCTCTGGCTCCTGTGTGCGCTGGCGGCAGTCATTGAAACGAAGATGTGATGGAGGAATCAAATTGAAAGATCAGGCCGCAATATCCAAGGCAACCATTGATCGGCTGCCGTTGTACTTTCGCACGCTGCGCCTCGTACAGGACGAGGGCATCGATATCATATCCTCGGAGGAGCTCGGCCGCCGGCTGAGCATCACGGCGGAACAGATCCGCAAGGACCTTGCCTCCTTCGGGCAGTTTGGCAAGAAGGGCGTTGGCTACTATGTCAATGAGCTCAAGCACAATGTCGGGGAAATTCTCGGTCTCGATAACCACTGGAATCTGGCGGTGATCGGTATCGGGCATCTGGGGGCGGCCCTGGCGAACTATCAGAATTTCGTTTCGCTGGGCTTCAATCTCGTGGCGCTTTTCGATCAGGACCCGGAGGTCATCGGGCAGACTGTCAACCATGTGCGTGTCGATGACATTGCCAATCTGGCGGAGATCGTGCGGCAGCGGCAGGTGCATATCGGCATCATCGCGGTGCCGGCGGCCTTTGCCCAGGGCGTGGCCGACCAGCTCGTAGCTTCCGGGGTACGAGGAATCTGGAACTTTGCCCCTATAAAGATGGCGGTACCGGATTCCATGCACATTGTAAATGAAGACTTGTCCGTCGGACTCAGCAGTTTGTCCTATCACATTACACGAAAATGAATTGTTTGCTCGTGAAAAAAACCTTTGGACCGGTAATCCATTCCGAAAAGCTATGAGCGAATTCCGATGATTTGCAATCCGGGCGGAAGGCGCGAAAATATCTATCTTGACGGCGTTTCCCTGGAGTGGTATTCTTGTTCATGAGGTATAATAATTGATACATATTACTATAATAACCTATGCTTATAGGAGATAATAGCCAACAGTTATTATTGTTTCCCATTGTCGTTCTCTATGAAGGGGTTGGCATAGTACCACTGTATCAGAAAATACAGTCCTACATAGGACTGGTGAGGGAGGATTTTCAATGATTGATATTCTCAATCGCGTACGCAACAAAGAACTGCAGGCGAAGATCGTAACCGCGGAGGAAGCTGCCGCTTACATCAAGCCGGGCATGAATGTTGGTACGAGCGGATTCACCCCTTCCGGGTATCCGAAGGCGGTTCCTCTGGCGCTGGCTGAGCGCATGAAGAAGGACCCCTTTAAAATCAATTTGTGGACTGGTGCATCGACTGGCCAGGAACTTGATGGTGCCTTGGCCGAGGCACATGGCATTGCTTTCCGCATGCCGTACCAGACAAATAAGACGCTGCGGGCAGAGATCAATGCCGGTGAGGTCGATTATTGCGACCTGCATCTGAGCGAATCTGCCCAGCTGGCCCGCTATGGCTATCTCGGCGGCAAAATCGATGTAGCCATCGTCGAGGCCTGCGCAATCACGGAAGAGGGCAATATCATTCCGACGACTTCCATGGGCAATACGGCTTCCTATGTGCAGTCGGCTGATGTGGTCATCGTCGAAGTGAATGTAACGCAGCCGCTGGAGCTTGAGGGCATGCATGATATCTATGTACCGCTCGATCCGCCGCATCGTCTGCCAATTCCGTTGGTCAAGGTCAATGACCGCATTGGTACGCCGTACATTCCCTGCACGCCGGACAAGATCAAGTTCATTGTTCCGTGCGATATCAAGGATCATACGCGTGCCTTCGGCGAAATCGATGAGAATTCCAAGAAGATGTCCCATTATTTCGTAGAGTTCCTCCAGCAGGAGATCAAAGCCGGCCGTATGCCGAAGAATCTTCTGCCGCTGCAGTCCGGCGTGGGCAATGTTGCCAATGCTGTCATCAGCGGTTTTGTGGATTCGGACCTCAAGGATCTCTCGGTTTATACCGAGGTCATCCAGGATGGCATGTTCGACCTCATTGATGCCGGCAAGCTGAGCTTTGCGTCTGGCACGGCACTTTCACCGTCGCCGGAAGGCCTGGATCGTTTCTACAAGAACATCAAGGAATACCGTAAGCGCATCGTACTGCGTCCGCAGGAGGTTGCGAACAGCCCGGAGGTTGCCCGCCGCATCGGCATCATCGCGATGAACACGGCTATCGAGGCTGATATCTACGGCAATGTGAATTCCACCCATATCATGGGTACCAAGATGATGAATGGTATCGGCGGTTCCGGTGACTTTGCCCGCAACGCCTACCTCACGACCTTCTTTACGGCCTCCACAGCCAAGAATGGTCTCATTTCCTCCATTGTACCGATGGTTTCCCATGTGGACCATACCGAGCACGATGTGGATATCATCGTCACCGAGCAGGGGCTGGCAGATCTTCGCGGTCTTTCCCCGAAGAAGCGCGCCAAGGAAGTCATTGAAAAGTGCGCACATCCGGACTTCAAGCCCATGCTCCAGGATTATTTTGAAAGAGCTGACGCTGCGACCAAGCATGCCCAGACACCGCATATCATCAAAGAGGCGCTGTCCTGGCATGAAAGATTTATAGAGACTGGTACGATGAAGAAGTAACGAGCCGTCAAAGGTCTCGTTGTGACGCCACTGGCAGGATTTCGCAAACAATGGCGTCAAGAAGAGGATTTTCACGATCCTCGTAGAAAAGTATCAGCAGAATGACTTTATAGAAGAAGGAAAAATAGGAGGTTTATTTCTACTATGAGCAATGAAAAAATCCAAGCTGAATTGGCTGCCTATGAAGCCAGTGTACAGAAGGCAATTGCACGTTTCCCGGAACGCCCGCATCTTCCTGAGCAGCGTCTCTACACGCCGCTTGATATCAAGGATACGGACTATGCAGAGGAGATCAGCTTCCCTGGTGTATATCCTTATACCCGCGGCGTACAGCCGACCATGTACCGTGGCCGTTTCTGGACGATGCGTATGTATGCAGGTTTCTCGACGGCTGAGGAATCCAACAAGCGGTATCGTTATCTGATTGAGTCCGGCGCTACGGGCCTTTCCTGCGCATTTGACCTTCCGACGCAGATCGGCTATGACTCGGATGATGATATCTCCGAGGGTGAAGTAGGCAAGGTTGGTGTTGCCATCGACTCCCTGGCTGATATGGAAATCCTCTTCGACAAGATCGATCTCGGCAAGGTTTCCACCTCCATGACCATCAATGCACCGGCCTCCGTACTGCTGGCTATGTACATTGCTGTTGCTGAGAAGCAGGGTGTTACGCCGGATCAGCTCAAGGGCACGATCCAGAACGATATCCTCAAAGAGTACGCAGCTCGCGGCACGTACATCTTCCCGCCGCGTCCGTCCATGCGTCTCATCACGAACATCTTTGAGTTCTGCTCCAAGAATGTACCGAAATGGAATACGATCTCCATTTCCGGCTATCATATCCGCGAGGCTGGTTCCACGGCTTCCCAGGAAATCGCATTCACCATCGCTGATGGTATCGCCTATGTTGAGGCGGCAATCAAGGCCGGCCTCAATGTCGATGATTTCGCTGGCCGTCTCTCCTTCTTCTGGAATGCGCATAACAACGTTCTCGAAGAGGTTGCGAAGTTCCGTGCTTCCCGCCGCGTATGGGCTAAGGTCATGAAAGAACGCTTCCATGCCCAGAAGCCGAAATCCATGATGCTGCGTGTTCATACGCAGACGGCAGGCTCCATGCTTACCGCTCAGCAGCCGAACAACAACATCGTCCGTGTTGCTCTCCAGACAGCAGCTGCTGTCATGGGCGGCACGCAGTCCCTCCATACGAATTCCCGCGACGAAGCCCTGGCTCTGCCGACAGAAGAATCCGTAATGATCGCTCTTCGTACGCAGCAGATCGTTGCTTACGAGAGTGGCCTGGCTGATGTCATCGATCCGCTCGCCGGCTCTTACTATGTTGAGGCCCTCACGAACAAGATCGAGGCGGAGGCATGGGATTACATCAAGAAGATCGACGAGATCGGCGGCGCTGTTGCAGCCATCGAGAAGGGCTACATCCAGAAGGAAATTCAGGACAGCGCTTACAAATGGCAGATGGATGTTGAGTCCGGTGCCAAGACCATCGTCGGCGTCAATAAATTCCAGATTGAAGAAGAAGCTCCGAAAAATCTGCTGCGCGTAGATGCTTCTGTGGGTGAAAAGCAGAAGGCAAAGCTGGCTGAGATGAAGGCTAAGCGCGACAATGCCGCTGTTGAGGCTGCACTTGCTGCGCTTGAAAAGGCCTGCAACGATGAGAACGAAAACCTCATGCCGCACATCCTCAAGGCCGTTAGAACCTACGCAACGCTGGGCGAAATCTGCGGCGTAATGCGCAAGGTATTCGGCGAATATGAAGCACATGTAAGTCTTTAATGCAAAGTAGATTTGGAGGGATTCGAAAATGGAAAAACGTATCAGAGTATTAGTAGCAAAACCTGGCCTCGATGGTCATGACCGCGGTGCAAAGGTTGTAGCCCGCGCCCTGCGTGACGCAGGTTTCGAGGTTATCTATACGGGCCTTCGTCAGACGCCGGAGCAGATTGCTGAAGCAGCACTGCAGGAAGATGTCGACGTAGTGGCTATGAGCATCCTGTCGGGCGCTCATCCGCATCTTTTCCCGAAAGTCGTTGATCTCGTCAGAGGCAAGGGCATGGAGGACACGCTGATCATCGGCGGCGGCGTTATTCCGGAAGGCGATATCCCGGCTCTCAAAGAGGCTGGCATCGCTGAGGTATTCACGCCGGGTACTCCGACCACGGCTATTGTAGACTTCATTAAAAACAACGTAAAATAAATGGTATAGGCAATGCCCTCTTGGATTTTTCTTAGAGGGCAAGCCTTTTTCATGGCAAAGGGTGGTGCAGGAAATGGACATTGCACAGGAACTTTTAAACGGAAACCGGTTAGCCTTATCGCGCGCGATTACCGCAATTGAGAATGAATACGATGAAGCCACGGAAATCATGAAAGCGCTTTATCCGCATACCGGCCACGCTTTTGTCCTGGGAATCACGGGCCCTCCGGGTGCAGGGAAAAGCACTCTGACCGATAAGCTTGCGCGGGAATACCGCAAGCAGGGAAAAACCGTAGGCATCATAGCAGTTGACCCGACCAGCCCGTTTTCCGGCGGTGCCATTTTAGGTGACCGCATCCGAATGAATGACCTGACCCTCGATGAGGGCGTATTCATCCGCAGTATGGGAACACGTGGCAGTCTCGGTGGACTGTCTCATAAGACGGCGGATGCCGTCAAGGCACTCGATGCGTTCGGCAGGGATATCATCTTTGTCGAAACCGTTGGTGTCGGACAGTCGGAGGTCGATATCGTCAAGGCGGCGGATACGACCATGGTAGTGCTGATCCCGGGCATGGGTGATGATATCCAGGCCATAAAGGCAGGCATACTCGAAATCGGAGATGTCTTTGCCATCAACAAAGCGGATCACGATGGAGCTGATAAGCTGGTGACAGAAATCAACATGATGCTCGATCTTGATGGCGTAATGAAGGAATGGCGTCCGCCAATCCAGAAGGTCATCGCGAATCAGAACATCGGCGTGACGGAGATCATCAGTCTCATCGAGAAACATCATGAGCATATCAAGGCAAACGGGCAGCTGACTCAAAAGCGTACGGAACGCACCAGAAATGAAATGCTTGATATTTTGAACAGCGGGATTGGTTCTTACATCACGCGGAATATCGTGGATAATGGAAAACTGGATGAACTGGTCAAGGACATCAAAGCCCATAAGACGGATCCTTATACGGTGGTTGGAAATATCATGCGCAGCATGTTGAAATAAACGGAACGATAATATAGGAGGTAAGAAAATGTTTAAAATTTTAGGCGTAGACCATATTGGCGTAGCAGTAAGCGATCTCAAGGAAACTCAGAATTTCTGGACGACGGCTCTTGGCCTCGACTGCACTGGCGAGGAAGTCGTAGCTGAGCAGAAGGTAAAGACGAGCTTCAACCCGACCGGCAATGGCAGCGAGATCGAGCTTCTCGAGGCTACGGAAGAGGACAGCCCGATTGCCAAATTCATCGCCAAAAACGGCGGCCGCGGCGGTATCCAGCATATCGCTCTGCGCGTGGATGACATTGAAGCAGCAATTGCTGACCTTCAGGAAAAAGGCGTTCGCATGATCGACACGAAGCCGCGCTATGGCGCCGGCGGTGCGAGCATTGCTTTCGTACATCCGAAATCTTCCTATGGTGTACTTGTTGAGCTTTGCCAGCATAAGTAATTATTACGTGGTCTTAAAACCTACTTGTAAAAATTTTTACATTGAGGTAAAATAATGGTGTAAGTTCATTACAAGCTATTTAGGAGGTAGAAAATGGCTACTGTTCAGGAAAAAATTGATCTTATGAACGCCAAGAAAGAGCACATTCTGCAGGCCGGCGGTGAAAAACGCGTCGAGAAGCAGCATGCAAAGGGCAAAATGACAGCCCGCGAGCGTATCGAGATGCTCTTTGATGAGGGAACCTTTGTGGAGCTCGATCAGTTCGTAAAGCATCGCTGCACGAATTTCGGGCAGGAAAAGAAAGATCTCCCGGCTGAGGGTGTTGTTACAGGCTACGGTACGGTAGATGGCCGTCTCGTTTATGCCTATGCGCAGGATTTCACCGTTGAGGGCGGTTCCCTTGGTGAAATGCACGCCAAGAAGATCTGGAAGGTTCTCGATCTCGCCATGAAGATGGGCGCACCGGTCATCGGCATCAACGATTCGGGCGGAGCCCGCATCCAGGAAGCCGTCGATGCACTCTCCGGTTACGGCGGAATTTTCTATAGAAATACGGCGGCATCCGGTGTGATTCCGCAGATCTCGGTCATCATGGGACCATGTGCCGGCGGTGCGGTTTACTCTCCGGCCATCACGGACTTCATCTACATGGTGAAGAACACGAGCCAGATGTTCATCACTGGCCCGGCCGTCATCAAATCCGTTACGGCTGAGGAAGTTACGGCTGAGGCTCTTGGCGGCGCCATGACCCACAACTCCACTTCCGGCGTAGCGCATTTTGCGGCTGAGAATGAAGAGGACTGCATCAAGCAGATCCGCTATCTGCTTGGCTTCCTGCCGAGCAACAACATGGAGGACGCTCCGCTCGTAGCAACGGAAGACGATCCTTCCCGTATGGATGAAAGCCTCAACACGGTTGTTCCGGATAATCCGAATGCACCGTATGATATGAAGGATGTCATTCGCTCTATCGTCGATGATGGTGAGTTCTACGAAGTGCATGAGCATTTCGCCCGCAACGTCATCACCTGCTTTGCCCGCTTTGATGGCCGTTCCGTTGGTATCATTGCCAACGAGCCGTCCGTAATGGCTGGCTGCCTGGACATCGATGCTTCGGATAAAGCAGCCCGCTTCATCCGCTTCTGCGATGCGTTCAACATTCCGTTGGTCAACCTTGTTGATGTACCGGGCTTCCTGCCGGGTGTCAACCAGGAATATGGCGGTATCATCCGTCATGGTGCCAAGATGCTTTACGCTTACAGTGAAGCTACGGTTCCGAAGGTTACGCTCATCACGCGTAAGGCGTATGGCGGTTCCTACATCGCTATGTGCTGCCGCGAGCTCGGCGCTGACCAGGTTATGGCCTGGCCGTCCGCAGAGATTGCTGTTATGGGACCGGCTGGTGCAGCCAACATCATCTTCCGCAAGGATCCGGATGTTGAGCAGAAGACCGCTGAGTATGTTGAGGAGTTTGCAACCCCGTACAAGGCAGCAGAGCGCGGCTATGTTGATATGATCATCGAGCCGTCCGAGTCCAGACCGCGTATCATCACGGCGCTGAATGCTCTGGCCAGCAAGCGTGAAACAAGTCCGGCAAAGAAGCATGGAAATATTCCATTGTAATGGGGGACTTTCTAATGACAATTGATGCAAAGGAAATCAGTCCGGAAGTCGTTGCAGCAATTTCGGCTGCAGTTCAGATGATGGTTGGCAAAAAAGTTGTAGCGGTACGCATCCAGCGCAGCGAAGGCTGGGTTATGCTGGGCCGTCACAGCGTGATTGCCTGATTTCACAGTTTGTCCGAAAAATTATGATGCTTTGGAGGAATTCAAATGAAAAAGTTCAATATCAAAGTCAACGGCGCTGCTTATGAAGTAGAAGTCGAAGAAGTAAAGGCCGCTCCGAAGGTTGCTGCTCCGGCTCCGAAGGCCGCTCCGGCCCCGGCTCCGGCTCCGAAAGCTGCCCCGGCTCCCGCTCCGGCAAAAGCTGCTGTAGCTGCTGGCGCAGGTGAGAGCACGGTTACGGCTCCGATGCCGGGCAAAATCATCAAGCTCGTTGCTTCTGAGGGCCAGGCTGTACAGGCTGGCGATGTCCTGCTCATTCTCGAAGCTATGAAGATGCAGAACGAAATCACGGCAGAAGCTGCCGGCACGGTCAAGGCTTTCAATGTAGCTGCCGGCCAGAGCGTCAAGGTTGGCGATTCCCTCGTTATCCTTGGTTGATTCCTGTTGGCAATAAAGCATACAGAAGAGGTGCTTCCTTTCGGGGAAGCACCTCTTTTTTATGGAAATATCCGGTAGGGCATGATAAAATGAAAGAGAATAAAGCAGAGGGGGAATTTTTGTGGCAAAAAGCATTACCGAGGTATTAGGCATAGAATATCCGATTCTTCAGGGCGCGATGGCCTGGATTTCCGATGCGGGCATGGCCGCGGCGGTCTCCAATGCGGGCGGCGCGGGCATCATATCCGCTGGCGGCCGGACGACGGACTACGTGCGGGATGAGATCCGCCGGGCGAAGAAGCTCACGACAAAGCCCTTTGGCGTGAACGTCATGCTCATGGCTCCCAATAAAGATGAAATCGTGCAGGTGATCTGCGAAGAGAAACCCGCCTTTGTAACGCTGGGCGCTGGCAATCCGGTTCCCTATTTTGAAATATTCCATGCGGCTGGCATCAAGGTCATTCCGGTCATTCCCAATGTGAAGCTGGCCCGTCGGGTGGAAAAAGCCGGAGCTGACGCGATTGTTGCGGAGGGCATGGAGGCTGGCGGCCATATTGGTGTGCTCACGACCATGGCACTCATGACGCAGGTGATTCCGGAGGTGAAGCTTCCGGTTGTCATGGCCGGCGGCTTCGCGGATGGCCGTGGCCTGGCGGCGGCCCTTCTCATGGGGGCGGCCGGCGTGCAGATCGGTACGCGTTTCCTTGTTGCAGCGGAATGTCCGGTGCATGAAAATATGAAGCAGAAGCTCATCGAGGCCGTGGATACGGATACCATAGTGACCGGGCAGACCATTGGCGGTGCCGTGCGCGGCATCCGGAACAAATTCTCCGAGGAGTTCATTGAACTCGAGCATTCCGGCAAGGCGGACAAGGAGACGCTCCTTCGACTGGCTACGGGAACGAACAAGCTCGCCGCTGTCGATGGCGATGTGGAAAATGGCATGGTACAGGCCGGGCAGAGCCTGCTGCCATTGCAACGGATCGAGCCAATGGCTGAGATCATCCAGTCACTGATTCAGGAAGCTCGGCAAACCCTGCAGCAGGCCAACCGTCTGAAAATCTGATAAAGCAAACGCCTCGACCGTATGGCCGGGGCGTTTTTTTGAGGCAGGGGACTGGCCTCCCACATATAAAAAACTGCTGTGCCAGCGATTGGCACAGCAGTTTTCCAGTACAGGGCTGTTGCTTATTCGGCAGCAGCGGCTACCTTATTCAGACCCTCCATCAGAGCGTCGATATCGATGCCATGGGCGGATGCGCCCTGCTCGATGTTTTCAAAACGGGCAGCAGCACAGCCCAGGCAGCCCATGCCAGCATTCATGAATACTTCTGCCGTATCCGGATATTTCTGGACGACTTCCATGATGCTCATTTCTTTGGTAATAGTCATAGCAAAAAAACCTCCTAGTTATCTATTGCATTGCCGACAAAAGCATTATATCATATTTTTCCTGGATTGGGGCTGGTTTTTTCATTCTTTTAGAGGTACAATAAAAAACGTGTATTATGATGGAGGAAGGTCGTATTTTATGGGATTGATAGCGTTTTCCCTTGGGGACGCAGTGGGTTACTTGTATGGATGCATTGTGATGGCGGCTGTGCTGGCCGGGCTGTTGGCGGCCTGGATTGCGGTTCGCCTGCGGCACGAGGATTTTTCCGTAGTGCTGGATCTGTTGCTTTGGGGGCTGCCTGTTGGCATTTTTGCGGCCCGGTTCGGTTATGTGCTGGGGCATTGGCAGCTTTACAGCGGGCACCTGTCGGAGATACTGAATTTTGGTCAGGGCGGTATATCGCTTTATGGCGGGGCGATTGGCTTCCTGCTTACGGCCGCGGTCTACTGCCGCTGGCACGGGCTGTCGCTCTGGCACTGGCTCGATGTGCTGGCACCGGCGCTGCTGCTGGGGCTGGCGGTCAATGAGCTCGGCATCTTTTTTACGCAGATGACAGTGGGGGCGCCGCTGCCACCGGATTTGCCGAATGATCATACGCTGGTGGAGTATATTGATTTTCGCTATCGTCCCTCGGGCTTTGAAGATTATCAGTATTTTAAGCCTATCGCGCTTTATCAGGCGGGGATGCAGCTGGTTGTGCTGCTCCTGGCCGTTCTGCTGTCCGTGGTAAATGCGCGTTGGCAGCGGCTGGCGGCCGGCGGTATTTTTTTACTGAGCATGGCGGCAATCGGCTTCATCCGTTTTGCCTGTGGTTTTTCTTACCTGTCGGCATTGCCGCATGGTTCGCTGCATGGAGGACAGATACTGGCACTGACCGGTGCGGCGCTGTGTCTGCTGCTTTTCCTGGTGCGGCAGTATCGCAATCGTCGTCGGTCATGGTATAGGGGAGGGAGATGGTAGCATGAAAATTCAAAAATTCTCGCAGCGCCGGAAGATCAGCTGGAAAAAGAAGCTGCTGCTGCTGTGTTTTGTCTGCTGTCTGCCGTTCCTGCTCGTGAGCCCGCGCAGTATGACCGCACAGATGCTGAAGGATAGCGCGAACGGCACGAAGGTTATGGTGCTGAACTATCATAAGGTAGATAATATGAACATATCCCTTTCGGTATTGCCCAAGGATTTTGATGCGCAGATGGCTTACCTGAAGGAAAATGGCTATACGACCATTGCTCCCGGTGAGCTGTATGACAGCCTTGCCAACGGCACGGAGCTTCCGGAGAAGCCGGTGCTCATCACCTTTGATGATGGCTATGAGGACAATTACCAGAACGCTTATCCGATTTTGAAAAAATATGGTTTCAAGGCTACGATTTTTGTCATTACGGGCTTCCTGGACAAGCAGAAAAATTATCTGACCTGGCAGCAGGCCCAGGAGATGGAGCAGGATGGCATTTCCATTGAGTCCCACACCGTCAACCACAAATCGATGACGGAGCTCACGGACGATCAGCTGCGTGATGAGCTTGTGAACTCGAAGAAGGAAATCGAAAAACGTCTGGACAAAAAGGTGGATTTCGTTGCGTATCCTACGGGAACCTACAATCTGCACATTGCGAATCTCGTGAAGGAAGCCGGCTATAAGGCGGCCTTTACGATTAAATACGGCAATGTCGATAAGGCCAGCAACGTCTATGCGCTGGAACGGGTGCCGGTATTCCACACGGAAAACACCTTTAAGTCATTCCTGGAGCGCGTGCGCTATGTACCGCTTTTTGAGCGCCTTGGCTGGATCAAGAGCTGAGTGGCCCGGTATTTGCAAAAAATAAGTCAATAGAACCATAAGCCCTTTCATCCTTGGGATGAAAGGGCTTTTTTTGTGTGTCGGGGAAAATGATGAAGAAATTTTTTTATTTTATGGCAGGATTTTTATATTTTGCTGCGAATAGGTTAAAAAGTGGTTAAAAGTGGTGGATTGTGGGAAGAAAATCGTGAGGGTGGTGAAGAAAGATGCTGATGGGCGAATATGCACATACAATTGATGCCAAGGGCAGAGTGATTCTGCCGGCAGATTTTCGTGCGGAGCTCGGAGAATCTTTCGTTATCACGAAGGGCCTCGACAACTGCCTGTTTGTGTATGGACAGGAAGAGTGGGCAAGCTTGTCGGCGAAGCTTCGTGAACTGCCTTTAGCCAAGTCAGAGGCACGAGCCTTTGTCCGCTTTTTCTTTTCAGGAGCCCGTCAGCTTGAATGTGATCGGCAGGGTCGTTTTCTGGTACCCGGTAATCTTCGGCAGTATGCGCTGCTGGAGAAAGACGTCGTGCTCATCGGCGTGTCGAACCGCATTGAAGTATGGAGTAAGGCTGAATGGCTGAAATACAGTGATGATATCAATCCGTCTGTTTCCGAGATAGCGGAGACACTGGCGGATCTGGGAATATAGCCTGGCAGGATTTCGCGTTGTGAAATCCTGGGGCAGGGCATTATTAAGGGGAAATAAGTATGGAATTCCACCATATCAGCGTATTGCTGGAAGAGACAATCAAAGGACTGGTTACAGATCCGGCGGGAACCTATGTGGACTGCACATTGGGCGGCGCGGGGCATTCTTCGCGTATCGCTGCGCTGCTGCGCCCGGAGGGCCGGCTGATCGGTATCGACCAGGACAGCGAGGCGATTGCCGCGGCCGGGGAACGCCTGCGGGGAGCAGCCTGCCGGGTGGATATCGTCCATGATAATTTCCGCAACCTGACGGATATCCTGCAGGCGCAGGGGGCAGCGACCGTGGATGGCGTGCTCTTTGACCTGGGGGTATCCTCCCACCAGCTCGATACGGCGGAACGGGGGTTTTCCTATATGCAGGATGCACCGCTTGATATGCGTATGGACCCCGAGAAGGATTTTTCCGCCTACGATGTGGTGAACAGCTATGAGGAAGCGGAGCTCAGCCGGATTTTCAAGGAGTACGGTGAGGAACGCTGGGCGAAGCGCATTGCCAAGTTCATCGTTGCTGCCCGGCGGGAAAAGCCGGTGGAAACGACGGGAGAACTGGTAGACCTCATCAAGAAGGCGGTTCCGGCCGCGGTACGCAATGCGGCCGGCGGTCATCCGGCCAAGCGGGTATTCCAGGCCATCCGCATTG
This sequence comes from uncultured Selenomonadaceae bacterium, assembly GCA_964520975.1. Lineage (GTDB taxonomy): Bacteria > Bacillota > Negativicutes > Selenomonadales > Selenomonadaceae > CAZFPA01. The sequence goes on along the minus strand of CAZFPA010000004.1, from coordinate 62,322 downwards.
AGGTGAATGATGAGCTGGGCATTTTGCAGCAGGCCTTCCGGACGGCGGTGGCTCATTTAAAGCCAGGGGGAAGGATCGCAATCATCACCTTCCATTCCCTGGAGGACCGGATTGCCAAGCAGACGCTGAAACAGATGGCGCAGGGCTGTATATGCCCGCCGCATCTTCCGGTCTGCATATGCCATCATAAGCCGGAAATCCGGCTTTTAGGAAAGCCGCTGGCGGCAACGCCGGAGGAACTGGAAATGAACTCGCGTTCGAAGAGTGCTAAGCTTCGTATCGCGGAAAAATTAGCTGGAGGAGGGGACGAACATGCTGGCCAAGCAACTGGAGAATGAAGAAATCTATGAAGTACCTCAGGCACCGGTAAGACCGGCGATACACCGCCCTCTCAAGGTGCGTCCGCACAGCTGCCTCAATACGCATCTGCGTTCCCGTTGTCTCCTGCTGGTAGGTCTGCTGGCGGTCATGGGCATGGCGCTCACTACCTGCAGCAGCATGGGAGCGAGCCGCGGCTATGAGCTCGTACAGGCACAGCAGGCGGCGGTTCGCCTGGAGCAGCAGAATGAACAGCTGCGGATTGAGATTGCCCGGCTGAAGTCGCCGCAGCGCATCCAGTCCATTGCGACCAAGGATCTTGGCATGGTGGTTCCCAAGCAGGTGTATTTCGCCTCGGACAAACATGAATAGCAGCCTGCACGGTATGGCAGAAGGTGCTTTGGCATTGCGTGGATGCAGTACCAGGCCGGGTGCACGCATATTCTTATAGCTTTATATGGGCTGTTGCAGATTCTTGCCGCAGCCTTTTTTATTTATGGATGCTGCAAGGTACTTTTGCTAATTGGAAGAATTTCGCGTTGCGAAATTTTGAACAATGGCGTTATAATATAGTACGGTTTAGCATAGTACGGTTTAGCATTCGCCCAACGGGCACAGAGGAGGAAAAGGAATGCAGAAGACACTGGGTGAGCTCGCAGCTCTCGTGAAAGGTGCCGAGCTTATTGGCGATAAAGAAACGGTGATCGGCGATATTGCGCATGATTCGCGTAAGGTTACGAAAGGGACGCTTTTTGTGTGCATGGTAGGCGTGCATGTCGACGGACATGTGTTCATTCCCCAGGCGGTAGCGCAGGGGGCGTCGGCAATCCTCACGGAAAAGGACATCACAGCCCCGGCTGGTGTGGCGGTTCTCAAGGTAGCCAACCTGCAGGAAGCCCTGGAAATCATCGTTCCGTATTTTCACGATTATCCGGCTCGCCGTATGCGCCTGATCGGCATTACGGGCACGAACGGCAAGACGACGACCAGCTACATCACGCGGGCAATTCTGCGCGCTGCGGGCTATAAGGTCGGTCTCATCGGCACGATCCAGATTATGATTGAGGATGAGGTGCTGCCCATCCACAATACGACACCGGATGTGGTTGAGCTGCAGCATACGCTGGCGTTGATGGCGGCGCGCGGCATTGATTACGTGGTCATGGAGGTTTCCTCCCATGCCTTGGATCAGAACCGTGTTGCTGGCTGTGAGTTCGATACGGCGGTATTTACGAATCTCACGCAGGACCATCTCGATTATCATAAGACACTGGAAAACTATAAGCTGGCCAAGGCACGTCTTTTTGACCTGCTCAGTGCCGGTGATAATGTAAAGAAGAATAAGACGGCTGTGGTGAATATCGATGATGCGGCAGGAGCGACGATGCTTGCGCATGCGGACTGTGCGCATATCACCTATGCCATCGAGCAGGCCGCTGACCTGCAGGCCCAGGATATCCGGGTTCATGCGGGCGGGGCTGATTTCACGATTGCGGGCACCTTTGGCCGCATGGAACTCCAGCTTAAGATCACGGGAATCTTCAATGTTTATAATGTGATGTCGGCTGTCGGAGCGGCTTTGGCCGAGCATATCGACCCGGCCTGCATCCAAAGGACGCTGCAGGCCTTTCAGAGTGTTCCCGGCCGCTTTGAGCTCGTCGATGCCGGACAGGATTTTTCGGTTATTGTCGATTATGCGCATACGCCGGACGGACTCGAAAATATTCTGCACACGGCGCGTCAGATTGCCAAAAAGCGCATCATTACGGTCTTTGGCTGCGGCGGCGATCGTGACCGTACGAAGCGGCCCATCATGGGACGCATTGCGGCGGAGCTTTCGGATGTTGTGATTGCAACCTCGGACAACCCGCGCACGGAAGATCCGGAATTCATTCTTTCCGAGGTCGAAGCGGGGGTTCGGGAAACCCTTGGCAATAAGCAGCATGAAAAGATTACGGATCGCCGGACGGCGATTTTCCGGGCCATTGAGCTCGCTGAGCCTGAGGATATTGTAGTCATTGCGGGCAAGGGACATGAGGATTATCAGATTTTGAAGGACCGTACCATCCATTTTGATGATAAGGAAACGGCCCGCGATGCAATCAGGGGGAAAAAGTAATGGCAGCATTTACAGCAGCAGATATACAGGCGGCAACCGGAGCCCGGCTGCGCCAGCAGACGGCGGAATTCTTTTCCGGAGTCGTCACGGATACGCGGAAGATTGTGCCGGGTGTGCTGTTTCTGGCGCTGCGCGGCGAACGCTTCAACGGCGAGGATTTTGTGCGCGAGGCGGTAGAAAAAGGAGCGGCGGGCGTGCTTGTGAGCAGTTCCTGTCCCGGGGAGAAGACCGCCGGTCTCGAGGCCACGGTATTTGAGGCTCCGACGGATACGCTTACTGCCTATCAGCAGCTGGCGCTTTTCTGGCGCCGCCGTTTTTCGGTTCCGCTCATTGCCATCACTGGCTCGAACGGCAAGACCACCACGAAGGATCTCACGGCAGCCGTGCTGTCCTCCCGCTGGAAGGTACTGAAGACGCAGGCGAATTTCAACAATGAGATCGGTCTGCCGCTTACCCTGCTGCAGCTGACGGAAAGCCATGCGGCAGCCGTCATCGAGATCGGCATGCGGGGCTTCCATCAGATCGAGGCGCTGGCGAAGATCGCACTGCCGTCGATTGGGATCGTTACCAATGTAGGGGAGACGCACATGGAGCTTTTGGGCTCTTTGGAGAATATCGCCAAGGCCAAATCGGAGATGGTGGAGGCCATTCCGGCTGGCGGGACGGTTATCCTGAATAACGATAATGCCTATGTGGCGGCGATGGCTGCCAAGGCGAAGGCTGGTGTACGCGTGCTTACGTTTGGCGTTGAACAGGCGGCGGATGTCCGGGGCGGAGATATTCGTACCGAAGGCCGTCAGACACGCTTTACGGCTTCCTTTGGCGGGCAGACGCATGAATTCCTGCTGCCGATGGTAGGCCGGCACAATGTCGACAATGCGCTGGCAGCGCTCACGGCAGGCTATGCACTCGGCTTTACGGCTGAGGAAATGCAGGCCGGACTCGGAAAGCTTGAGGTCACGAAGATGCGCTTTGAGTACAAAAAAGTCGGCGCGTATACGGTCATCAATGATGCGTATAATGCGAGCCCTATGTCGATGGCGGCGGCGCTGAAGACACTGGCGGAGGTAGCACCCGGTCGTAAGATCGCCGTACTCGGCGATATGCTTGAACTGGGCAGCGTATCGACCGCCGCGCATGAGGCGGTCGGCCGTGAGGCGGCCGGGATCGGTGCTGATGCGCTCATTACCCGGGGAAGCCTTGGCGAATCGATTGCTGATGGTGCTGAGGCCGCGGGCCTGCAGGCTGTGTATCGTTGCAGCTCGCATGAGGCCGCCGGGCAGAAACTGCATGAGATACTGCAGCCGGGGGACACGATCCTTTTCAAGGGCTCCCGCGGCATGCAGATGGAAAAAATCATTGATTTATTATGATGTTTAAATACAGGGGGACTTATTTCAAATGTCGATGAGTATGTTGATTGCGGCTGCAGCCGCCGCCGGCCTCGTGCTTTTGTCGGGACCGTTTTTTATCCCGGAACTTCACAAGCTCAAATTTGGGCAGAGCATCCGCGAGGAGGGGCCGAAAAGCCATCAGGCCAAGAGCGGTACGCCGACGATGGGCGGTATCATGATCATCCTGGCCATCCTCATTGCTACCTGCTTTGCGGCGCATCTCTCCACCAAGATCATCCTGGCGCTGTTCGTGATGCTGGGGCATTTTGTCATCGGTTTTGTCGATGACTACATCAAGGTGGTACTGAAGCGGAATCTGGGCCTGAAGGCGAAGCAGAAGCTGCTGGGGCAGATTCTCATGGCGGCTGTCGTCACCTATATCGGAGTGCAGGAACTGGGCCTCAAGACAGACCTTTGGATTCCCTTTGTGGGCAGTACGGTCGATCTTGGACTGTTCTACTATGTACTGGTGTTCTTCGTGCTCGTAGGCACGACGAATGCGGTCAATCTCACGGACGGGCTCGATGGTCTGGCCGCGGGGACGGTGACAGTAGCGGCACTGGCCTATATGCTTGTCTGCCTGCATTTTGGCGAACAGGATCTGGCTGTTTTCTGTGCGGCCACAGCAGGGGCCTGTGCGGCTTTCCTGCGCTTCAATGCGCATCCGGCCAAGGTATTCATGGGGGATACCGGTTCGCTCGCGCTGGGCGGTATTCTGGCCGCGGTGGCGATACTCACCAAGACAGAGGTGCTGCTGGTTGTCATCGGCGGTGTGTTTGTCCTGGAGGCGCTTTCGGTCATCATTCAGGTCACCTCGTTCAAGACTACAGGCAAGCGGGTATTCCTCATGAGTCCGATCCATCATCATTTCGAACTCAAGGGCTGGTCGGAAAATAAAGTCGTTGGTGTTTTTTGGTCGGTGGGCGTGCTGTTCAGTGCACTGGCGTTATGGATATTGAAAATTAGCTGAGGCTGGGGGAGATAACGTGGAATTTGTCAATAAAAAGCTGCTGGTCATCGGGGCCGGCGTTAGCGGCTTTGCCGCTGCCAAACTGGCAGTAAAGCTCGGAGCCACCGTCGTTTTGAGCGATGCAAAAAAGGAAGCGGATATCAAATACGACCTGCAGCCACTGCGTGACTGCGGGGTGAAGCTGGAGTGCGGCGAGCAGGATTTTTCGCTGCTTGACGGCGTGGACACGGTACTCGTTTCGCCGGCGGTGCCGGTCGCCATTCCGCTGGTACAGGAGGCGATGAAGCGCGGCATCGAGGTCATCAGCGAAATCGAGCTGGCCTGGCGTCTCGCCAAGGCACCGATCTATGCTGTAACCGGAACCAATGGCAAGACAACGACGGTGACGCTGCTGGGACTGCTCATGGAGACGTTGCACAAGAAGGTCGGCGTAGGCGGCAATATTGGCGTTCCACTCTGTGATGAGGTCGTGCGCGTCGGCAGTGAGGGCTGTGTGGTGGCGGAGATTTCCAGTTATCAGCTGGAGGCATCCCATGATTTCCATCCGCAGATCGCTGCGGTGCTCAATGTGACGCCGGACCACGTGGTACGCCACGGGTCGCTGGAGGTCTACCAGCAGATGAAGGAAAAGCTGTTTGCGCAGCAGACGAAGGACGATTATCTTGTGCTCAATTATGATGACGCCCATACCCGTTCGATGGCGAAGCGTGCTTCCAGTACGGTTTTCTTTTTCAGCCGTAAGGAGGCTCTGCCGGAGGGCGCTTTTGTCGAGGATGGTGTACTGACCATCCGCTGGCAGGGAAAGACGACGAAGCTCTGCCGGGTGGATGAGCTGCAGATCAAGGGCGGCCACAATGTGGAGAATGCCCTCGCGGCCGCCTCTGTGGCCTATCTGGCCGGAGCACCGGCGGCAGGCATGATCGAGGTGCTCAAGAGCTTTGGCGGTGTGGAACACCGCATTGAGCCCGTAGCGGTCATCGATGGCGTTCCGTATTACAACGATTCCAAGGCGACGAATACCGATTCGGCAATCAAGGCCCTGGAAAGCTTTGCGGGGCATCTTGTATTCATCGCGGGCGGCGATGACAAGCATACGGACCTGGCGGATTTCATGGCCCTGGTCCGGGAGCGTACGGATGAGCTCATCCTGCTCGGGGACGCAGCTGCCCGCTTCAAGGAGGCAGCACTGGCCGCGGGCTATGCACCGGAGCATATTCATGAGACGGGCTATTCCATGGAGGAGACGGTGAAGCTCGCGCATGCGCTGGCCAGGCCGCCGCAGACCGTGCTGCTCTCTCCGGCCTGTGCAAGCTTTGATATGTACGATGGCTACGAAGAACGCGGCCGGGATTTCAAGCGCCTGGTAAAGGCGCTGCAGTAAGGTACAGAGGAGTTTTAGTGTGAAGATCATCGTATCAGGCGGTGGCACCGGCGGGCATATCTACCCGGCGGTGACGCTGATCCGAACTATACAGCAGAAGGTAAAGGGACTGGAAGTCCTTTATGTGGGGACGAAGGCTGGCCTTGAGGCGGACATCATCCCCAAGGAAGGCTTTCCCTTTGCGACGGTCGATATCCGGGGCTTTGAGCGCCGGCTTACGCCCGTCAATATCAAGCGGGCCGGCAAGGCGCTGCTTGGTGTCATGAAGGCCGCGCGCATCGTGAAGAAGTTCCAGCCGGATGTGGTCATCGGGACCGGTGGCTATGTCTGCGGACCGATTCTCATGGCAGCCAGCCTCATGCACGTGCCGACGCTCATTCAGGAGCAGAATGTGATCCCGGGCATCACGAACAAGATCCTGGCAAAGTTTGTGACGCGGATTGCGGCGGGCTCGCGCGAGGCCGCCGCGCATTTTCCGGCGGAAAAGGTGACCTTTACAGGTAATCCCATCCGCTCGGAGGTGCTTTCCGCCCGACGGGAAAGTGCCTATGAGGCGTTTGGCTTTGCACCGGACAAAAAGACCGTGCTCGTCTCCGGCGGCAGCCGCGGAGCGCGCAGCATCAACCGGGCAATGGTCGGTGTGCTCAAATATTACGCGGGCAGTGACAGCGTGCAGATCTTGCATGTGACCGGCAAAAAGGAATACGGGGATATCCTGCAGCGCATCGAGGCGGCGGGTGTCGACCTGCAGGCCGCGAAAAATCTGCAGGTCAAGCCGTATCTCTACAATATGCCCCAGGCCATGGCCATGGCTGACCTGGCGGTGTTCCGTGCCGGTGCGACCGGGATTGCGGAGCTTACCGCCCGTGGGGTACCGGCCATCTTGGTACCGTATCCGTATGCGGCGGAGAATCATCAGGAATATAATGCGCGGGAGCTGGAAACTGCGGGAGCGGCCCGCATGATACTGAATCAGGAGCTGAGCTCGGAACGGCTGCTGTCCGTGATGGCAGAGCTTTTGAGTGAGCCGGAAAAGCTTACGGGTATGGCGGACGCCAGCCGGGCACTCGGGCGGCCACAGGCAGCCGATGCCATTGCGGCAATGGTGCTGGAGCTCGCAGGGGAAAAAGAAGGAAAATAAGAGGGGGAAGTATTCTTGCTGAAAGATATACATAAGATTCATTTCGTGGGCATTGGCGGTGCGGGAATGAGCGCACTGGCCAAAATACTGGTGGAAAAGGGCTATGCGGTATCCGGTTCGGATCTGCACGGCTCGGAGATTGTCGAGAAGCTCAAAAAGCTCGGGGCTGTCATTTATCAGGGACAGGCGGCGGAGCATGTGAAGGGCGTCGATGCCATCGTGGTATCGACGGCAATCCGGGATAACAATCCGGAGGTCGTTGCGGCGAAGAAACTCGGTATCCAGAAGCTCCATCGCTCCGATATCAACGCGGCCCTGCTGAATGCCGCCAAGGGCATTGCTGTTGCCGGTGCGCATGGCAAGACAACAACGACCTCGATGCTGGGCGTAGCGCTCGACCATGCCGGGATATCGCCGACGATCATCATCGGCGGCGAGGTGGACTACCTCGACAGCAACGCCAGACTTGGCCAGGGCGAGTACCTGGTATCGGAAGCGGATGAAAGCGATGGTTCCTTCCTGAAACTGCGCCCGCATATCGCGGTTGTCACCAATGTCGAGAACGATCATATGGATCATTACGGAACGATGGACAATATCCGCAAGGCCTTCCGTGAATTCATCGAAAATGTCGACAAGAAAACCGGCTATGCGGTGCTCTGCTTTGAAAATGAGAATATCCGCAATATCGCGAAGCTCGTTGACCGCAAGTACATTTCCTACGGCATCGATGCGCCGGCAGATTATCAGGCGGCGCATATCGAAACGAATGGGGCGGGCATTTCCTTTGATGTCATGCACGGTACGGAAAACCTGGGCCGGGTAGCGCTGAACATTCCGGGCCGTCACAATGTGCTCAATGCGATGGCGACGATTGTGACAGGTCTTTCCATTGGCGTGAGCCTCGAAAAACTCGCTGCCGGACTGGCCTGCTTCCATGGCGCGAAACGCCGTTTCCAGACGAAATACAAGGAAAACGGCATCTGGATCGTCGATGACTATGCGCACCATCCGACAGAGATCGCTACGACGCTCAAGGCGGCGAAGCAGACGAAGCCGAAGCGCCTGATCTGTGCCTTCCAGCCGCATCGTTATACGCGTACCCAGCTGCTGCACAAGGAATACGGCAGCTGCTTCAAGGACGCTGATCTGCTGGTGCTCACGGAGGTATATTCCGCCGGTGAGGACCCGATTGCCGGTGTGAGCGGCGAGACCGTGCTGGCTGAGGTCAGAAAGCAGACCGGACAGGAGGTCGTCTACATCGCGGACCGCAGCAAGATGGCTGCCTACCTGCAGCAGACGGCTCGTGAGGGAGACCTCATCATGACCATGGGGGCCGGGGATATCTATAAGACGGGCGAAGAGCTCGCCGCTATGCTGAAGAAATAAGAGCTTCCTTGGAAGCCTGACAGGAGCGAATCAGAATGAATCAGAAGAAAATTGTTGTCATTATGGGCGGAACGTCTACGGAAGCCTCGGTTTCCCGCCAGACGGGCACAGCGATACTGAATGCACTGAAATCCAAGGGCTATAATGCCGTGGGCATGGAGCTTGAGCCGCAGAACTTCGCGGAACAGATCAAGGCCAGCCATTGCGATATCGTATTCAATGCACTGCATGGAAAATTCGGCGAAGATGGCGTATTGCAGGGTACCCTCGATATGCTGGGGATTCCCTATACGGGTTCGGGCGTGCTCGCCGCGGCGGTCACTATGGACAAGGCGGCCTCCAAGCGCGTATTCCTCGGGGCCGGGATCTCGACGCCGCGTTCAAAGACGTATCATCGTTTTGCCATGGAGCAGGCGCTGCAGGAAATCCAGCAGGAATTCTCGCTGCCGGTCGTTGTCAAGGCAGCTTCGCAGGGCTCGAGCATTGGCGTTGTCATTGTGGAAGAGCCGGCAGCACTGAAGGAAGCCCTCGCAGAGGCCTTCCAATACGATGATGAGGTACTCGTCGAGGAATTCATCCAGGGCAAGGAGCTCACGGTAGCTGTCTGGGGCGATGCCGAAAAGCAGGAAGCCTTCCCAATCATTGAGATCACCACGACCTCCGGTCGTTACGATTATGAAAGCAAATACACCAAAGGTGCGTCCACGCATATCATCCCGGCCCGCGTATCCGCCGAGCTCACGAAGAAGATCCAGCAGCTTGCTATGGATACCTTTGCGGCCTGCGACTGCCGCGGTGTGGCCCGCGTCGATCTCATGCTGAGTGAAGACGGGGTTCCCTATGTCATCGAGGTGAATTCTGTACCGGGCATGACGGAACTGTCGCTGGTGCCGGATGCCGGCCGCGCGATGGGCATCGAGTTCCCGGAGCTCTGTGAGCGCATCCTGCTCATGGCTGGTTTTGAGAAATAAGAACGGCGCACGAAGCTAATTTTGTCAAAGGACGGAAGGAGGAAAAACTATGGAAGAGCCGCGAAAGAAAAGCCGGGTCGTTTCCCGGCATACGATGACCGTATTGCTGTTGCTGGTTGTGCTGGCGGTCATTTTCCTGGCGGCAGCCTGGTCGCCGTTTTTCCGTCTGCGTCAGATCAATATCACGGGAAACGCCTATGTATCGACACAGGATATCTGCCGCATTGCGGGCATCTATCATGGGGAGAATCTCTTCAGTCTGCAGACGGATGCCATTGCCAAAAAGCTCATGAAGGATCTGCGCATTGAGCAGGCCAGTGCCCGCCGGGTGTTCCCGGGCGAGCTCGATATACAGATCACGGAGCGGGTGCCTGTTGTCACTGTGGCCTGCGAGTACGGCTATCTGGATCTGGACCGGCAGGGGGTTGTGCTCGATGCCTACAAGACGCTCAAGCAGATGCAGATTCCCATGCTGACAGGAGTCACGCTGCAGGGGCTGTACATCGGGGATTCCGTGCAGAATGATACGATCCGGCAGGTGCTCTATTATCTGGATCAGCTCGATGCGGCTTCGCAGCATCAGCTCTCTGAGGTGAACATCTCCCAGCCGGAGCATGTCATGGCCTATACGACGGGGGCTGTGCAGCTTCGCATCGGGCGCATGGAACGCCTGGATGAAAAGGCGGAGATAACGAGGAATTTCCTCGCGGAGCTCAAGAACGCCAAGCATCCGATCGACTATATCGACTTCAATTACACCTCGCCGTTCATAAAATTCAAATGATCTGGAACAGCCTGCGTTTTGCGGGCTGTTTTTTGTTGCTTGAGGCCGCAGGGGACCTTTTTTTCATTCAATTCTCAGGGAAAGTATGTTATATTAATACTATTATGCTAAAAACAGGAGGTCAGTACAATGAGGTATTTCAAGCGGGGCAGGCTATCCATCGCCTGTGTCTGTATGGTGCTTGGCTTTATGCTGGCCGTGCAGTTTCGCAGTACACAGGACATCAAGGCGTCGGTGCCCTATCAGCGGGTCGAGGAGCTGACGGCCCGGCTGCAGCAGACGGAAAAGGATAAAAATGCGCTGCAGGCGGAGCTCGATGATATCAAGAGCCGGGCCGGCGCCGAGCAGAACAGCAAGATTGGCGAGGACCTGCGACTGGCGGCCGGGCTCACGGCACTGGAAGGCCCGGGCGTCATCGTGACGATCGATGACAGCAAGAAGTCGGCCAAGGCCGATGAGGACCTCAATCTCTATCTCATCCATGATGAGGATCTGCTGAAAGTCGTCAATGAGCTGCGGGCAGCAGGAGCGGAGGCCATTTCCATCAATGGACAGCGGATGACAGCAACTTCCGAGCTGCGCTGTGCGGGCCCGACTCTTTCCGTCAACAACGTGCGTTCGGCACCGCCCTATGAGATACGGGCCATTGGTGAAACGAAGACCCTGGAAAATGCGCTGAAGATGCGTGGTGGAGTAGCGGAGACGCTCAAGGTATGGGGTATCAGTCTCGATATCCGGACCAGTGACAATGTGCTGATTCCGGCCTACAAGGGCAGCACGCAGTTCAAATACGCCAAAGCAACGGACAGACAGGAGGAGACGCCATGATTTTAGCTGTACTTGGTCTTGGACTCGGGATACTGATCGGCAGCCTCTGTCCCTGGAGCATTCCGCTCGCGTATGCCAAATTCTTCTCGGTGGCGCTGCTGGCATCACTGGATTCCGTCTTTGGCGGGCTGCGGGCGGCCGCGGAGAATACGTTTGAAGATGTGATCTTCATATCGGGCTTTTTTACGAATGCTTTGCTTGCCGCGTTATTGGTCTATATCGGTGACCGGCTGGGCATCGATCTCTACTATGTGGCACTGCTGGCCTTCGGTCTGCGGATTTTCAATAACCTGGCTATGATTCGCCGATATTTCCTGAAAAAACATTAAAATATGCAGTTTTAGGGCAAAATTTTGAAAAAAATCCCGAAGTGGACAATATTTTCGCATTTTTTTATGGAATAAACTGATAAGAAATGGTAAAATTAAAGAGATATAATTTGGAACAGGGTATCTCTCACCTTCGCAGGTGGTGGGAATGAGAGATAACAGCAGGCGGCAGGTGGATGCTTCCCGTCTCGTTGGGACGCCGGTTGGCTGGATTTCGTGTTGCGGAATTCTGAGCAATGGCGCTATGGGCAGGATTTTTCATTCGGCAGGTGACAGCGCAGTTTTTGCTGGCCGAAATAACGAATAAATGACGTCATGGGGGTTGTTTGAGTGATAGAATTGGATGATATGGGGCTCGATCAGTTTGCAAAGATCAAAGTAATTGGTGTCGGCGGCGGTGGCAGCAACGCTGTGAACCGGATGATTTCCTCCGGCCTGAAGGGTGTGGAGTTCATTGCGGTGAATACGGATGCCCAGGCGCTTCTCCATGCGATGGCGCCGAAGCGTATGCAGATTGGCGAGAAGCTTACGCGTGGACTCGGTGCGGGCGCACAGCCGGATATCGGCGAAAAGGCAGCGCAGGAGAGCCGGGACGAGATCCTCGAGGCACTGCGCGGCGCAGATATGGTATTCATTACAGCCGGCATGGGCGGCGGTACCGGTACCGGTGCTGCACCGGTGGTTGCTGAATGTGCCCGTGAGGTTGGCGCGCTGACCGTAGGCGTAGTCACGAAGCCGTTTACCTTCGAGGGCCGTATGCGCCACAAGAAGGCGGAGTCCGGTATCGAAAATCTCAAGAAGCATGTGGATACAATCATCACGATTCCAAATGACCGCCTGCTGCAGGTCGTCGACAAGAAGACCTCCATCATGGACGCTTTCCGTATAGCTGATGATGTCCTGCGTCAGGGCGTCAAGGGCATTTCGGACCTCATTGCGGTACCGGGGCTCATCAATCTCGATTTCGCCGACGTGAAGTCGATCATGAGCAATGCGGGTTCCGCGCTTATGGGAATTGGGGAAGGGGCTGGCGAGAACGCCGCTGTCATGGCAGCCAAGGCCGCTATCGATTCTCCGCTCCTGGAGACATCCATCCAGGGAGCACGCGGCGTGCTGCTGAATATTACGGGTTCGGCGGAGAACCTCAGCATGTTTGAGGTCAACGAGGCTTCCGTTACGATTCAGGAAGCAGCCAATGTCGATGCCAACATCATCTTCGGCGCATCGCTGGATGACTCGCTTGGAGATACCGTGCGGGTTACGGTCATCGCTACGGGCTTCGATGAGGATCAGGGCGCTGTCGGCCGTCAGGAGCCTGCGGCTCCGGAGCAGAAGCCGATCGAGGACCAGGGCATGCCGAAGCCGGATTTCTTCAAGGTCAATAACATTGATATTCCGGTATGGATGAAGAAAAATAACGAATAAGTTTTGAAGCTATGGCTCCTTTCAGCGCAGCCGACAGTTGGTTTGCGCCGGAGGGAGCCTGTTTTGTTTTCTGGTGGCAACGCTGATTGGAATGATTTCGCTTGCGGAATCCTGAACAATGGCGTTATAATAGGCCTAAGTATGTTTTGGATTTTGGAGGTATGCTCGCAATGAAGCGATATACATCACTTTTGTTGACAGCGTTTGTGCTCGTACTGCTTGCGGCCGCCGGTTCGGTATATCTTTCCGGCTATGCGGACAAGACGGAGCAGGATAAGACGCTGCCGGTGCTGACGGTGTACACGACACTGCCCGCAGAGCATGCGGCCCTTTTGTCGGCCGAATATGAGAAAACGAATAAGGTGCGGGTCAGCTTCGTTCCGCTGACCGCTGCGGATATGATTGCCCGTCTGAAGGACGAGGCAGGCAAGCCAAAGGCGGATATGCTGCTGGCGGACAGTCAGGTGCTGCGGCAGGCTGCGGCAGCCGGTGTGCTGGAGCCCTATGTGTCGGAGACCGCGGATTCTGTTTCGGAGGAGTTCCGTGATGCATCCGGCCAGTGGAACGGCGTCTGGTATGACCCGGTGATTTTCTGTGCAAACGCGGATTACCTGCGTTCTTTGCCGCGGATTCCCGAGACCTGGAGCGATCTGGCGGGGTATCATGGCGTGCGCATCGGCATTACGGATTTTTTGGCCTCGGAGGCTTCGGCCAATCTCTATTTCTCACTGCTGGCCCAGTATGGCGAGCCGACGGTATTCCAGCTGCTGCGGCAGCTGCATCCGAAGGTCGTGCAGTATGCGAAATACCTGTCGACCCCGGTCCGCATGGCGGGCATGGATGAGGTCGATGTATCCATTGCGGTGCAGAGTGAGACCCTGCGCTATATCCATGAAGGTTATCCGCTGAAGATCATCTATCCGGTGGATGGCACGGCCTATATGCTGACGGGAACGGGCATTCTGAAAAATGCTCCGCAGGCGGCGCTGGCCCGGAATTTCGCGGACTGGCTGCTGGGGGATGAAGCGCAGCTTGTGCTGCAGAAGAACAGCTTCTTCTTCGTGCCGGTGAATCCGGCAACACTGGCGTATAAGACCTTTGCCGGCAAGAACATCATTCTTTTCAGTCAGCAGGCGGATTATTCTGCGCAGCAGCGGCATGATCTGCTGGACCGTTGGGTCAAGAACATACGCATTAAATGACAGAACAGAGGGGAGACAGCTTCCCCTCTTTACTTATGGGTTGCGGATGCAGCCAGCGAAACCGCGGCAGCAGCTGTTACCGGCTGTGGCAGTGGAAACTGTACATCTGCAGTCCTTATTTTTTAATTTGGGAGGAAATTATCTTGAAAGCAGGATTTATAAGTCTCGGCTGTGCCAAGAACCTCGTTGATACCGAGGTCATGCTGGGCATACTCCGGGAGAATGACATCGAACTTACGGCCGATCCGGCCGATGCGGATATTCTCATCGTCAACACATGCTGTTTCATCAAATCAGCCAAGGAGGAGTCCATAACGACGGTGCTCAATATGGCTGAATACAAGGATGCTGCGCATGGACACTGCCGCTCGCTCATCATCGCGGGCTGTCTCGGACAGCGCTACAAGCAGGAGCTCCTGGATGAGCTGCCGGAAGCTGACGCGATTGTGGGGACGGGAGCCTGGCATCGCATCATGGAGGCGGTCCGGGAGACGCTCAAGGGCAATCGGGTGGTGCTGGCCGGCGAGTCGGAGACCATTTACGATGCAAAGACACCGCGCATTCCGACAACACCGGCTTACTCGGCCTATGTGAAGATCGCCGAGGGCTGCGACAATCATTGTGCGTTCTGTGCCATTCCGATGGTGCGTGGACACTACCGCAGCCGCAGCATTGAGGATATCTGCCAGGAGATCAGCCGCCTGACGGAGAACGGGGTGAAGGAGATCAATCTCATCGCGCAGGATACGACCAACTATGGGCATGATCTCTACGGGAAGCCCAGCCTGGCCAGGCTCCTGCGGGAAATCTGCAAGATCGAAAAGGTCCAATGGGTCCGCAGCCTGTACTGCTATCCGAAGTTCTTCACGGATGAGCTCATCGAGGTGATGGCTGCGGAGGACAAGATCTGCAAGTATGTCGATCTGCCGCTGCAGCACGCGCATGATTCGGTGCTGCGGAGCATGCATCGTCCCGATACCCGCGAGGAGATCGAGGCCCTGCTCACAAAAATCCGCGACCGCATTCCGGGCGTGACGATCCGTTCGACCTTCATCGTCGGTTTTCCGGGAGAAACGGATGCCCAGTACCATACGCTGCGCAGCTTTTTGGAAAAGCAGCGCTTTGACAAGGTGGGCGTGTTCACCTATTCCCGCGAAGAGGATACTCCGGCCTACGATATGCCAAACCAGGTTTCGGAGGATGTCATGCAGGAGCGCTATCATGATCTCATGAGCCTGCAGTGTAAGATCTCGGAGGAGATGAACCAGGCGCTTGAGGGCAAGGTGCTGGAGGTGCTCGTCGAGGGCCGTGATGAGGAACAGGAAAATATCGCTTATGGACGCTCCTATCGGGCGGCGCCGGAGGTGGATGGCCAGGTCTATATCGAAGGGGATACGGACAGTCAGCCGGGCGATATGGTCAAGGTGCGCATCCTGCAGGGCTTTACCTACGATCTCGTGGGTGAGAAGCTCAGTGAAGCGTAATTTTTAACGATAAGAGGCGCAGTACAATGATTGTGGAGCTTGTGACGACAGGTAGTGAACTGCTTCTGGGGCAGATCATCAATACGAATTCGGCTTATATGGCCCGTGAACTCAATGCGATCGGGTTTGATGTGGTCTATCAGACGACCGTCGGTGATAACCGGCAGCGCATGCGTGAGGCCATTGAGCATGCGCTGACCCGGGCGGATATTGTCATCACGTCGGGCGGCCTGGGACCCACGCAGGGAGATATCACCAAGGAGGTCTGCGCCGAGGTCTTTGGCCGGGAGCTGCAGTTCAATGAAGCCTGTGCGGAACGCATCCGGGCGCATTTTGTCCATCTGCAGCGCGAAATGGCAGAGAACAATCTGCGGCAGGCCATGATTCCTGAGGGAGCCCATATCTTTTTGAACTATGCGGGTACTGCGCCGGGTATTGCCCTGGAACAGGCGGGCCGTCTCATTGTGAACCTGCCGGGACCGCCTTCGGAAATGAAGGATATGTTCGATCGCAGCCTGCGCCCTTATCTGGAGCAGAAGTATGGCTTTGCGTCGGTCATCGTCTCCCGGGTACTGGATACCTTCGGGATCGGCGAATCCTCGCTGGAGATGGAGATCCGCGATCTCATCCTCGCGCAGAAAAATCCGACCCTGGCCCTGCTGGTGCGGCCGAGCGGCGTGATTTTGCGCATCACGGCCAAGGCCGCCGATGAAGCGGCGGCCAGAAAGCTCATTGCGGGCATGGAAGCGGAGATTCGCTCCCGGGTCGGCCAATACATCTATGCGGTTGACGATGAGGGCATGGAGAATGTAGTCGGAGAACTGCTCCGGGAGCGGAAGCTCACCATTGCCTGTGCGGAATCCTGCACGGGGGGACTGCTCACCAGCCGTCTCACCGATGTGCCGGGAAGCTCCGCCTATGTCATGGGCTCGATCGTCTCGTACACGAATGATGTAAAGGAAGCGCAGCTTGGTGTTTCGCCTGAGGTGCTGCGCACCGTCGGTGCGGTGTCCGAGGAGACTGCCCGGCAGATGGCACAGGGCGTGCGGGAACGTCTGGGCGCAGATATCGGCGTCGGTATTACCGGTATCGCGGGCCCCGATGGCGGCACGCCGGAGAAGCCGGTAGGTCTCGTATATATCGCCGTGGCCGGTGCCGGCCGTACCGTGGTGCAGAAGAATATCTTTGCTGGTACGCGCCAGCAGATCAAATATCGTACAACACAGACAGCGCTGGACATGGTCCGGCATTTTATTGGGAACGTATAATTAGGAGGAACTATAGATTTTGAAAAAAGAAATAAAGACCTTTGGGGATATTGAACTCAGCCGTAAGATACTGAACGCCGTACATGATATGGGCTTTGAGGAGCCGTCGCCGATTCAGGCGCAGACCATACCGCTGGTACTGGAGGGCCATGATGTCATCGGCCAGGCACAGACCGGAACGGGCAAGACGGCCGCCTTTGGCATCCCGACCATTGAGAAGATCATCGATGCCAGCCATCGCATTCAGGCGCTGGTGCTTACTCCGACCCGTGAACTGGCAATCCAGATTGCGGAGGAGTTCAATAAGATTGGCCGCTACAAGCGGGTGCGGACGTTGCCGATCTACGGCGGCCAGGCGATTGACCGTCAGATCCGGGCACTGCGCAATGGTGTGCAGATCGTAGCCGGGACACCGGGACGCCTGCTCGACCATATCCGCCGCGGCACAATCAAGCTGGGGGATGTGCACACGCTGGTGCTCGATGAAGCCGATGAAATGCTGGATATGGGCTTCATTGAGGATATCGAGTCGATCCTGTCCAACCTTCCCACGGAAGAACGCCAGACGCTGCTCTTTTCGGCAACGATGCCGGCACCGATTGCGAAGCTGTCCGGACGCTATATGAAGGACCCGCAGACCGTGCGCATCAGCCGGGAAAATCTTACCGTACCGCTCATCGACCAGATCTATTACGAGACGCGCGAGAAGCTGGAGGGCCTCTGCCGCGTGCTGGATGTCGAGGATACCGGAAAGATCATCATCTTCAGCCGCACGAAGCGCGGCGTCGATGATCTCGTAGCTGCTCTGCAGACGCGAGGCTATCTGGCAGACGGTCTGCATGGCGACCTGAGCCAGTCCCAGCGTGACCGGGTCATGAAAAAGTTCCGTACGGGCAAGATCGATGTGCTCGTTGCAACGGATGTGGCGGCTCGCGGCATCGATATCGATGATATCACCCATGTCATCAATTATGATATTCCGCAGGATCATGAGGCCTATGTACACCGTATCGGCCGTACCGGACGCGCGGGCAAGAAGGGTGTGGCCATGACCTTTATCGAGCCGAAGGAGTATCGTCAGCTGCGTCTCATTGAGAAGCTGGCCCGCACGAAGATCGTGCGCCGTGATCTGCCGTCCTCGGCCGATATCCTGGAGCGTCAGCAGGACCTCGTAAAGGAGCGCCTGCGCAAGACACTGGAAAACAATCACTATGCGGATTACCATACCATTGTTTCGGATGTGGCTGCTGAGGGCGATTACGATCTCGTCGATGTAGCAGCGGCTGCGCTGAAGCTTTCCGTCGAAGGCTTCAAGGAAAAGGAAGAGAGCGGCCGTTTTGCTGATACGGGCGGTGCTCCGGGCATGGTGCGCCTGTTCCTGAACATCGGGCGCGGACAGAAGATTCGTCCGCAGGATATCGTGCAGGCATTTACCAGTGAAGCCGATATTCCGGGCAATGTCATTGGCGTCATCAATATCTATGACCGTTTCACCTTCGTCGAGGTTCCGGAAGAACTGGCCGAGCGCGTGATGTCGGTCATGCACCGCAACAAGGTGAAGGGGTTCCAGGTAAGCGTGGAGCCTGCCCGCAAGAGCGGTCGTGCCTGATGGCCTTCGGGGCAGTCAAAGGAAATTTCTTACACTGGATTTTCAGAAAGATATCGTATAAAATAAAAGATGTGGCGAATGCTATATAGAGGGGGATACTTCAATGAAGGTAAAAAAATATTTTGCGGCATCAGCGTTTGTCTGTGCAGCAGTTTTTGCAGCGAATGCCGGGATGCCCTCGACATCCTATGCAGCTGAGGCAACGGCAGCAGCACCGGCAGCAGCACCGGCGGC
>CAZFPA010000004.1:0-43376 GCA_964520975.1 uncultured Selenomonadaceae bacterium | reverse complement strand
CGGCGGCCGCTGACAGCGATGCTACCCATGTGAAATCCACCGAATATCGGTATACGAGCGAGCAGTATGGCTATTCCATCACCTGCCCGAAAAAGCCGGTAGGCGTGATTCCTGCCAGTGCGCTCTACGAGGGCCAGAAGGGCGAAGTACTGATTTTCGACAACGATGGCTACAACATCAAGCGGGCCTGGATGGTTCTTGCGGATGCGTACAGTGACAAGGATATCCCGGATCTTACCAAGCTCACCGAGGACCAGCAGAAGGAACTCATCAAGAAATTCACCGATCATGGCAATTATGAGTTCGTACGCATTGCGGAAATGAACGGTACAAAGGGGCTTTACACCGTGACGGCCAAGGAGATCGAGGTCGATTCCAACGGTGATGGCAAACCGGATACGACGGCCAAGGCGGACAGCCAGATGGTCGAGACCTTTTTCCAGGGCGCCTATGGCGGAAGATTTGCGGTAGCTCTGCTCGATAATCCGGAGCTTACCCGTGAGGGGGTAGCGGATTACCGCGCCGGCCTGCTGACTTTCCAGCAGTGGCCGACCAATGCCAGCAGCAGTAAGGATGCCAAGGCCAATCACAAGAAATAAGGCCCGGGACTGCCTTTCTATGCAGGCCTGCGCAAGGATGTCAAAACCAGGCAGGTAGTTTAAAATCCAATGGAGAGCGTATCTTTCCATTGGATTTTTCTTTGTATTGCTTTTTTTGACTTTTTGATGTATTATATTACTTGGATTTAGCACTCAATTCGTTGGAGTGCTAACAAAAGAAAAAAAGAAGAAAAAGGAGTCTGTTTTCAATGGCAAAAGAAATGCATGAATTCCAAGCGGAAACCAAACAACTGTTGGATCTGATGATCCATTCCATTTATACGAACCATGAAATATTTTTGCGGGAGCTCATTTCCAACGCTTCGGATGCAATCGACAAGATGCACTTTGAGTCCCTTACGAATCGCGAGCTTTTGGAGGGCGATGAAGACTATGAGATCTTCCTCGTTCCGGATCCGGCAAGCCATACACTGACCATTTCGGATAATGGTATCGGCATGAGCCGCGAGGAAGTCATCGATAACCTCGGGACGATTGCCAAATCAGGTACCAAGGCATTCCTGGAGCAGCTGCAGAAGGCCAAGGAGACCAATGCAGCGATTACGGATAAGGAAATGATCGGCCAGTTCGGTGTCGGCTTCTATTCTGCCTTCATGGTGGCGGAGAAGGTCACTGTTGTGACCCGCAAGGCCGGAGAGAAAGAGGCTGTACGCTGGGAGTCCACCGGCGACGGTTCCTACAGCCTTGAGGCCTGTGACAAGGAAAAGCGCGGCACGACGATCACCATCACGCTTGCACCGGATTTCTATGGGGACAAGGCCGAGGAGAATTTCACGGAGACCTACAAGCTGGAAAGCCTCGTGAAGAAATACTCGGATTATGTGCGCTATCCGATCAAGATGAATTTTGAGATCGAGGAGATGCCGAAGGACAAGGACGGCAAACCCATCGAGGGCGCGGAGAAGATCAAGCGCATCGAGCTGCGTACGCTCAACTCCATGCAGCCAATCTGGACGAGAAACAAGTCGGACATCAAGCCTGAGGAATACAATGAATTCTTCAAGAATCAGTTCCATGAGTGGGAAGATCCGATGGAGGTATTCCATACGAAGGCCGAGGGAACAGTGGAGTACAATTCGCTGCTCTTCATTCCAGCCCATGCCCCGTTCAATCTTTACCATACGGACTATGAGCCGGGCCTGCAGCTCTATTCCCGCCACGTCTTCATCATGGACAAATGCAAGGACCTGCTGCCGGATTACCTGCGCTTCGTAAAGGGCCTCGTTGATTCACCGGACCTTTCGCTCAACATTTCGCGTGAACTGCTGCAGCAGAGCCGTGAACTCAAGGTCATCGGCCGCAATCTCGAAAAGAATATCCTGAAGACACTGGAACGCACGATGAAGAACAATCGTGAGAAGTATGAGAAGTTCTGGGCTGAATTCGGCAAGTCGCTGAAAATCGGCATCTATAACAGCATGTATTCCGGGGAGGATACGGTTTCCAAGCTCAAGGACCTGTTGCTCTTTGACTCTTCCAAGGATGGCAAGCTCACCTCCTTGAAGGAATATGTGGACCGCATGCCGGAGAGCCAGAAGAAGATCTATTATGCGACGGGCAAGGATAAAGAAATGATCGAGCATCTGCCGCAGATGGAACTTCTGCGGGAAAAGGGCATCGAGGTGCTCTATCTGCTCGATACGGTCGATGAATTCGCCATCGAGACAATCCGGGAATACGCGGACAAGAAGTTCCATTCCATCAGCCGGGGCGACCTTGAGCTCGATGACGCGGAATCCCAGGAAGCAAAAAAAGAGACGGAAGATATCGCCAAGAAGAATGACGATCTCATGAAGGACATCAAGGAGGCCCTGGGCGATAAGGTCGCTGATGTCAAGGTCAGCACGCGCCTGAAGTCCAGTGCTGTCTGCCTCGTGGCGGATGAGCAGGGACCGAGCCTGGCGATGGAGCAGGCCTTTGCGGAGGCTGCCAATCCGATGTTCAAGGCAAAGCGCATCCTGGAGATCAATCCGCATCATGATCTCTTCGGCCGTCTGCAGAAACTGCATGAGGCCGGCAAGGAAGGGGCGGATTTCAAGGATTATTGTGATCTCCTCTACACGCAGGCCCTGCTCATCGAGGGCATCCTGCCGGAGGATCCGATTGCTTTTGCAAATAAGGTCGCACAGCTCATGGCAAAATAATCTGGAAGCAGATATTGCAGTGAACCCATAAAGTCAGATAAAACCGCAGTGGCATGGATGCCGCTGCGGTTTTTTGTCGTGGTCGGTATTTTTTCAGAAAAAATGCCATAGTTGTTGACATATGACAATAACTATGGCACAATAATAATTGACATATGTCAATTATTACTTGGGACAAGATGGTTTCGAACTCGTCTGGTTCCTTGTGAAAAACGCTGATTGGCAGGATTTCGTGCGGCGAAATCCGGAACCATGGCGTTAGGAAGCCCTTAGCGGCATATCTGAGCAGAAGAAGGAGATTGATTTTATGAAAATTGCAGTAACCTATCAGAACGGTACGATCTTTCAGCATTTTGGCAAATCGGAGGCGTTCAAGGTATATGAATGCGCGGACCATAAGGTGCTCCATAGTGAGGTCGTCGGAACCAACGGCCAGGGACATGGTGCACTGGCCGGCCTGCTGCAGGGGCAGCAGATCGATGCACTGATCTGTGGCGGTATCGGCGCTGGTGCACAGAACGCTCTGGCTGACGCGGGCATCCAGCTCTACGGCGGGGTGAGTGGCAGCTGTGATGCGGCTGTGGACGCACTGCTGCAGGGAACGCTGCAGTACAATCCAGCGGTGGCCTGCGACCATCATGGGCATGGCGAGCAGGGACAGCATGGCTGCGGCGGCACCTGCCACCAGTAAGGCTTATTCCGGATGGATCGGAAGGGGCAGCGGCGCACTGGTATTGCGGCGATAGTCCTTGGGGGTCTGATGGAAAAGCTCCCGGAAGGAGCGGGAAAAGGTGGAGTAATCGCGAAAGCCGCAATCGAAGCAGATCTTCGTGAGCGGCAGATCGCTTTTGAGCATACTGCGGGCACGCAGCAGGCGCTTGTTCGTGATGTACTGGTGGATGCTGCAGCCGGTTTCGGCCTTGAATTTCCGCATCATGTGATATTTGCTCAGGAAGAACTGGGCTGCCAGGCTGTCGATGGAGAGATCCTCCAGCAGGTTTTCGTTGATGTAGGTGAGCAGCGGCAGGATCTTCTTGTCGTAGACGGCCGGGTGCAGTTCATCGATTTCGTGGTCGAGCAGGGCCCGGTTCAGCAAAATCATGAATTCCACGAACAGCATCTCCGTATAGAGCTCATTGGCAAAGCCCTGCTGGCTCGCTGTCGCCTCGAGTTTTTCCATGTGGAAGAGCAGATCGTGGCTCTTTCCCGGCGGCAGGTGCATGACGCTGGAATGGGCACGGGCCTCGGCAAAGCAGGCGCCAAGATCCTCTTCATGGCGTGTGTACTGGTGCAGAAAGCCCGGTGCGGTGTAGATGACAATGCGTTCGTAGGGAATGCCGGGAGCGGGGACAGGCCGGTGGATTTCGCCGGCGCTCACAAACAGGATGTCCCGCGGGGTGAGCGGATATGTCTTGCCCTCGATGATGTAATCGGCCTTGCCGCTTAGAAACAGAATGATTTTATGGAAGTCATGGTAGTGGAAAGGCACGGGCTTCATCGCTTTGTCCTTCAGGCGGAATACCCGGAATTCCTGTCGCAGATAGCCTTTCTTTTCGTAGTCTGGCATAGGGATCAACTCCTTCCAGGTCATTATAAAGCATTTTTTGCAATAAATAAAGCGCGAGACGTGGTTTTTGAATAAAATCTGCTTCTCGCGTTTTCTTTATTGACAGGAAAAGTAAAAGCTCTTATAATCAAAGTGTAAACAAATGAATAGTTGTTCATACATTTACCGGGAGAACATGGCGCCTGCCGCTGCAGGTGGCTGGCGCAACCGGAACCGGAGGCAGTGGATGGATAGCTCCCGCCTCGTTGAAAAGCTGCTGGAAAGGATTTCGCGTTGCGAAAGCTTGAACAACGGCGTTATAAGGAGGATGCAATCATGAAGAAAACAGTGCGTTTGCTGGATTTGGACTGCGCGAACTGTGCGGCGAAAATGGAAGCAGGTATTCGGGAAATCGCGGGGGTGGAGCAGGTGTCCGTGAATTTCCTCTCCCAGAAGATGGTGCTGGAGGCCCCGGCGGAGAAACTGGGGGATATCCTGGTGCAGGCAGAGAAGATCATTCATCGCCTGGAGCCGGATGTGACGATTAAAAGCTGATCCGGTCGGTGCCGAAGGAGAGGATGATTCCTGTGACAAAAAGACAAAGAAAATTCCTGCAGCGTATTTTAGTGGCCGCGCTGTTGTTCGGCGCCGGACTGCTGTCTGATGGACGGCTGTCTGCGGTGCTGCTGCTGGGCTGCTATGCGTTTATCGGCTGGGATATCCTTTGGCGGGCTTTGGTGAACATCCGCCATGGCGAGATCTTCGATGAGAATTTCCTCATGGCGATTGCCACCGTGGGCGCCATTGCGCTCGGTGAATTTTCTGAGGGCGTCGCGGTTATGCTTTTTTATCAGCTGGGTGAATGGTTCCAATCTTATGCCGTGGGGCGCTCGCGTCATTCCATTGCAGCGCTCATGGACATCCGGCCGCAGGTTGCGCATGTCGAGCGCGCCGGGCAGCTGGTGACGGTAGCTCCGGAGGAGGTTGCCATCGGTGAGCATATCGTCGTGAAGCCTGGGGAGCGCATCCCCATGGATGGCTGCGTACGGACGGGAACCTCCCTGCTCGATACGTCGGCACTTACAGGGGAATCCATGCCGCAGGAGGTTCTGCCAGGTGCAGAGGTCATGAGCGGCTGCGTGAATCAGACGGCACCGCTGACCATTGAGGTCAGTCGTCTTTTTGCAGATTCTACCGTATCCCGCATCCTGGAGCTCGTCGAGAATGCGGGCAGCCGTAAGGCACGCATGGAGAATTTCATTACCCGCTTCGCACGCTGGTATACACCGATTGTGGTTGTGGCTGCGCTGGTCCTGGCTGTCCTGCCGCCCCTCGTTTTCGGACAGCCCTTTTCGGTCTGGGTGTACCGGGCCTTGACTTTCCTGGTGATTTCCTGCCCGTGCGCGCTGGTCATATCGGTGCCGCTGAGCTTTTTTGGCGGCATTGGCGGGGCCTCGCGCAGCGGTGTGCTCGTCAAGGGCAGCAGTTACCTGGAAGCCCTGGCCAGAGCTGAGATCGTCGTCTTTGATAAGACGGGCACGCTCACGCGGGGACGCTTCAAGGTCACGGAGCTCGTGGCCGATGACGGGCGGGAAGCGGAGCTGCTGGCACTGGCGGCCCATGTCGAGGGCTATTCGGTGCATCCAATTGCTGCCTCCATCCGGAAGGCTTACGGGCAGGAACTCGCGCTGGGCCGGGTGCAGGAGATCCAGGAGCTGGCGGGCCAGGGCCTGCAGGCGGTATTTGACGGCAAGATGGTGCTGCTTGGCAATGAAAAGCTCATGACGGCGCGCGGTATCGAATTTTCGCCTGCCGCTGCCGGCGGCACACTTGTCTATGCGGCGGTGGAGGGACGCTATGCGGGCTTCCTGCGCATTGAGGATGAGCTGAAGCCGGATGCGGCGGCAACGATCACGGCACTGCACCGCTATGGTGTGAAAAAGACGGTGATGCTCACCGGGGACAGTACAGCCGCCGGGGAAAAGGCGGCTGCAGCCCTGGGAATCGATGAGGTATGGGCGGGCTTGCTGCCGGCGGACAAGGTCGAACGCGTTGAGGCCCTGCTGCCGCAGACTGCACCGGGCCGCACGCTTGCCTTTGTTGGCGATGGCATCAATGACGCGCCGGTCCTGGCCCGGGCTGATGTGGGAATCGCCATGGGCGGCCTGGGCTCCGATGCCGCGATTGAGGCGGCGGATGTCGTGCTCATGACAGATGAGCCCTCCAAGCTCGCATCGGCCATTCGGATTGCCCGCAAGACTGTGGGCATTGCCCGGCAGAATATCGTTTTTGCCATCGGGGTGAAGCTGGTGGTGCTCGCCCTTGGCGCCGCGGGCATTGCATCGCTTTGGGCCGCCGTGTTCGCGGATGTCGGCGTCTGTGTGCTGGCCATCTTCAATGCGATGCGGGCTATGCAGGTACCGCAGGCCGCTATCGGCCTGACGCCGGCTCTGGCGGAAAAATAAGACGTCCGGCAGGATATTTTGCCAGGATGAGCACTTTTTGCAATATGAGCAGCATGATTAGCATTTTATTTGCACAAGATGCTTGTTATACTGAACATATCAAATGACGGAGGTGCTCGATGATGATGATCGTTAAGAATTATACGTTTCAGGGCGTTGAATATATGGTTTGCAATACGGCAGAGGGCTATGTGCCGGGGACTGCAGCGCGGGAACTGCTGGCGGATCGTCGTCATGGTGTAGGTGCTGACCGTATACTGTTCGTGAATCCGCTGGGCGGTCAGGAACTGCAGGTATTTGCTGCTGACGGGCGGGCAACCGAGGCCGGCATCCATGACTGGCTCATCTTCGCACTTTATCTTCGCCAGGAAGGGCTGACGGCCAATGCGGCTGAGTTTGCCAGAGAGCTTGGCGATCAGGCGCTGGTCCGCTTGCAGACTGTATTGTCGGAGGTATCCTTTTTCGAGGCTCATGTGACGACGGCCTTCTGCCATCGCCTGGAGGCAATCGATAAGGGAACCGAAATGATGGCCTGCTGAAACACATAGAAATGGTTCGGATGCTGCTGTTTACAGCAGCATCTTTTTTGTGCGCGCGGAACCGGAAACAGTGGGGATGACCGGGAATAAATGATTTGACACTGCCGGATGGTATTGATACAATGAGAAAGATATTTAAGAGGAATGAAATTATTGGAGACATTAGAAAGGACATTGTCCGGGGTTTCCGACAGGGAGGATGTTTTTGTGGTTCAGAGTAATAAGAATGATGCGGCCTGGACGGCGGCACTGCTGCTAGCGGTATTTGCACTCATGTATGTGGTGAATGCCTGGATGCCGATGTACCGGGATGATTATCTGGCAGCCGTGGTATGGAATACGGGGGATCAACTGCAGTCCTGGCGGGATGTGTTCGTTTCACTGGAGCGGTACTATTTCATGCACGGCGGCCGGCTGGTGAGCTTTTTCATCCAGTTTGCTTTTCTGCTCTATGGTAAGTTCTGGTTCAATTTGTTCAATGCGGCGATTTTCGTGGCGATGCTGGTCGTGGTTTATTTCCACGCAATCCGTGCGGTGCGTTTGCCGCGGGAGCCGCGGATCTTTGCCGCGCTGGCGGTTTTCTTCTGGCTTGCGGTGCCGGAATTCGGCGAGGTCATTGTCTGGATGTGCGGGTCGGCGGTTTATCTCTGGACAGGTTTTTTTGCGGCGCTCTTTCTGCTGCCGTACAATCTCGTACTGGCGGGACGCATGCAGTCTGTGGGGGCCTGGTTCGGCATTCCATTGTTCTTTTTTGCCATGGTTGCGGCCTGCTCTGTGGAAAATCTTACGGTCACGACGACATTCCTGGCGGTGGCTGTCACGGCTTACTGCTGGCGTCGGGGAACGCGCCATGCCTGGATGCTTGCCGGTGCATTGGGCTCCCTGATCGGAACGGTTGCCTGCCTGGCCGGACCGGGAAACTTCGTGCGCTATCAGGAGGCCAATGAGACAAAGCCCTTCCTGCTGCATATCGGCAATCAGTTTGCGGCCAACGCGGAGATGCTGCTGTACATGCTGCCGGTATTTTTGGTGCTGGTGCTCATGTGGCGTATCCTGAAGCTCGCGGTGGCAAAGGAAAAGGGGATTACGGTGACGGTGGCCGAGCCGCATAACAATCACTATACGCTTTTTGTGGTGATACTCTGCCTCGTAGTATCCTATTTCAATGGTGGCTTCCTGGCCATCTGGCTGCGGGACGGATTGATCGCGGTCCTGCTTACGCCGCTGGGACTCACCGATGAAAATACGATTTCACATTTTGCCAATACGATGGCGGGGTTCGAGGAGGCCATGATCTATTGGATGAGTGTGATCTACGTATATCTCATGACGATCAATAAGCTGCGGATTTCCCGGAAGACATTGCGTTCTTTGGGCGGGCAGGTCACAAAGCGCATGCTTTGGAATCGCTATGCCGAGGTCCGCTATGCCGGTGCACTTTTCGTGATTGCTTTTATCAATAATCTGGCTGTCATCGGCGCGCCAAACTTTCCGGGGCGGGCGCTCTTCAGCTCGGCGATGATGATCCTCATCGCGACGACTGCGGTCCTGCGCATTCCGGCTGTCTATGAGCGGCTGCTCGTGGTGCCGGCAGGGCGCATCTTCCGCTGGGGCGGTGCGGCTATCATGACCTTTATTGTCGCGGCTTCGCTCATCATTCTCCATGCGATCTGGGTAGAGGATGCCGTCCGGGTGGCCTATATTGCCCGGCAGGCGGAGCAGCAGCAGATGCTCATCTTTGTACCGCCAAGCCAGATCCCCCCGAAGGCCAGGGTATTGCGTCACATCAATTACGATGATTACGATGTAAAGATGACGCGGGAGATGATCTCGGCGTATTACGGCATCGGAGATGTCCGCCTGGACCCGGCGCTGACACTTGACGATATTCGCTGAGCTCCGGTGCTGCTGCCACCTGGGACCAAAGCGCCAGGCGGCAGCGGAGCCTGCATAGAATGGATCCATAAACAACAGAACTGTCAACGGAAGCCGGATAAAGATACGGCTTTCCGTTGACAGTTTTTCGTCGTTTCTGTTATGATGTAATGGTGGAAATAGTTCCCGTCATATCACGAAGAAATTAGGAGATGATTGATTCATGAAGGTGGCCATAGTTATGGGAAGTGATTCCGACTGGCCGATTTTGAAGCCAGCGGTTGAACTTCTGAAGCAGTTCGGGATTGAGTCAGAAGTAGTGGTGGCTTCTGCCCATCGCACGCCGGGGAAGGTGCGCGAGTTTGTTACGTCTGCGCCCGAACGAGGCATTGGTGTGTTCATATCAGCGGCAGGAGCAGCGGCCCATCTGGGCGGCGTGATTGCCAGCTATACGACGCTGCCTGTTATCGGTGTGCCCATAAACGCGACGGCGTTGAACGGTATGGATGCGCTCCTGAGTACAGTGCAGATGCCGTCCGGTATCCCGGTTGCCACGATGGCAATCAATGGCGCGAAAAACGCGGCCATTTTTGCTGTGCAGATTTTTGCTGTGTCCGATCAGGGCCTGCAGGATAAGCTCGCAGCGTATCGCGAAAAAATGATCCAGGATGTAGAAAAGAAAGCAGCTCATGTCGCAGCCCAGCTATGACTATGATGCTGCTTATTTTTATAGGTGAACATTTGGATGGAGGATGTTGGAGACAGATGAAAACAAGGTCGCTTAGAGGGAAATCCTTGGCTGACGGACAGGAGAAACAGGACAAATGATAGATTTTATAGAACCCAATAAATGGAAAGAAGAATGCGGCGTATTCGGCGTATATTCCCATGAGGAAAATGTATCCGAAATGACGTATCTGGGGCTTTATGCGCTGCAGCACCGCGGACAGGAAAGTGCGGGCATTGCGATTACCGATGGAGCCTGGATGGATGTGACACGCGGCATGGGGCTCGTCAACGAGGTATTCCGTCACCAGATTCCCCACATGGAGAACCAGTGCATTGCCATCGGGCATGTACGCTATTCAACGACAGGGTCGAGCCTGCTGGCGAACACCCAGCCGCTCATAGCCAACTATGCCGGCGGCAAGATCAGCCTGGCCCATAACGGCAATCTCACCAATGCGGCTGAGATTCGCCACAAGCTCGAGCAGAAGGGCACGATCTTCCAGACTTCGATTGATTCCGAGGTTATTGTGAACCTCATTGCGCGGTCGCGCAAGGCCTCCATTGAGGAGAAGATCATGGAGAGCCTGAAGCAGATCAAGGGGGCCTATTGCCTCACGATCATGACGGAGGAAAAGCTCATTGGGGCTCGTGATCCGCATGGCTTCCACCCGCTTTGCATCGGGCGGACCGAGGATGCCTGGGTGCTGTCCTCGGAAACCTGCGGCCTCGATGTGGTCGGCGCGGAGTTCGTTCGCGATGTGGAGCCGGGAGAACTGGTGGTTATTGACGAAAATGGCCTGCAGTCCTATAAGTTTGCCAAGCGCACGAAACGGGCTTCCTGTATCTTTGAGCATATTTACTTTGCACGGCCCGATTCCATCATCGATGGGCAGAGCGTGCAGGCGGCCCGTTTCATGATGGGGCGGATGCTGGCGCGCGAGAGCGGGTTCAAGGGCGATATCGTGATTTCGGTGCCGGACTCCGGCAATACCGCCGCGACGGGCTATGCGTTCGAGTCAGGGATTCCCTACATGGAAGGGCTCATCAAGAACCGCTATATCGGGCGGACCTTTATCCAGCCGACGCAGAAGAAGCGCGATACGGCGGTAAAGCTCAAACTGAACCCGATCCGGCCCGTAGTTGCGGGCAAATCGGTCATCATGGTCGATGATTCCATCGTGCGCGGCACGACGAGCGGCAAGATTGTGCGCATGCTGCGTGATGCCGGGGCCAAAGAGGTGCATATGTGCATCAGCTCGCCGCCGATTGGCTATCCCTGCTATTATGGCATCGATACTTCTGTGCGCAAGGAGCTTATTGCGGCAACGAAAACCGTGGAAGAAATCCGTGAATTCATCGGGGCGGATTCCCTGCATTTCCTCTCACTGGAGGGCTTGCGTGAATGTGTAGCCGCACCGGATGAAATGTGCTACGCCTGCTTCAACAGTGCGTATCCGATCAAGCAGAATCCTGAGCTGCCGGTGGGCGCGGACAAATACGTCTTTGAGCAGCGGAAGAATAAATGAATAAATCGAAGGATGGCTGCGCTGGCTGAGCCTGGCGCAGCATCTCCTTTTTAGCTGAACATTATGAATTTTTTGGAGGATGAAATGGAAAAGAAACTCACATACCGTGACGCTGGTGTAGATATTGATGCAGGCAACTATTCGGTGTCCCTCATAAAGGACAGTGTAAAGGCGACATATCGCCCGGAGGTCCTCGGAGATCTTGGCGGTTTTGGCGGCCTCTTTGCGCTGAACAGCGGCAAATACAAGGAGCCGGTGCTCGTTTCGGGTACCGATGGCGTCGGCACCAAGCTGCGCATCGCGTTTATGCTGAACAAGCATGATACCGTAGGGCAGGATGCTGTTGCCATGTGCGTGAATGATATCCTGGTGCAGGGAGCGGAGCCGTTGTACTTCCTGGATTACCTGGCTGTCGGCAAGCTCGATCCGGAGCAGGTGGCGGCTGTCGTCAAGGGCGTTGCCAATGCCTGCCGGGAATCGGGCTGTGCGCTCATCGGCGGTGAGACGGCGGAAATGAGCGGCTTCTATCCGGTTGGTGAGTATGATATCGCCGGCTTTGCGGTAGGCGTAGTGGACAAATCCCGCATCATCACGAGCGAACGCGTGCAGGAGGGCGATGTGCTGCTGGGCCTGCCGTCTTCGGGCGTGCATTCGAATGGTTTCTCGCTCGTCCGCAAGATCTGCTTTGAGGTCAAGGGCTTCAAGGGCGATGAATACATCGATTCGCTGGGCAAGACCATTGGCGAAGAACTGCTGACACCGACGCGCCTCTATCCGAAGGCCTGTCTGCCGCTCATCGAGAAATTCGATATCCACGGCATGGTCCATGTCACGGGCGGCGGTTTCTACGACAACATTCCGCGGGCACTGCCGGCGGATATGGCTGTCGAGGTGGACGCATCGGCCTGGAAGGTGCCGGAGATCTTCCGTCTGCTCAAGGAATGGGGCAATGTGGAATGGAAGGAAATGTACCGGACCTTCAATATGGGCATCGGTATGGTCCTTATGGCTTCCCCGCAGGAAGCAGTAAAAATCAAGGAGCATCTCACTGCCGCCGGCGAGCCGTATTATGAAATCGGCCGGGTGGTTCGCGGCAGCCATGATGTGACGATCAAAGGCGGCGTTTTCAATGAGTAAGGCGATATTAGGAGTTCTCTGTTCGGGGCGCGGCACAAACCTGCAGTCCATCATGGCTGCGGTAGCCAGTGGCCAGATACCGGCAGAAATCGGTATTGTGCTCACGGACAAACCGGAGGCCAAGGCGCTGGACCGGGCTGAAAAAGCCGGGCTGGTGCATGTCTGCGTGGATCGTCGGCAGTGTGCCTCCAAGCAGGAATTTGAAGAAAAGCTGGTAAAGGCTCTGCAGGAGGCTGGCGTTACACTGGTCATCCTCGCGGGCTTCATGCGTATACTGAGTCCCTATTTCGTACAGAGGTTCAAGGGCCGCATTCTGAACATCCATCCCTCGCTGCTGCCTTCCTTTGGCGGGGCGCATGCGCATCGGGATGTGCTGGCCTATGGTGTGAAGGTATCCGGCTGCACCATTCATTTCGTCGATGAGGGAATGGACAGCGGCCCCATCATCCTGCAGGACACGGTGCCGGTGCTCGATGATGATACCGAGGATACGCTGGCGGCCCGGGTGCTGGAAAAGGAACATGTCCTGTATCCGCGGGCGATTGAGCTCTATCTGAAGGATAAGCTCCAGATCGAGGGTCGGCAGGTAAAGATTCGGCAGTAAGGACAGGCAATCCGTTTTGCGGAGGGTCGGTTCATATTCTATAAATCAAAGAAAAGGTGGAGATTGTAATGAAAATCAAGCGTGCTCTTATCAGTGTTTCAGACAAAACCGGTGTCGTTGAGCTGGCTAAGAAGCTTCATGCAGCAGGTATAGAGATCGTTTCCACAGGCGGAACGATGAAAGCCATCCAGGAGGCAGGGATTCCGGTCATGTATGTGAGCGATGTCACGGGATTTCCGGAAATCATGGACGGGCGTGTCAAGACGCTCAACCCGTATATCCATGGCGGCATCCTGGCCGTGCGCGATAACCCGGCCCATGTACAGGCCATGAAGGAACATAAGATCACGCCAATCGATATGGTGGTGGTCAATCTCTATCCTTTCAAGCAGACGATTGAGAAGCCGAATGTAACGCTGGCAGAGGCCATCGAGAACATCGATATCGGCGGTCCGGCTATGATCCGTGCTGCAGCCAAGAATTTCAAGTTCGTGACGGTTGTCACGAATCCTTCCCGCTACGATGAGATCGCAGCCAGCGTTGCCAAGGACGGTTGTGTACATGGCATGCTGCGCATGCAGCTCGCGCAGGAGGCCTTTGCGCATACGGCGAAATACGATGACTGCATCCAGAATTACCTTCAGGAACAAATCAACAAATAAGCGGGGTTAGGTATGAATATTTTAGTAATCGGCGGCGGTGGCCGTGAGCATACGCTGGTCTGGAAGCTCCATCAGAGTCCCAAGGCCGGCCAGATCTATGCGATTCCAGGCAATCCTGGTATGGCTGGTGCTGCTGTGTGTGTAGCTGATATTTCCATTGAAGACAATGAAGCCATGGTGCGCTTTGCCAAGGAAAAACAGGTGGGGCTGGTGGTCGTAGGGCCAGAGGTTCCGCTGACCCATGGTGTCGTTGATGCCATGAATGCGGCGGGCATCAAGGCCTTCGGGCCGACAAAGCTGGCTGCTGAGATCGAGGGCTCCAAGGCCTTTTGCAAGAATCTCATGAAGAAGTACGGCATTCCAACGGCCAAGTATGAGATCTTCACCGAGGCCGAGGCCGCGAAGCGCTACATCAGGCAGGAAGGGGCGCCCATCGTCATCAAGGCGGACGGACTGGCGGCCGGCAAGGGCGTCATTGTGGCAGCGACAGAGGCGGAGGCCCTGGCTGCTATCGATGAAATCATGTGCGATAAGGCCTTTGGCAGCGCGGGCAGCCGCGTGGTCATCGAGGAATGCCTGGTCGGCGAGGAAGCATCACTGCTCACCTTTACTGACGGGCAGACGATTGTGCCGATGATCTCCTCGCAGGATCACAAACGGGCCTACGACGGCGATCAGGGACCGAATACCGGCGGCATGGGAACCTATGCTCCGGCACCGGTGGCGACGCCGGAGATCGTAGCCCGGGCACAGCGGGAGATACTGGACCCGGTCATCGCTGCGATGCGGGCTGAGGGACGCACCTATAAGGGCTGTCTCTATGCGGGTCTCATGATTACGAAAGATGGCCCGAAGGTCATTGAATTCAATGCGCGCTTCGGTGATCCGGAGACACAGGTGGTTCTGCCGCTCCTCGAGAGCGACCTGGTTGATATCATGCTTGCCTGTGCTGACGGGACATTGCAGGACCTGGATATTCGCTGGAGCTCCGGGGCGGCTGTCTGCGTCGTGATGGCGGCGGGCGGTTATCCCAAGAGCTACCACAAGGGCGATGCGATCACCGGGCTGGAGGCTGCCGCGCAGGCGGGAACCGTTGTATTCCATGCCGGGACCAGCCAGAAGGACGGCCAGATCGTCACGAATGGCGGGCGGGTACTCGGCGTAACAGCCAAGGCCGGCTCCATCCG
This sequence comes from uncultured Selenomonadaceae bacterium, assembly GCA_964520975.1. Lineage (GTDB taxonomy): Bacteria > Bacillota > Negativicutes > Selenomonadales > Selenomonadaceae > CAZFPA01. Next base: position 28,342 of record CAZFPA010000004.1, on the reverse strand, counting down.
TGAGGCGGTAGAGCTCGCTTATCAGGGCGTGGAAAAGATTCATTTTGCCGGAGCGGAATACCGCAAGGATATTGCGCATCGGGCGTTAGAGCGACTGAATAAATAACCGGAACAGATGATGGCTGCGCCGGCAGCCGGACAAAAAAAGCGGCATCCCTGGAATTGCAGGGGTGCCGCTTTTTTGACGGGGCCGGCAGGATTTCGCGTTGCGAAATCCTGAATAATGGCGTTATAACTCGGAACAAGATGTCCCCCTATCTCTGCAGGTGGGGCGCGAACGGAGATAACAGGCGGTGCGTTGAGATATCCCGCCTCGTTGAAACGCTGATTGCCAGGATTGCGCGTTGCGAAATCCTGGCAATCAGCGGTATAATAAAGTCCTATCGGGTGGATGCGGCGGACTGTTTTATGGCCGCTGCTATAGAATTGATTTTTATCTGGGGGATGTTTCAATGCAGGAAGAAATAAAAAACAGGCGGGCGGGGATTGCTGCCGCTATCGGCGCATGCTGTATGTGGGGTGTTCTGCCGCTGTACTGGAAGCTGCTGCAGTCCGTGCCAGCGGATGAGATCCTGGCGCAGCGCATGGTGTGGTCGTTTGTGTTCATGCTCTGCGTGCTGCTCGGCCTGGGCCGCTGGCCGGCATTCTGCGCCGACTGCCGTGCTCTTTGGCGGGACCGCAAGCGCGGGGCGCTGATGCTGCTGGCGTCACTGCTCATCAGCATGAACTGGCTTACCTATATCTGGGCTGTGAACCATGATCATATTATCGAGACCAGTATCGGCTATTATATCAATCCGCTCATGAGCGTGCTGCTCGGGATGGTGGTATTCCATGAACGGCTGGTATTCGGTAAGAAGCTCAGCATTCTGCTGGCTGGCCTGGGCATCCTCATCATGACCTGGCAGTTCGGACAGCTTCCCTGGATTGCCGTCCTGCTTGCGACATCGTTTGCTGTCTACGGTGCGGTCAAGAAGCTGCTGCGGCTGAGTCCCGTCACGAGCATCACCATCGAGACGATGCTCATGCTGCCGGCCTCCTTTGCCTATATGGCCTACCTGATGAAGACAGGCCAGAGCCATTTTGGCAATGAGGCACTCGTGACCTGGTGTATCGTGGGAACGGGCGCGGTTACAGCGACACCCCTTATCCTGTTCTCCCAAGGGGCGAATCTGCTGCCGCTCAACGTGTTGGGCTTCTGTCAGTACATAGCGCCGACGATTGCTCTTGGCATCGGGATCTTTGTGTTCCATGAGCCCTTCAGCTGGACACACGGGATTGCGTTTGGCTTCATTTGGGCGGCGCTCATCCTCTTCTCGATTTCAGAGAAGATTGCGGCGCTGCCGGGGAAAAAAAGCTGCTGCCGGTGAAGGAGGAGAACTGACGTGTTAGGAGGAATTTGCTATGAAAATGATTGATGCGCATCTGCACTTTGCGGAATGGCCGGGTTTTTCTGAGCTTGCGCAGGCTGCAGGGCACGAGAATTCAGCGGAGCATCTTCGCCGTGTCTACGCGGAGCTCGGCATCGTCTGCGGTGTTGTGATGGGGAATCGCGGCCTGGATCCCGCAGCGCATGTCTATCCGGAGTTTTTCCGCTACTGCGTGGGCTTTGACCGCATGGCCGGAGATACGGCTTCTTTGGCGGAGCAGCTCGTATTGGCTGAAAAGAACCTGCAGCGGCCGGAATGTGTGGGCATAAAGCTGTATCCGGGCTATAACCATTTCTATATCTACGACGAAAGCCTGGACCCTATCTACGCGCTGGCGGCGAAATACCATAAGCCGGTGGCGGTGCATACGGGGCTGACGGCCACGAGCGACGCGCTGCTGAAGTACAGCCACCCGCTCGTACTGGATGAGGCCGCTGTGCGCCATCCGGAGGTGCAGTTCGTGATGTGTCATATCGGCAATCCCTGGCTGCAGGACGCCATTGCCGTATTGGAAAAAAATCAGAATGTGGCGGCGGACCTGTCCGGTCTGCTGGAAGGGAAAATCCCTGATCTGCCCGCATTCTTTCATAAGAAGCGGGGCTATATCCGCATGCTGCAGGACTGGTTTGAGTACCTTGATGCCTATGACCGCCTGCTGTTCGGCACGGATTGGCCGCTCGCGAATCTCGGTGATTCTATTGCCTTTACCAGGGAAATCATCCCGCCGGAGCACTGGGAGGCTGTATTCTTTGCCAATGCCAACCGCATCTATTCGCTTGCTTTATGAAAAACACCGTCGAGCTTAAGTGCCCGACGGTGTTTTTATCTGGAGTTCCCGTAGCCGGCCATTTTCCAGGCGGAGAACGCGATCCGGCCAAGCGGGCTGGATGAGATCGTGGGTGATCATCAGGATAGTCCGGTTTGCAAAATCGTGCTGCAGGGTGTACATGATTTTTTCAGCTGCGGCCCGGTCAAGCCCCGCAAAGGGCTCGTCCAGCAGCAGGATCGGGGCGGTGGAGGCAAAGGCAAGGGCGAGCAGCAGGCGCTGGCGCTGTCCGCCGGACAGGCGGGCGCCATTCTCTCCCAGCGGGGTGTCAAGTTCCTGCGGCAGGGTATGGACCTCATCGCCCAGTCCGGCCTGGAGCAGTGCGGTCCAGATCGCGTCCTCCGTAAGTGCCGGATGGAGGCGCTGGAAATTTGCCCGCAGACTGTCACTGAAGATGTAGCCGGCCTGCGAGGCCGGGGCAAAATGGCGGCGGACCGCCGGACGCGTAAGGCTGGTATAGGATGTTCCCTGCAGGAAGAACTGGCCGGCGGAAGGTTCCCAGAGGCGGCTCAATAAATGGAACAGAGTGGTCTTTCCACTGCCGCTTTCCCCGAGAATGGCAATCTTTTCGCCGTCGCCGATCGTAAAGGAGAGATCCTCAAAGACGGGAAGCTGACCGGCGTAGGAAAATGTGATATGCCGGGCGCAGAGCAATGCGGCCGGCGCTGCCTCATCTGGTATTGCCGGCATCGGCACTTCCGGCGGGGCGGTGAGCAGGCGGGAAGCTGCGGCGGCCGCCGGCTGCAGTCCCCGCAGAGCGGCCGGCAGCGGCTGATATTCCGCAAAAATGCTCTGCAGAGCCAGCAGGTAGACGGCCAGTTCGATGCCGCTGAGTTGACCGGTCTGGGTCAGGGGAGCCAGCAGAAAGAAAATGACGGTCCAGGCAATGCCGCTGATGAGCGGCGCGGCAGTATCCATGCAATTGGCCTGGTACTGTTCCCGGCGACGGGCGGCAGTCAGTGTGCTGGCTGCCGTGGACAGCCGGTCGGCTGCCTGCGGAACGGCGAGATTTCCCTGCAGGTCCGCCAGCCCGTGCAGCGTGTCCAGCAGCAGACTCCGATATCGCTGCTGGGCGGGAACTCCCTGGCGGCGGGCATGGAGCGCGCTGCCGAGTGAAAGCAGACAGAGCAGCAGCCAGGCCGCTGCTGCCGTGAGTGCTGCCGCTGCCGACAGCGGCCAGAGCAGCAGGCAGCCGAGCAGTGTGAGCAGCAGGCTCGTCAGCGGTGGCAGCAGTACCTTCAGGTAAAAATCCCGCAGGCAATCGATGCTTACGGTGAGATCATGCAGGAATTCCCCGGAAGCCTTTCCGGGACGGCGTTCGGGAAGGCAGCGCGAGGCTTGCTGATACAGCAGGCAGCGCAGGCGGGTGAGCTGGGAAAAGACCGCGCGATGGGAAATCCAGCGTTCCAGGTAGCGGAACACAGCCCGGCTGATGCCGCAGGCCCGTACCAGGGTGATGCCCAGAGCCAGTGTATAGAGTGGCGGGTGGAGTGCAGCGGAGGCAATGATCCAGGCAGCGGCACCCATGAGGGCGATCGCGGAGAGTGAGGAGAGCAGGCTGACCAGAAGGGTCGGTAAAAAAGCTGTAAGAGGCAGCTGGTGCAGTATCTTTTGCAGCGGACGCAGTGTATTCATGGCCGGGCCTCCTTTCCGTCCTCCAGGGAAATAATCTGATCGGCAATCGCCAGGACAGCCGGGCGATGGGCCGTCATGAGGATCGTTTTGCGGCGGCTCAGCCGCTGCAGTGTCTGCAGGATATGCTGTTCGTTTTCCGGATCAAGGCCGGCGGTGATTTCATCGAGCAGCAGTATCGCTGTATCGCGCCAGATGGCGCGTGCCAGTCCCAGGCGGCGTCGCTGGCCGGTGCTCAAGGGGCGCTGGCCCTCGCCGAGCTTCGTATCGAGGCCCTGCGGCAGGGAAGCAAGCCAGTGGCTCAGGCCGGCTGCCTGCAGTGTGGTCTCCAGGGCGGCATCCGTGGCTTCTCCGCCAGCCAGCGTGATGTTTTCCCGAAGGGAGGCCTGGAAGATATGGGGCTCCTGGGGGACGAAGGCCAGATGGCGCAGCCAGTCCCAGTCGGCAATCTGCTGCAGGGGCAGGCCGCCGATGGTGATGCTGCCGGCAGTGGGCGCAAGCTGGCGGAGCAGCAGTGCGAGCACCGTGGATTTACCAACGCCGCTCGGCCCGGTCAGCAGGGTGATGTTGGCGGCTTTTGCCTGGAAGGACAGACCGCGGAGCACTTCGTCCGACTGGCCGGGATAACGGCAATGGACGGAGGAAAAGGCGATCACGGGTGGAATCTGCAGCGGGCGGGTGGTCCAGGACGTTTCCACGGCCGCAGGCGCTGCAAGGAACGCCTGCAGGCTGCTGGCCGCGGTATGTGCCTGGATGGCTGCATGGAAGGCCGCACCGCTCTGTCGCAGCGGCAGATAGAATTCAGGCGCGAGCAGCAGGAGGAAAAAGGCCGGAAAAAAATCCAGCTGTCCGGCCAGGAGGCGCAGGCCGATGCTCACGGCCAGAATGGCGATGGAGAGCGTGGTGATGAGCTCAAGCGCAAAGGCGGAGACAAAGGCGAGCTGCAGTACCTGCAGGGAGGCAGAACGGAATGCCTCGCTGTCGCGGGTGACTGCCGCCTGCTGCGCCTCGTTGCGCTGGAAGAGCTTCAGCATGGGCAGGCCGCGCAGCAGCTCGGCGAAATGGCGGCTGAGTTCCTGCAGGCGCAGCCACTGCTGACGGCTTTTTTCCTTTGTGAGCTGTCCGATCAGATAGAGCAGAAAAGGAGCAATGGGAGCCGTGCAGAGGAAGATCAGTGCGGTCAGCGGATCAATCCAGAGGGCAGTCAGCAGGAACAGGGGCAGGAGCACCAGGCATTCCATGAGCTGGGGAAGAAAATGCAGGAAGAACTCATCGAGGGCATCTACACCCTCCAGCGCAAGGCTCAGCAGGTCGCCGCTGGACGCGAGGGATGTGTCGAGCGGTGAGCGGCGCAGCATGGCAGCATGCAGGTCGTTGCGCAGCTCCTGCTGGACCGTCAGGGACAGATTGCCGGCGGCCCGGGCAGCTGGCAGCTGCAGCAGGGCCCGCAGGGATACGACAAAAAGCAGTACCACGAATCCGGGTACTGCTTTTTCAATTGCCAGCTGGTGCAGGAAAAATCCGTCCAACAGCCAGGATGCTGCTGCCGCAGCAGCCAGCACTGCCGTTCCGCGAAGGAATTGCAGTGCCGCCAGCAGCAACAGTGTTTTTTTATGGGGTTTCAATACTTGGAAAACCAGTTTCTTGTCCATGGATCAATACAACTCCAGGTCTTTTCTCGATAAGCGCTTACGGAAAATCCAGTAGCTCCAGCCCTGATAGAGCAGGACGACCGGCACCAGGCAGCCGGCGGCAATCGACATGATCGTGAGCGTATAGGGGGTGGAAGAGGCATTGTAGATCGTCAGGCTCCATTCCGGCTGCAGGCTCGATACCATAAGACGGGGAAAGAGACCGGCGAAGAAGGCTGCCGTTGTGCAGGCAATGGCCAGCGAACTGCCGACGAAGGTCGGTACATCCCGACGCTTGAAGGAGGCCAGGTAGGCGGCGACAAAACAGAGCGCCGCGCCGAACAGCAGGCCGGCCGCGAGCTGGCTGCGGAACAGATCCGTCAGCGTGTAGGTCATGGCGATGCAGACGAGAAAAGCGAAGATCGCCAGGGCTCCGACGCGAATGGCCCAGTCGTGCATGCGATGAGTGAGGGAGCCCTCAACGAGACGCAGGTGCAGGAAGGCCATGCCGTGGAACAGGAACACGAGCAGGAAGGTGATGCCGCCGACAACGGTATAGGGCGTCAGCAGATCATAAAAGGTGCCCATATAGATCATCTTGTCACTGATCGGCAGCCCGCGCAGCAGATTGGTGATGGCAACGCCCCAGAGGAACGCCGGCAGCGCACTGCCCAGGCAGATGGCCCAATCCCACAGGCGGCGCCAGGTATAGCTCTCATGCTTGCTCCGCAGCTCCAGGCCCGCGCCGCGCAGGATGAGCGCGAGCAGCATGAGGAAAAGAGCGAGGTAGAAGGTACTGAACATCGTCGCGTAGACGTGCGGGAAGGCGGCAAAGAGCGCTCCGCCGGCCGTGATCATCCAGACCTCATTGCCATCCCATACGGGGGCGATGGTATTGATGACCAGCGTGCGGTTGTTCTCACTGGAGCTGATGAACGGAATGGTCATGCCCACGCCGTAGTCAAAGCCCTCAAGGAAAAAGAAGCCGGTAAAAAGCACGGCAATCAGTATGAACCATAAGATATTGAGATCCATTATGCATCCCTCCGATCGTCAGCAGCCGGTGTACGGCGGATGAAGCGTACTGCCGCATAAAGTGCCGCAGCAGCGAGTATGAGATAGATGATGGTGAAGCCCATGAGCGAGATGAACACCTCGCCAGGCGTCAGATTCGGAGAAAAAGCCGCGGCTGTCTTCTGCAGCCCGACGACAATCCAGGGCTGACGGCCGGCCTCGGTAAGGTACCAGCCAAGGCTGTTGGCGATAAAGGGCAGCGGCAGGGCCAGGATGAGCAGCCGCAGGAACATGCGGTGAGCGGCCAGTTTCTTTTTCCAGGCCAGCAGGCCGGTGAGGCCCGCAAGCAGCAGCATGAGGCCGCCAACGCCGGCCATGCCGCGGAAGCTCACGAAGAGTCCCGGAATATCGGGCTTGTAGTCTCCAGGGCCGTACTGCTGTTCATATTGCTGCTGCAGTGCATGGATGCCCTTGATTTCTCCACTGGGCTGATTGTAGACCATGAAGGACAGCAGATAGGGAATATTGACTTCCATGGTGTTGCGTTCGTTCTTTACATCGATGACAGCCATGGCCGCTAAGGGAGCGGGATCCGCGCTTTCCCAAAGTGCCTCCATCGAAGCGAGCTTCATCGGCTGCATGTGCGCAACCTGCTGTGCCTGCAGATGGCCGCTGCCCATGACGGCCAGCAGACCGGCCAGGGCATAGAGCACGGCGTAGCGCATACATTTTTCAAACGCCTCGCGGGCGATACCGCCCTGCAGGATCTTATAGGCGCAGACGGCCAGAATCAGCATGCCGCTCGTGACGATGCCCGCAAAGAGTGTATGGGCATACTGCCCGATTGCATAGGGATTCGTAATGAGCGCAAGGAAATCGGTCATCTCCGCACGACCGTTCTGCACCACGTAGCCCACCGGATGCTGCATGAAAGAATTGGCCACCAGAATCCAAAAGGCGGACAGATTGCTCGCAAAGGCCACGATCCAGATGCAGGTACAGTGAAGCCTGGGCGAGAGCTTATCCCAGCCGAAGAGCCAGATGCCGAGGAAAGTGGATTCGAGGAAGAAGGCGGTAAGAGCCTCCAAAGCCAGCGGGGCGCCGAAGATATCTCCCATGAAGCGGGAGTATTCCGACCAGTTCATTCCAAAATGGAATTCCTGCACGATACCTGTTACGACGCCCATAGCGAAGTTGATGAGAAAAATCGTGCCGAAGAATTTCACGAGCTGCAGGCAGGATTTTTTCCATTCCTCGCGTTTGGTATGGACATAGCAGGTCTCTAAAAGTGCGATGAAGATAGAGAGCCCCAGGGTCAATGGGACAAAAAGAAAATGATAGATTGTAGTGATGGCAAACTGCCATCGGGATAAGGCGAGTACATCCATGATATCCCTTCCTTTCCAATAAAAATTATTTATTATACCCTCATTATAAATCAGCGGATTCGGAAACACAACAGAAATTGACGGAAAAGGAAAAGATTAGGGAATTGTATTTTGAAATTTTTTGCAGAAAAAAAGCACGGCTGCAGGAGCCGTGCCAAGAGCAAATCAGTCTTCGATTTTTACGACATCATAGCCCTCTTCTTCAATCGCGGCCTGGATGGACGAATGGGAGGCTGTGCCATTGGCTGTTGCCCATTTGTTGTCCAGGCTGACCTCGATGTCCGTGAGGCCGGAAAGCCCTTCCAGGGCCTCTTTTACGTGAGCGACACAGTGCATGCAGCTCATTCCTTCAATAAATATTTTCATGATTGTACTCCTCCTGATTTAAAATTTGGTTGGTTCATAGTCGGCAAAGTGGAAGCCACGCAGGCGCAGGGCATTCGTGAGGACGGAGACCGAGCTCAGGCTCATGGCTGCAGCAGCGAGCATCGGGTTCAGCAGCGGCCCGCCGAAGATATGCAGCACACCCATAGCTACCGGAATGCCCAGCACATTGTAGCCGAAGGCCCAGAAAAGGTTCTGCCGGATGTTGCGCATCGTATGGCGGCTCAGGCGGATGGCGCGCGATATATCGCGCAGATCGCTGTGCATGAGGACAATATCGGCACTTTCAATCGCGATATCCGTTCCGGAGCCGATGGCCATGCCGATGTCGGCACAGGCCAGCGCCGGCGCGTCGTTGATGCCGTCACCGGCCATGGCTACGATATGGCCGTGGGCCTGCAAGAGCTGCACCTCCTTGGCCTTGTCCGCCGGCAGGACCTCAGCACGTACCTCGGTGATGCCGACTTCCTTGGCAATGGCCCGGGCCGTGGCTTTGTTATCGCCTGTGAGCATGACGACCTTGATGCCCATGCGCTGCAAGAACTGTACGGCCTCCTGGCTCTCCGGCTTCACGGTGTCTGCGAGGGCGATGATGCCGCGGCAGCTATTGCCTGTGCTGACGAATACCGGCGTCTTTCCCTTCGCGGCAAGCTGGTCGGCGCGCGTGAGAAGCTCCGCGCTGATGTGGACACCCTGATCCTGCAGCCATTTGCCCTTGCCGACGCGCAGCGCTTGTCCGTTGAGCAGGGCCTCGATTCCCTCGCCCGGGACCGCGTTGAAGGCAGCCAGCCCCTGGATGCGCAGCCGTTTATTGCGGGCCCGCTCCACGATGGCCTGCGCAAGCGGATGCTCGGACCCGTTTTCCGCGGAGGCAGCCAGGGCAATCAGGGTATCCTCGGACAGGCCCTCGGGGATGATATCGGTGATGGCCGGCCGGCCGCTTGTGATGGTGCCGGTTTTGTCGAGTACCACCGCGGTCACATGCTGGGCGGTCTCGAGGGCCTCACCGCCCTTGATGAGGATACCGTATTCCGCGCCCTTCCCCGTGGCCGCCATGATGGCTGTCGGGGTGGCGAGACCGAGGGCACAGGGGCAGGCGATGACCAGTACCGAGATGAAGATGGTGAGCACGAAAGCGGCCGACTCACCGTTCACTGCCCAGTAGATGGCAGCGATGGCTGCCAGGCCGATGACGACAGGCACAAACCAGCCTGATACCTTGTCCGCGATCCGGGCAATGGGAGCCTTGGAGCCCTGCGCTTCCTCCACGAGCCGCACAATGCGGGCCAAAGCCGCATCTTCGCCAACCTTCGTGGCCGTGTATTTGAAATAGCCGGTCTTGTTGATGGAAGCACCAAAGACCTCGTCTCCGATGCCCTTTTCTGCGGGCATGGATTCACCGGTCAGCATGCCTTCATCAATGGTGGTGATCCCCTGGATGATCTTGCCGTCGACCGGCAGGGACTCCCCGGGCTTTACGGCGATGACGTCACCAGGTTTCACCTCTTCGACGGGAATGTCCCGTTCTCCCTCAATATCGACGATGCGGGCGGTTTTTGGTGCCAGGTCCAGCAGTGCCCGGACCGCGTGGGAGGTCTTGTTTTTGGCAATGGCCTCCAGGTATTTTCCCAATGTGATGAGGGTCAGGATGGTACCGGCCGATTCAAAGTAGAGCTGGTGTACGGCCTCCCGGCTGCCCAGGGAGATGCCGGCAATGGCGGCCAGGCTGTAGGTGATGGCAGCCAGCGTTCCCATGGCGATGAGGGAATCCATATTCGGGCTCAGGTGAAAAATATTCCGCAGGCCTACGGAATAGAAACGGCGCCCGATAAAGACGATCGGCAGCGTAAGCGCGAGCTGGAGAAAGGCAAAATTCAACGGATATTCATCCGGATCCAGGATCGCCGGCCAGCTGAACAGGCCAAAATCCATGGCCAGCATGTGGCCCATGGAAACAGCCAGCAGCGGAACCAGAAAGAGTACGGAGAAGATCAGGCGGTTGCGCATTTCCAGGATATGCTCTTCCGGTGTGATATCCTCGTCGGGGGTATGGACGATGCCGTAGCCGGCTTTTACGACCGTAGCCTCGATTTCGTCATCCCCGGTCACGCGTTCATCAAAGCGTACGCGCAGGGTTTCCGTGGCCAGGTTTACGGCCGCGGAGTCCACTCCCTCAATCTTCTTTACAAACCGCTCCACGCGGCTGGAACAGGCGGCACAGGTCATGCCGCTGATTTTATAGGTTTTGTTCATAGCAACCTCCTTATTTTCCCAACAGCTTTTCCAGAATTTTATTGAGCTCCTCGATTTTTTCATCGGGATGATCCATGAGGCAGGCGTCCTTTACACAGGTGCGCATGTGGCCCTGCAGGATGGAGAGCTCGGCTTTCTTGAGCAGGGACTGGGTTGCCAGCAGCTGGTTGGCAATGTCGATGCAGTAGCGGCCTTCTTCGATCATCTTAATAATACCATCGATTTGGCCGCGGGATATCTTTAGCGCCTTTAAGGCGGAGTTGCGTTCTGTTGTCATATGTACCTCCCTATACCCCGTGGGGGTGTCTATACTGCTATTATCTGCCAGCAGGCTGAATTTGTCAAGAGAGGGGATGTTCTTGCGGAATCGATGCGTGAGCCGTAGCGGTTGGGCTGATGGAGGCTGTGAACAGTGGATAAAAAATAATATTTTCAAGGAAATTTTTTTTGCGGTGGGCAGGCACTTGATGAAATTTTTAAAAATTGATAGAATCTTAAGATGAAGTTTATGTGATATTATATTATCATAACTCGGATTCGGATGATCGATACTTCTTTAGGTGTATAACTAATACAGATAGGTGTGTTTTCACATGATAATGATAAAAGCGTATGCCAAAATCAATTTAACACTCGACATTCTGGGCCAGCGTCCGGATGGCTATCATGAGGTCGCGATGGTCATGCAGTCGGTGGGGCTTTATGATACGCTGCAGCTGGAAAAAGCGGCAAAGGGTATTCAACTGGAGATTGATGTGCCGGGGCTGGCTGCCGATGCGTCCAATCTGGCCTGGAAGGCGGCGCAGCTTGTTATGGACACCTATGGAATCCGGGAGGGGGTCCGGATCACGCTGACTAAGCGCATTCCGATGGCGGCCGGCCTGGCTGGCGGCAGCGCGGACGCAGCGGCAGTGCTGCGCGGCATGGATCGCCTTTTTGCGTTGCAGTGCAGCGAGGATGAGCTTTGCAGTCTGGGGGCGAAGCTGGGGTCTGATGTGCCCTTCTGTATCCTGGGCGGAACCATGCTGGCTACCGGTCGTGGCGAGCAGCTGCGCCGGCTGCCGGATTTCCCTGCCTGCAGCGTCGTACTGGCAAAGCCGCCGATTTCCGTTTCGACCGCCTGGGCGTATCAGAATTATGATGCGCAGGGGGCCGAACACCATCCGGATAATGGGGCAATGGAAAAAGAAATTATCGCTGGAAACCTGAAAGGTGCAAGCAATTTATTGTGTAATGTGCTTGAAAGTGTTACTATAAAAAAGTATGAAGAAATTTCACGGTACAAAAAGATAATGATGGAGCAGGGGGCTTTGGCGAGCATGATGTCAGGCAGCGGCCCCACCGTTTTTGCACTGGCTGACACACCGGAAGCCGCTGAGCGCATCGCTGCTGCAATGCGGGCAGGTACGGATGGCGCGGTATTTTCGGTAAACGTAGTTGGCAGGAATTGAGGGAAGAACAATGGACAAGAGACTGGCACCGATAAGATTAGACAGTTATCAGCCGCTTCGTGAAGTTGTCTGTGAAACGCTTCGTGATGCAATCCGCAAGGGTGTGCTGAAGCCTGGCGAACGGCTGATGGAGATACAGCTCGCTGAGGAGCTGGGCGTGAGCCGCACTCCGGTTCGGGAGGCCATCCGCAAGCTCGAGCTGGAGGGCTATGTCATCATGATGCCGCGCCGCGGTACGTATGTCGCGAATCTTTCGATCCGTGACGTGAATGAGGTCTTTGAGATCCGCACATCGCTGGATTCGCTGGCCAGTGGCCTCGCGGCGGAACGCATCACGGATGATGAGCTCGAGCGTCTGCAGCGCCTGCTGGTGATCATTGGCGGATACGTCGAGGCAAATGATATGGATAAAATCGTTGAAACCGATACGGAATTTCATGATCTGCTGTACCAGGCGAGCCGCAATACCCGTCTGGTGGGAATCATCTTCAATCTGCGCGAGCAGCTGACCCGTTTCCGCACGACCTCGATGTCCTTCCCGGGACGTCTGAAGGCGACACTGGAGGAGCACCGCCGCATCGTTGAGGCGATTGCCCAGGGCGATGTGAAGGAAGCGCAGCAGGCCGCTGAGGACCACATGGAGAAATCAGAACAGACACTGCTGGCCAGCATGGAGGCCTTGAAGGCCAGAGGCGAAGGCCAGAAACATAAAGCTTGAAGTTCGAGCATATAGAGTATGGGGGAAAAAGGATGTCAGATTTAGTAACGGTAATTTTAGCCGCAGGCAAGGGGACGCGCATGAAGTCCGCGCTGCCAAAGGTTTTGCACCGGGTGGGCGGAAAATCCATGCTGCAGCATGTACTCGATGCTGCCAAGCAGGCGGGCTCCCGGCGTGATATTGTCGTCGTTGGCTTTGGCGGCGAGAAGGTCAAAGAGGCTATGGGCGATCAGGCGGAATTCGTTGTACAGAAGGAGCAGCTCGGTACTGGTCATGCAGTGCAGCAGACAGCATCGCTGCTTGCCGGTGAGACGGGCACGGTCATGGTGCTTTGCGGTGATACGCCGCTGCTCACGGGCGATCTTTTGCGGAAACTCTACGATGCGCATAAGGAGGCTGGCGCCAAGGCGACGGTCCTCACGGCCATCATGCCGGATGCTACGGGCTATGGCCGCATCATCCGCACGGCGACGGGAACTGTTGCCAAGATCGTCGAGCACAAGGATGCTACCGAAGAGGAGCGCCAGGTCCGCGAGGTAAACTCGGGCATTTATTGCTTTGAGGCGTCGGAGCTCTTTACGGCGCTGCAGCAGGTAGGCTGCGATAATGCCCAGGGTGAGTACTATCTGCCGGATGTGCTGGAAATCCTGCGCAATCAGGGCGAGAAGATCTGGGCCGTGGCTGCGGATGACTATGAATCAACGCTGGGCATCAACTCCCGGGTACAACTTTCCGGAGCGGAGAAGATCCTGCGCCGCCGCAAGAACATCGAGCTCATGGATAATGGCGTGACGATCATGGACCCTGACAGCACCTTTGTGGATGCGGATGTCACCGTGGGCCGCGATACAGTCATTTATCCGTTTACCTGGCTCGAAGGAGCCACAACGGTGGGCGAAGGCTGTGAGATTGGCCCGAACAGCCGCTTTACGGATACGAAGATCGGCAATCATGTCACCGCGCAATTTTCCTATGCGCATGAGTGCGAGATTGCGGATGACGTAATCATGGGACCGTATGTGCATCTGCGTCCGAATACGAAGCTGGCGCATAAGGTCAAGATCGGCAATTTTGTCGAGGTCAAGAATTCCAATATCGGTGAAGGCACAAAGCTGCCGCACCTTTCCTATATCGGTGACTGCGATATGGGTTCCGGAGTCAATATGGGCTGCGGAACGATTACCGTAAACTATGATGGCAAATCAAAATTCCGCACGAAGGTCGGCGACAATGCTTTTGTTGGCTGCAATTCCAACCTGGTAGCGCCGGTTACTGTAGGCGATGGTTCTTATATCGGAGCCGGCTCCACCATCACCAAGGATGTTCCTCCGTCGGATCTGGCCATTGCCCGGGCCCGGCAGAAAAATATCGAGGGCTGGGCTGACAAGCGCAAGTAATAGTGGTATTTTCAGCTGGCGGGGCACCCCTCCGCTGCTGTTGATATATGGGCATCTGCCCGAAAAATAAATAAATATGAGTAATGGTTTGGAGGATTTTAACACAATGACAGTAGACATTGGAAACTTACGCATCCTGACGGGTAACGCGAACCCGGAACTGGCAAAAGAGATCGCAGACCACATTGGTGTGAAACTCTGTGATGCGTATGTCGGTCATTTCAACAACGGTGAAACCCAGGTAATGATCAGCGAAAGTGTTCGTGGCAAAGACATTTTCATCATTCAGCCGACTTCCCAGCCGGTCAATGACAGCCTGATGGAGCTTCTGATCATGGTAGATGCCTGCAAGCGTGCTTCGGCACACAGCATTACGGCAGTCGTACCGTATTATGCCTATGCGCGTCAGGACCGTAAGACCCGTGGCCGTGAACCAATTTCCGCAAAACTCGTGGCGAATCTCATGCAGACGGCTGGCGTCAGCCGTGTTGTTACCGTTGACCTTCATGCAGGTCAGATCCAGGGCTTCTTTGATATTCCGGTAGACCATCTGGCAGCCGCTCCGGTTTTGGCTGATTACCTCAGCAAGCAGGACTTTGAAGATGTTGTTGTTGTTTCTCCAGATCTGGGTGGCGTAACCCGCGCCCGTGTACTGGCTGATCGCCTGCAGGCTCCTATTGCCATCATTGAGAAGCGCCGTCCGCGTCCGGGCTGTGCCGAGGTCATGAACCTCATCGGTGATGTCAAGGGCAAGACGGCCATCATGATCGACGATATCGTCGATACGGCTGGCTCTCTCTGCGAGGGTGCCAAGGCCCTGGAGAAGCTCGGAGCAAAGGCTGTATACGCCTGCTGCTCACATGCAATCCTTACGGACCCGGCTGTGCAGCGCATCAACGATTCCTGCATTCGTCAGCTCATCATCACGAATACGATTCCGCTTGCACCGGAAAAGAATTCCGCAAAGATTGTATCGCTTTCGATGGCGGATGCTATTGGTGATGTAATCATGTGCATCCAGTCACATGGTTCTGTCAGCAAGCTCTTCAAATGATCCGTTATGACGACATTGTGAAATAGGTGAATCCGCCTGGCAATTGCCAGGCGGATTTGTTTATTACAGGCATAAATGTATGCGATGCTGCAGGAGGTAACAAAACAGTGCTGTCAGTATACTTGTAACATTGCAAACAATTCTATATAATAGATAAGATACATCGGCTGCAGGTGTTTGGGCCGGTTGGCATGCAGACATGCTTTTGGCGGCATGTCGAAGGGCATGTGACAAAAAGGGGGAATTGTTTTGCAGTTTGCAAAGAGAATGGAACAATTTGGTGAAGGAATTTTTGCCCGTCTGGCAGCAATGAAGCGGGCTAAGATAGAGCAGGGGGAATCGATCATCGACCTGAGCATCGGGGCGCCGAACATTCCGCCGACCCGTCCGGTCATGGAGGCTCTGGCGCAGGCGGCGCTTGCGCCGGAAAACTATCTCTACGCGCTGGGGGATCAGCCGCGTATGCTGGAGGCGGTGCGTGACTGGTACAGCCGCCGCTATGGTGTCGCACTGGATGCCGGGACGGAAATCTGCTCCCTGCTGGGCTCGCAGGAAGGGCTCGCGCATATTGCGCTGTCGATTGTCAATCCGGGCGATCTTGTATTGGCACCGGACCCCTGCTACCCTGTTTTTGCCGATGGCTCGCGGCTGGCCGGGGCGGAAATCTACTATATGCCGCAGAAAAAAGAAAATGACTATATCATCCAGTTGTCTGAAATACCGGAAGCTGTAGCCCGTCGGGCCCGCTTCATGGTTGTTTCCTACCCGAACAATCCGACGACGGCCATGGCACCGGACAGCTTTTATGAAGAGCTCATCGCGTTTGCCAGAAAATATGATATCCTGGTGCTGCACGATAATGCTTACAGTGAGCTGGTATTTGATGGCCGCAGCTGTGGCAGCTTCCTGCGCTTCCCGGGCGCCCGTGAGGTTGGGGTAGAATTCAATTCGCTGTCCAAGACCTACGGACTGGCCGGTGCGCGGATCGGCTTCTGCCTGGGCAACCGGGAGATGGTGGCTCAGCTCAAGACGCTCAAATCGAATATGGATTATGGTATGTTCCTGCCCATACAGGCAGCGGCGATTGCCGCGGTGAGCGGGGATCAGAGTTCGGTAGGCGTCGTGCGCGCTGCCTATGAGGAACGGCGTGATGTGCTGTGCGATGGACTCATCGCCAACGGCTGGTCCATGGATAAGCCCGTGTCGACGATGTTCGTCTGGGCCCCGATTGCGCCGGGCTATGCTACCTCGGAGGAATTTGTGCTGGCTCTGCTGGAAAAGACCGGGGTGATGGTCACGCCGGGCAGTGCCTTCGGTCCTTCCGGCGAGGGCTGGGTGCGCATGGCCCTGGTGCAGGATATCCCTGCCCTGAAGACCGTAGTGGCGCGCGTCGCTCAAAGCGGGCTGTTCGCGTAAACGTAGAGCTGGTCCGCGTTATGACGCGGGGGGAAGTTTATCCTGCCGGAAAAACTTGACTTTAACGGGCAATTGTTCTATTCTGTAAAATATGTGCCGGAAAGACCAGGCTGATTTTGGCCTGCTGGTGCGGTGCTGTATGTATACAGGAGGAAATGAATGTGGTGACAAAAGTAAAGCATCGGGTGAATTTCTATGATACGGATGCGATGGCTGTCGTGCATCATGCGAACTATATCCGCTGGTTTGAGATCGGCCGGGTAGAGTTTTTGCGGGCGGCTGGCATTACGCTCAATGCGCTCATGGCGGATGGTTTTGTCTTTCCGATTACGGAGGTACAGGCAAGCTATACGGCTTCCGGGAAGTTCGATGATGATCTCGTAATCGAGACCACACCGACGGCACTGACCAGGGTCAAGATGGCCTTTGATTACCGTATCCTGCGTGAGACAGACGGAACGGTACTGGTGACGGGACATACGCAGAATGTGTTCACCAGCATGGCAACGGGAAAAATCACCCGGCTGCCGGAAAAGTATTATACGAAGCTGCAGGCAGCTTTGCAGTGAATTGATCTCAGCGGATTTTATCCGTAAATATATGGGGGTATAGATGTGTTAGATGTAATAAATATTGTTTTGCTGGTCATTGTGGTCGCACTCATCATGGTCCGTGTCTACCTGGGCAAGGTGGGCATTGAAAAGGTCGTGCCGCGTGTGGACTCCCGCAAGCCCTTTGAGGTAGTGGAGCAGACAGAGGACAGCGTATTGCTGCAGACCAAAATCGAATTTGCGAATGAAGGCACCCAGTGTGCGACCATCATGGACTGCATGGTTCGTCCGCAGCTGCCGTATGAGCAGTACGATGGTATGGAAGCCCGTGCCAAGGCTGAGCTGGAGGGCGCTGCCCGTGAGGATGATTATTTTGAGGCGGTGCTCATTCAGAAGCAGGAGAGCATCTTTATCCATGCGATGGTACGGCTTACCGCCCGCAAGGGGAAAAGCCTGCAGGAAGCGGTCGCACACATGGTCGATCTGCCACTGGATATCATTTATATGGAAACGGGCCGTACGCCCTGGCATTATTCCAAGGTGCGCGTAATACTGACAGCGCAGGAGCTGTCCAGTCTCACCGGTGTGGAATTAGCAGACGATTAAGGAGCGATGAAGAACATGGCAGAATTAGAGATTGTATCTGTACCTACCCGTATTCTTACGGACAAGGATGATATCATAGATTGCGTAGAGAAATACACGAAGGGGAAGATCGGCGAAAACGACGTAATTTCCGTAGCGGAAAGCGTTGTGGCCATTACCCAGGGCCGCCTGGTACGCCCGGAGGATCTGGAGATTTCAGGTCTGGCCCAGTTCTGCTGCCGGTTCATTCCGGACTACGGCAGCCTGGCCAGCCCGCATGGCATGCAGTCCCTCATGGACGTCGAGGGAAAATGGCGGGTCGCATTTGCTTTGTTTGCCGGCTTCTTTGGCAAGCTCATCGGGCAGAACGGCCTCTTTTACAAATGGGGCGGCGAGCAGACCGCGCTCATCGATGATGTTACTGGAACCATGCCGCCGTTTGACAAGTACATCGTTTACGGACCGAAGGACCCGCAGTCGGTGGTGCAGAAGCTCAAGGAACGCCTTGGCTGCTTCGGCGCAGTCATTGCGGATGTCAATGACCTCAAGCGTTCCCGTATCGTCGGCGTGACGGATGGCGTGGACGGCGACAAGGTAGCGCATCTGCTGATCGATAATCCCTTCGGCAACGCGTCTCAGAAGACTCCGATTGTCATCCTCAAGAATTTCAAACAGTATCAGCAGCAAGGCTGAACGTAAAAAAATCCGCTGTTTTCAGGACAGCGGATTTTTTGTGGGATGGATTTATATTGGAGGGAATCAATCGTTTGGCTTTGTGTGCTGGCAACGGAAGCAGCGGTCGATGACGAAGCTCGTGTAGCATACGGTTACATAGAGAACGAGAAGGACAGCCAGCAGGCTTTCGGCGGCTGCCAGCCAGGTGAAGAAAGGCGCGTAGGCGATGCCGATTTTTTCCAGATAGGCCAGCGTTTGCAGCAGTGTATAGGCGGTGATTACAAAGGGAAAAGAAAAAGCGGCATAGCTCGGATAGAAGGGGATACGCAGCAGGCGCGGCAGCTGTGTGAGCACGAGGAGATAGCAGAGCTGGACGATGAGCTGTGCTGTGAGCAAAATGCTCAGCGGCTTGTAGGAAAAGGCTGCCAGGTAGGCGGCGAGGATGAGATTCGGTGCTGCGGTGAAGAGGCAGAAAAAAGGCTGAAAAGGCTGTGGAATCGGCTCAGGACGGCTGTAGCGGTAGAGGACGCCGGCCAGTGCACCGCAGAAGCTCAGGAGGGCAACCCAGAATACGATGCGCCCGATGCCGTCCGCGCCGAATTGCGGTGCGGTCACCGAGGTCAGTGCAATACCCCCGTAAATGAGAAAATAAGCGGGATAGAATTGCTGCAGATTCAGGTTGCGCAGGATGTAGTGCCAGGTGAACCACAGGAAAAGAAGCGTGTAGCCAATCAGGGCCAGATACCAGAGCTGCATGGCCGCCTGGGGCGAGAAGGCCTTGAGGTAAACCGCAAGCTGCATGAGTGCCATGAAAAAGGCCCCGGAAACACTGGCCAGGATGGAGCTGCCGGAAATATCGGTCCAGATATCCCTGGGGTAGCGCAGCGCCTTGAGCAGAAACGCGAGCAGGAAGATGGCCGCTGCCGCGCCGAAGAGCCAGTAGAGGGCAACAAAGCCCTGGAGCCGGAGCAGCCCTCCGGTCGCGCTCAGAGCAAGTACGACCGCGACCGTGGGAAGTGGAATTTTACGGAACATAGAATCTCCCTCATTTCTTTGCAGAATAATTATTATTCAGTATACTATACAAGTTATAGCAGGGCAATGAAATCCTTTGCCTATTTTTTTTTGTTGCTCACAAGGCTAAAGCGGTATAAAATATATAAGATATTGATTTTTTGGAGGCAGTACATGGTTAGAACAGATGGCCGCACGGCAGATGAAATGCGCCGTGTGAAGATTACAAAGCATTTTCAGCGATATCCCGCAGGTTCCGTGCTCATTGAGGTGGGCAATACCAAGGTGATCTGCGCGGCGACAATAGAAGAACGGGTACCGGGCTTCCTGAAGGGCAGTGGCGAGGGCTGGCTCACTGCAGAGTATTCTCTGCTGCCGAGCTCGACGCTGACGCGGACATCCCGGGAGTCCATGCGTGGCCGGGTCTCCGGACGCACGCAGGAAATCCAGCGGCTCATCGGCCGCTCGCTGCGTTCCGTCATGGATATGAAGGCACTGGGCGAGCGCACGGTCATGATCGACTGTGATGTGCTGCAGGCAGATGGCGGAACGCGCACCGCTTCCATTACGGGTGCTTATATCGCCCTGGTGCAGGCACTGGCTACAATCTATAATCCGGAAAAGAATTTCCCGGTCAAGGATTTTTTGGCGGCGGTGAGCGTGGGCGTTTCCGCGGCGGGAGAGCCGATCATCGATCTCTGCTACGAGGAGGATTCACAGGCGATTGTCGATATGAATGTGGTGATGACCGGCAGCGGTGCATTCGTCGAAGTCCAGGGAACCGGTGAGGGCCGGCCTTTTTCCCGCCAGGAAATGGAGGCGCTGCTCGCCAAGGCCGAGAAGGGCATTGATGCGCTCATTTCCTATCAGAAGGATATCCTGGGCGGCGAGCTCGTATGGAAGGTAGGTCGGGAAATGTGAAAAAGATCGTAATTGCGACGAAGAACCAGGGGAAAATACGGGAGATGTTGCACGCGTTCGCGGGACTGGACGTGGAGCTTGTCTCGCTGGCGGCCTTTGGCCCGCTGCCCGATGCGATAGAGGATGGCGATACCTTCGCGGACAATGCCCGCATCAAGGCGGCCTTTTACCGGGAGCAGACAGGCTGTGCCTGCCTCGCCGATGATTCCGGGCTCAGTGTTGCGGCACTGGATGGTGCGCCGGGGGTTTATTCCGCCCGTTTCGCCGGCGATCATGCTGACGATGCCGCCAACAATGCCAGGCTTTTGGCTGAGCTGGCGAAAAAGGGTGCAGCGAGTTCGGACGCAGCCTATCACTGCGTGCTGGCCTTCTGCGATCTGGACGGCACGGTGCTCACAGCCGAGGGAATCTGCAGGGGAACCATTCGCGGCGAAGCCCGGGGAACTGGCGGCTTTGGCTACGATCCCTATTTTTATATAGGAGAAAAAACGATGGCGGAGCTTACGCTGGCGGAGAAGGACGGGGTAAGCCATCGGGGCGCCGCACTGCGGCAGATGGCGAAAAAGCTGGAGGAATATCTGGGATGAGGATTGGAATCATGAGTGACAGCCATGGCAATACCATGGCAATCGATGCTGCTGTACAGCTGGCCGGGGCGGTCGATCTTTGGCTGCATGCGGGTGACTGCATCCAGGATGCGGAATATCTGCAGCTGGCAGCAGACACCGAGGTAGCCCTGGTCGCGGGCAACTGCGACTGGCCGGGCAGCAGCGCGCCGCAGGAACGCATCGTTGCGGCGGGTGGGCATCGGATCTTTCTGACGCATGGACATGTCTACGGGGTGCGTTATGATACCGAGGCTCTGCAGGAAGCCGCCGGTGAACAGGGGGCCGATATCGCGGTCTATGGCCATACGCATGTGGCGGAGATCTCTCCTGGCGATATCTTTGTGCTGAATCCTGGCAGCGTTGCGCGTCCGCGGGATGAATCGCAGGGGTCCTTCCTGCTGCTTGACCTTGTGGAGGGGCATTCGCCCAAGGTAAAATTGGTTCGCTTGAAAATATGATAAAAAGAAAACGAGAATTTTTTCAAGAAATTTAAAAAACAGGCAGGAAAAAGACTGTCGATAGCAAATATATAAGGTGGATTATTGGGACCGGTCATATATGGGGAAAAGCGTTATGATAACCATAGTTTATGATAATGCGGTCCTTTTTTCTTGGAAATACGTCTCCGCAGTGCTGAAAAAAGCGAACCTGATTCATTTTTTTAAGCCCGCA
The DNA here is from genome assembly GCA_964520975.1 of uncultured Selenomonadaceae bacterium. Classification (GTDB taxonomy): domain Bacteria; phylum Bacillota; class Negativicutes; order Selenomonadales; family Selenomonadaceae; genus CAZFPA01. The sequence goes on along the minus strand of CAZFPA010000004.1, from coordinate 6,722 downwards.
AATCCAGTAGTGAAGCGGCTTGAAAGCACTTTGAAAATATGGTATGATGAAGCCTGCGAGTGTATTATATTTTAATTTAGGGGGTTTTACTTTGCGTACGATCGAAGTAGGGAAAATTACCGAAGAAGTAGCGCAGATGTGCAAAGAGGCTGCTTATTATCTGCCGCAGGACGTATATGAAGCGCTCAAGAGAGGCAGAGAGACAGAAGAGTCTCCTGTTGGCCGCGATGTCCTTGACCAGATTATCCGCAACGCCGAGATTGCCAAGGCAGAAGACAGACCAATCTGCCAGGATACCGGCATGACGATTATCTTTGTCGAGGTTGGCCAGGATCTGCACATTGAAGGCGGCAGCCTCAATGACGCTATCAACGCTGGTGTAGCCAAGGGCTATACGGAGGGCTATCTCAGAAAGTCCGTAGTAGCTGAGCCGCTGTTTAATCGTAAGAATACACAGAATAATACGCCGGCTGTCATCTACACGAAGATGGTAGAGGGCGATAAGCTCAAGATCCAGCTTGCACCGAAAGGCTTCGGCAGCGAAAATAAGTCAGGCATCAAGATGCTGGTTCCGGCAGATGGTGTTGAGGGTGTCAAGAAGGCTGTTCTTGATATCATTCTTCATGCCAGCTGCAATCCGTGCCCGCCGATGGTTGTCGGCGTTGGTATCGGCGGTACTATGGATCAGGCTGCTTATCTTTCCAAGCGCGCTCTGCTCCGTCCGACGAATGTCCGCAATGAACATCCGGATTATGCAAAGCTCGAGGGCGAACTCCTCACGCTCATCAACAAGACCGGTATCGGACCGCAGCTCGGCGGCACGACTTCCGCTCTTGCTGTAAACATCGAATGGGGCGCAACCCATATTGCAGGCCTGCCGGTTGCCGTAACGATCTGCTGCCATGCAATGCGCCATTCGGAACGCGTATTATAATATATTATAATAAGAGGAGGATATAAAAATGGCTGAAAAGATTCGCATTACCACACCTTTTACAGAAGAAGCATCCAGAAAGCTCAGAGCTGGTGACAGCGTACTCATCACCGGTACCATCATCAGTGCGCGTGATGCTGCACATAAAGCAATGACGGAAGCTCTGGCCCGCGGCGAAAAGCTGCCGGTAGACTGGAACAACCAGATTGTTTACTATCTCGGACCTACACCGGCAAAACCGGGTGATCCGATCGGCTCCTGCGGCCCGACGACGGCTGGCCGCATGGATGCCTACACACCGACGATGCTCGATCAGGGTATCAAGGGCATGGTTGGTAAGGGCTCCCGTACGCAGGAAGTCATCGATTCCATGAAAAAGCATGGCGTTACGTATTTCGCTGCTGTCGGCGGCGCCGCCGCGCTCATCGCGAAGTCGGTAAAGAAGTATGAAGTGCTTGCATACCCGGAGCTTGGCCCGGAGGCTGTAGCTGCACTCACGGTTGTGGATTTCCCTGCAATCGTCGTCATCGATTCCGAAGGCAATAACTTCTACGAAATGGGCCAGGCCCCTTATCGTAAGTTATAATATTTTCCTAACGGAAAAAATTTATAGGAGGTCTAGAATGATTAACACATCTTTTTATCTTCGTCGTTTGCATTCGCTTTGTGGACTTGTTTTGCTCGGTGCTGTTCTTTTAGAGCATATCTTAACGAATGCCTCGGCACTTGGCGGTCCGGCAGCGCTCAACGGCGGTCTGGCTATGATGGAGCTCATCCCGAAACCGGTATTCCTCGCAATTGAAATCTGCTTTTATGCTATTCCAATTCTTTTCCATGCAATTTATGGTGTCTACATCGCCTTGCAGGCAAAGAACAACCCGGGACAGTATGGCTATGCACGTAACTGGCAGTTCGCGCTGCAGCGCTGGACAGCCTGGTATCTCGTAGCATTCCTGATCTGGCATGTAGGCTATCTTCGTATTTTCACGAAGGGCATCAATGGTGTGCCTATTTCCTACGAGCTCATTCAGAGCTATGTTTCCAATCCGATTGTATTCGTTCTCTACGTTCTTGGTATGCTGGCCGCAATCTTCCATTTCTGCAATGGTATTACGACTTTCTGCATGACCTGGGGCATTGCCAAGGGACCGCGCGTTCAGTGTGTTGTCGATAAGCTCAGCATGCTGCTCTGCCTTCTCTTGTCGCTGGTAACGCTGGCCTTCATGGGCAGTTACCTCATGTAATGTTGATTATAATTGTATAAGGAGAGAAACCTAAATGGCTAAAGATATGACGAAAAAGAAGATCATCGTCGTCGGCGGCGGTATTTCCGGGCTCATGGCAACCCTGAAAATCTGCGAAGCAGGCGGCGAAGTCGATTTGTTCTCGTACTGCCCGGTAAAGCGTTCGCATTCCCTCTGTGCCCAGGGCGGCATCAATGCCTGCATGGACACCAAGGGCGAGCACGACAGCATCTACGAGCATTTCGATGATACGGTATATGGCGGTGACTTCCTCGCTGACCAGGTTGCAGTAAAGGGCATGGTTGAGGCAGCTCCGAAGCTCATCAAAATGTTTGATCGCATGGGCGTTCCGTTCACGCGTACAGCAGAAGGCGTTCTTGACCTCCGTAATTTCGGCGGTCAGAAGAACAAGCGCACCTGCTTTGCCGGTTCCACAACGGGCCAGCAGATCCTCTATGCTCTCGATGAGCAGGTTCGTCGCTGGGAAGTCAAGGGCGGCGTAAAGAAGTTTGAGTTCTGGGAATTCATTAAGGTCATGAAGAACAAGGAAGGCGTTTGCCGTGGTATCATCGCGCAGAGCATGAACTCCATGGAAATCCGCGCATTCCGTGCTGATACGGTCATCCTGGCAACAGGCGGCCCTGGCCAGGTATTTGGCCGCTGCACAGCTTCCACGATCTGCAATGGCTCCGCTGTATCCGCTGTGTATCAGCAGGGTGCTGAGATCGGTAATCCGGAGTTCATCCAGATTCATCCGACTGCTATTCCGGGTTCTGATAAGAACCGTCTGATGTCGGAGGCCTGCCGTGGTGAGGGTGGCCGTGTATGGGTTTACAAAGATGGCAAGCCCTGGTACTTCCTCGAGGAAATGTATCCGGCATACGGCAACCTGGTTCCGCGTGACGTTGCCAGCCGTGCAATCTATAAGGTCTGCGTCCACATGGGCCTGGGCATCAATCATGAGAACCGCGTTTACCTCGACCTTTCCCATATCCCGGCTGATTACCTCGAGCGCAAGCTCGGCGGCATCCTCGAGATGTATTCGGAATTCGTTGGTAAGGACCCGCGTAAGGTTCCAATGGAAATCTTCCCGTCCATCCATTACTCCATGGGCGGCATCTGGGTAGATCGCCTGCATCATACGAGCATCCCGGGCCTCATGGCTTCCGGCGAGTGCGATTACCAGTACCATGGCGCAAACCGCCTGGGTGCAAACTCCCTGCTTTCCGCAGCATATTCGGGAACCATTTCTGGTCCTGAGGCTATGCGCTGGGCAAAAGAGGGCGACAAGGGCTCTGATATGACGGATGCTGAAGTAGAAGCAGCACGTCAGGAATGCGTTGATGAATATGAGAAGATCCTCAAGATGAGCGGTTCGGAAAATGCCCATCGTCTCCATCATGAGCTCGGTGATCTCATGTACAAGTATGTCACCATCGAACGCGAAAACAATGGTCTCGATACCTGCCTCGTAGAGCTCAAGAAGATGCTCAAGCGCTGGGATGATATCGGCATTACGGACCATTCCAAGAATGCGAACCAGGAAGCTATGTTTGTCCGTCAGCTCCGCAACATGATCCTCTATGCTATGGTCATCACTAAGGCTGCCCGCATGCGCGATGAGAGCCGCGGCGCTCATGCCAAGATCCAGCTCGACGAGCAGGGCAACGTTATGAAGGACAAGGACGGCGAGCTGATTTTCATGGGCCGCGATGACGCACGTTTCATGAAGATCACGATCGTTTCCTATAACAAAGAGACCGAAGAGCCGATGGTATCCTATCGTGAGTTCGACCATTCGCTCGTTAAACCGCGTCCTCGTAACTACGCAGTAGCGAAAAAAGAGTAAGAGGGAGGATAAATAAGAATGGCAGAACAGAAAACAGTAACTTTTATTATAGAACGTCAGGACGGTCCTGGGGAAAAGCCTTATACTCAGGAATTCGAAATCCCGTATCGTCCTGGTCTCAATGTAGTTGCTTCGCTGATGGAAATTCAGAAGAATCCGCAGACGAAGGACGGCAAGAAGGTCGCTCCGGTTGTTTGGGAATGCAACTGCCTCGAGAAGGTATGTGGCGCCTGCATGATGGTCATCAATGGCCGTGCCCGTCAGGCTTGCTGCGCACTGATCGACGAGCTTGAGCAGCCGATTCATTTGGCTCCGGCCCGTACGTTCCCGGTCATCCGTGACCTCCTCATCGATCGTTCCGTTATGTTTGAGAGCCTCAAGCGCGTTCAGGCATGGGTGGAAATCGATGGTACCTGGGATGTCAAGGATGCTCCGATCCAGAATCCGTACACGGCACAGACGGCTTATGAGATCTCGCACTGCATGACCTGCGGCTGCTGCCTCGAAGCCTGCCCGAACGTCGGCCCGCAGTCCGACTTCATCGGTGCTTCCCCGACGGTACAGGCATATCTTTTCAACCTGCATCCGCTCGGAAAGTTCGACAAGGAAAAACGCCTCAATGCTCTGATGGGCAAGGGCGGTATCACAAGCTGCGGCAACAGCCAGAACTGCGTAGAGGTCTGCCCGAAGAATATCAAGCTGACCACCTACCTCGCTCAGCTCAACCGCGATGTAAACAAACAGGCATTGAAGAACATATTCAACAAGTAAGTTGAATAAATAAGCACCTGCTCCTATTTTGGAGCAGGTGTTTTTATTTGGGGAGAATTTGCGGTGCACAGGGAAAAATGGGACGAAAAAGGAGCCGCTCCCCGGGGGAGGGCTCCCTGCTGCCGGCAGTTAATTTTCTTCGGCTAAGGCGGCTTTGTCCGGAGCGGTTTTCTTTTTCATTCCTAAACCGTATTTGAGCGTAAGCACGGTAAGCCCGGCCAGGAACATGAAGGCGGCCATGAGGAAATAACCGAGATCGAAGGAACCGGTATTCGTCTTGACCCAGCCCATCATATACGGGCCGACCCAGCCGCCCATATTGCCGCAGGAATTGATGAGTGCGACCGAAGCTGCCGCGGCCGGACCGGTGAGGAAGGTGGTCGGGATCGTCCACCAGACGCCCATGGAGGCGTAGATGCCAATGGCCGAGAGACAGATCAGGAACAGTGCTGTGCCCATATCCTGGGCGAAGGGGCTGAGTCCGAGGCCGATGGCGCCAACGAACAGGGTACCTGCTACATGCCAGACGCGGTCGCCGGTCTTGCTGGAGGTATGGCCGACGATGAGCTGTACGATGAGCGCCGCGGTCATCGGGATGGCGATAGCACCGCCAATGAGCTGGGTTGACCAGCCGGACAGACCTTTCAGAACCGTGGGCATCCAGAAATTAAAGCCCCAGAAGCCGATGACCCAGAGAAAATAAATGAAGCAGAGCTTTACGACCTTCGGGTCGGTAAAGGCCTGGAGTACCGTGTATTTCTTCACCTTTTGCAGGCGGGCCTTTTCGGCTTCATAGGCAGCAGAGAGATACGCCTTTTCGGCATCCGTGAGCCAGGAAACCTGGTCGGGACGATCCTTGACGCCAAAGAAGAAAAATACGGCAAACAGCAATGCCGGAACGGCCTCCAGGATGAAGAGCTCCTGCCAGCCATGCAGCCCAAAGAAGGAGGTCTGCAGCAGGACACCGGCCAGCGGTGCGCCCAGGATGGTCGAGAGCAGCAGGCTGGTCAGCATGAGTGAAGTTGCACGGGCACGCTCGGTTGGTGTGAACCAGCGCGGATAGAGAACGGAATAGATGACCGGGTAGAGACTGGCTTCGGAGGCACCGAGCAGAAAGCGATAGAGATAGAATTCAAACTGTGTGTTCATAAACGCCATGAGCACGCAGACAAGCCCCCAGGTGAACATGATGCGGGCAATCCATTTCGTAGCGGAAAAGCGGGCGGCCACGAGTGAGCCTGGAATCTCAAAAAGCAGGTAGCCCATGAAGAAAATTCCGGCGCCGGCACCAAAGATCTCCGGGGTGATCCAGGGCAGATCCTGCGTCATGGTCAGTGCGGCATAGGCGATATTCACCCGATCGATGCAGGCGATGATGGATACAAGGAACACCGGCAGAATGATACGCATATCCCGCTTGCGTTTCAGATTGGCAAAATTGATGTTATCCATGATAATTCCTCCTAAAATAAGTAAAATAAAAAGCCTCCATCCCCTGCAAAAGGGACGGAGGCTTGCTTCCGTGGTACCACCCAGATTCCCGGCGCTGCCGGGCACTCAACGTACATGAGAATACGCGTTTCCTGTAACGTGGATCAGACGTTTTGGCTTACTGGTTTTCAGCCGCACTCCTCCGGGAGGATTTTCTTTTCGGCCCTGGCTATCGTCTTTCACCCTTTGCACAGCTGCAAAAGCTGCTGCAGCATGACGACTCTCTGGAAACTGGTGCAGAAAATACTTTTTCCCGTCATTGGATTTATTAGATTACAACTTTACAAAAACTTGATGTAGAATAATATACTCGTGTTTCGGAGAAAAGTCAAGCGTATTTTTTAAAATGACGTATTATTAGAAATTCCGTTGAATAAAAATAATTTTTCGAATATCGCTTTAGCCTAGTACATCGTACACGAAATAACTGGAC
>CAZFPA010000003.1:72952-94066 GCA_964520975.1 uncultured Selenomonadaceae bacterium | reverse complement strand
TCCAAAGAGGGGCCTTTCATCACGGAGCTGAAATTGCCGATACCGGGCAGCCAGCTGCGCAAGCACCACATTCGACGCATTTCTCTGCATCGATTTCGTAATGGTTCTCGCCTTCAGCAATCGCGCCTACCGGGCAGGTCCCAGCACAGGAACCGCAAGAAATGCAGTCATCACTAATCTTATAAGCCATTCAAGACACCTCCTTTCGCAGGCGGGCTGCAAGCGTAAGCTGCAGCACGCCATCCTCCCTTTGTCTTTGGCGAATCACGTAGAGGCATCCTTCGTCAACCTTAAAAAAGCTGCGCGACGGACGTGATATTTCTGTATTGTAATTGATCTGAGCCGCCTGCAGCAAGGCTTCTGCCTCTGCCAGCGGGCGGCCGATGACATCGATAGCCATCAGACTTCCATGATCTCTTTTTCTTTGGCGGTCCGCACGGAATCCACGGATTTAACATACTTATCAACGAGCTTCTGCATGTCTTCCTGTGCCTTCTTGGCCTCGTCCTCAGTGACCTCTTTGGCCTTTTCCAGCTTCTTTACGGCCTCGTTGGCATCGCGGCGGATGTTGCGCAGCGCTACCTTCGTTTCCTCAGCCTTCTTGTTCACGCTCTTCACAAGCTCCGTGCGGCGCTCCTGCGTAAGCTGCGGAATCGAAAGGCGGATGGCCGTACCATCCGAATTCGGCGTCAGGCCGATATCCGATTTCATGATAGCCTTTTCAATATCGTGCAGAATAGACTTTTCCCATGGCTGGATCATGATCATGCGCGGCTCCGGTACGGAAACCTTCGCTACCTGATTCACCGGCGTCGGCGTACCATAGTAATCTACCATAACCTTGTCCAGGAGAGCCGGCGTCGCACGCCCTGCCCGCAAGGAAGCATATTCGCGTTTCAAGGCCTCAATGGACTTCTTCATATGGTCTTCATGCGCTGTAAAAATATCCTTAATCAAGATTATTTACCCCCTACTGTCGTACCAATATTCTCACCCAGGGCTGCCCGGACAATATTGGTATAATCATCGACATTGAATACAACGAGCGGAATATTGTTGTCCATGCAAAGGCTGGTAGCCGTGGAATCCATGACGGCCAGACCGCGCTGGAGAATCTCAATGTATTCAAGCGTATCGAATTTCTTAGCATTCGGATTGTGGTTTGGATCGGAATCATAAATGCCGTCCGTATTCTTCTTTGCCATGAGAATGACATCGGCTTCAATCTCCGCTGCACGAAGTGCGGCCGTCGTATCCGTGGAGAAGTACGGATTGCCCGTGCCGGCAGCAAAGATCACTACACGGCCCTTTTCCATATGACGGATAGCCCGACGGCGGATGTAAGGCTCAGCAACCTGCCGCATCTCGATTGCACTCTGTACACGGCTGTCCACGCCCATCTTCTCAAGAGCGTCCTGTAAGGCCAGCGAATTCATAACGGTAGCCAGCATCCCCATATAATCTGCGGTTGCCCGTTCCATACCCTTGGCACTGCCCGCCAGGCCGCGCCAGATATTGCCGCCGCCTACAACAGCTGCTACATCGATTCCGTGTTCCCGAATGATCTTGATCTGGGAGGCGATGGACTCAACCACAGAAGGATTGATACCAAACCCCTGATCCCCTGCCAGAGACTCACCGCTTAACTTCAGAACGACACGTTTATATTTCGCTGTTTCCAATGTAAAACCTCCATCCAAAATAAAACCAACTCTGCTTTTTACTATTCGACAAGCATGCCGATATCCCTTTTCCCTTTTTTAAAAAAGAGAACACTGCGTGTTCTCTTTTTAAACTATATGCTTTTACTTGATCTGTGCTGCAACCTCAGCGGCAAAATCTTCATTTCTCTTCTCAAGGCCTTCACCAAGCTGATACGAAGTGAAGCGGCGAACTTTTACATCGCCCAGGATGTTCTGGACCGTCTGATCCGGGTCCTTGATGAACGGCTGCTCGATGAGGCAGACTTCCTTGTAGTACTTGTTGATGCGGCCATCGACCATCTTCTCAACGATCTTCTCCGGCTTGCCCTCTTCCAGTGCCTGCTTTCTGAGAACTTCGCGCTCATGATCGAGATCCTTCTGGTCTACGCTGCTGCGATCCACGCAGGAAGGCTTCGCTGCTGCAACCTGCATTGCAACATCCTTGCCCTGCTCTGCCGTACCGCCAGTGAGCTCAACGATGACGCCGATCTTGCCGCCCATGTGGATGTAGCTGGCAATGAGGCCGTCCTCGCAAGCATAACGCTCAAAGCGACGGATGGAGATTTTCTCGCCGATGCTGGCAACAGCTTCGGTAACGAATTCAGCAACGCTTTTGCCATCGAGAACGCTCTCATTTAAAGCGTCCATATCAGCCGGATTTGCCTCAGCGATGTGCTTGGCAATCTTCTCAACCATTGCATGGAAGTTATCCGTGTTGGCTACGAAGTCAGTTTCGCAGTTTACTTCAACAACAGCTGCGAGCTTGGCATCGTCGCTTACATAAGCAGCTACAACACCCTCGGAAGCAATGCGTCCAGCCTTCTTTTCAGCCTTGGCAATACCCTTTTCCCGCAGGAAGTCGATTGCTTTTTCCTTGTCACCGTCGGTAGCAGCAAGAGCCTTCTTGCAGTCCATCATGCCGGCGCCCGTGATTTCACGAAGTTCTTTTACCATTGCAGCAGTAATCTGTGCCATATAAATCCTCCTGTTAATAAAACAGGGCAAGGGATAACATCCCTTACCCCGCTTTTAATTTATTTTATTTTATTCAGCATCCTGAGCGTCTGCAGCAGCTTCTGCTTCTTCAGCGCCTTCGGACTGGCCCTGACGGCCTTCGATCACAGCATCTGCCATACGGCCCGTGAGGAGCTTTACGGCACGGATAGCGTCATCGTTGCCCGGGATCGGGTAATCGATCTCATCCGGATCGCAGTTCGTATCAATGATAGCAACGATCGGAATGTTGAGCTTTCTTGCTTCAGCAACAGCGATTCTCTCCTTGCGGGGATCCACAACGAAGAGAGCGCCCGGCAGACGGTTCATGTCTTTGATGCCGCCGAGGAACTTCTCAAGTTTTTCCATCTCATGACGAAGGGAAAGAACTTCCTTCTTCGTGAGAACTTCAAACGTGCCGTCCTCTTCCATCTTCTCGAGTTCCTTCAAGCGATTGATACGCTTCTGGATCGTCTGGAAGTTGGTCATCATGCCGCCGAGCCAACGCTCGTTGACATAATACATATCGGCCTTCAGAGCCTCTTCTTTGATAGCTTCCTGTGCCTGCTTCTTCGTACCAACGAAGAGAACGGACTTGCCTTCTTCAGCTACGCTGCGAAGGAAATTGTAAGCCTCGTCAACCTTTTTTACCGTCTTCTGCAAGTCAATGATATAGATACCATTGCGCTCGGTGAAGATGTACTTTGCCATCTTCGGGTTCCATCTTCTCGTCTGATGTCCGAAGTGGACACCTGCCTCTAATAACTGTTTCATGGAAACAACTGCCATGTTGGTGCACCTCCTGTTTTTATTCCTCCGCGGTCCTCATCCTTTGCGTACCCCATGGGGAACAGTGCAAATATCGGAAGCCGCGTGCGTTTTATTACACCGCTAAGAATTATATCATACCTTGTAACGGAATACAATTTATTTTTTTGTTCAGGCCAGCTGCAGAATCGAAAAATTTTCCGGATGCATATCCGGCAGTGCCGTGACAACGATAGTCACCGAAAGCTCCTGCCCAAGCCGGGTCAGAACCTGCGACTCGTTCAGGGCCGCAGCCACCTGGGTATGTACCTCGATTTCATAGCCGCCGGCGGCATGCTGCCGGGCCTCCAGGCGCCGCAGCTCCCGACTGATCCGGATGCTCACCGTCTCGGGGGACTCCAGGCGTCCCCGCCCATGACAGTACGGACATTCACTGTAGATGATACTCTCGAAATTCTGGCGGGATTTCTTGCGCGTGATTTCCACCAGCCCCAGGGAAGTAATATCAACGATATTGGTCTTTGTCCGGTCCATCTTCACGCGTTCCCGCAGAAAAGCGAGCAGCGACTCCTTCTGCTCCTCCGTATCCATATCAATGAAATCGATGAGGATGATGCCGCCGATATCCCGCAGCCGCAGCTGCTTCAATATCTCGCCGGCCGCCTCGATATTCGTGCGATACACAGTATCCGAGAGATTGGCCTTCCCCACGAACTTCCCCGTATTCACATCGATAACGGTAAGGGCCTCGGTTTTATCGATGACGATAAAACCGCCCGAAGGCAGCTCAACCTCACGATTGCCCAGCTTCTCGACCTCTTCATCAATATGGTAATAACTGAAGACCGGCTTCTTCCCCTCATAGAGATGAATCCGCTCCACCAGCGCCGGCGAGATATAGCGCACGAGCTCAACCACACGGCGATAGACCTCCGCATCATCAATAATCAGCGCATCAATATCCTCCGTGAAGCAATCCCGCACGACGCGAATGATGAGATCCGCGTCCCGATACAACAGCGTCGGCGCTGCCATCAGCCGATTTCGGGCCATAAGTGACTCCCAAAGCCGGGTCAGATACTGCACATCAGCCGCCAGCACTGCCTCGCTCTGTCCGGCCGCCACCGTACGGATGATGAGTCCCATCTCCGGCGGACAGATACGCTCCGCAATTTCCTTCAGCCGGCTGCGCTCCGTCTCGTCTCCGATGCGCCGGGATATGCCAATGTACGCGGCCGTAGGCATCAGCACGACATTGCGCCCCGGCAGGGACAGGTGCGTAGTAGCCCGCGGCCCCTTCGTACCAATGGCATCCTTGACGATCTGGATGGGCAGGTTCTGCCCGATATGGATTTTCGCCTGCCGCGGAACAGCCTCCAGCGCATCCTTGGGCAGGCCGTCACCGATATAGAGGAACGCATTTTTCTCCGAGCCGATATCCACAAAGGCAGCCTGCATACCTGGCAGCACATTCTGTACATGACCCTTGTAGATATTGCCCACCAGATGCGAATGGGCCGACCGCTCGACCTCAATCGCCAGCAGCTCGTTATCCGCCATGAGTGCCATGCGGGTTTCCTCCGGTGCTGTATTGATAATGATCGATTTCATGGCCTCATCTCCATTCATACAAGATCAATGAGCGGCCGTCCGCTGCCCAAAAGCGCCCGCCGATAAATCAGGGCCTGGCTTACCTCCACCGGCAGGGCAAAGTCCTGCTGCAGTACGCCGAGTATCTCACCCGGTTTGATGCTGCCGGACTGCGTGATGATGATATCCATCGTCAGCCAAAGGCTTCCATCCCGTACTGCCGCCTGCAGCGGCGCAGCGATATACTGCTTGATTTCAATCTCCCGCGTCTTTTTCGGTGTAACCCGATGATAGATGAACGCAGCGGTCTGATTAAAGGCCGCCAATGCCGCCTGGACCGCGGCTTCCGTTCCGGTCAGCGGCACCGCGATCTCATATTTGGCCAGATCGACCTCCGCCATCAACGCCTTCTGCTTGCCGGAGAAGGTCTTGAGTTTCCGCAGCTCCACGCCTGCCGGCAGCTGCGCCTTCAGGCGGTCGAATACCTCCGGCTGGCACAGCGGCTTCGTGAGCTCAAAGTCCATGTACTCCGCATCACTCGTTACGCCTACAGCCAGCGCCGAGGCAAACGCCAGCTTCATGTGCGGATTGAACCCCTCCGAATAGGCTGCCGGCAGGTGTGCACGGCAGATGGCCCGTTCGATGATGCCCGCGTAATCGAGATGGGAGATATAGCGTATTTCCTCACCTTTGGTGATTTCTGCGCGATATTTAAACATCCTTTTCCCCCCAATCGATAATGTTCACGCCAAGATTCGGGCAGATGCCACAGCCCGTACATTTACCGCGGCGGCAATCCGCCGTAAGCTCTTCCTTCAGCGCCTGCTCATATTCATGGCGCAGGAAGGCCTTATTTACGCCTGGTGTCGTATGCTCCCAGGGCAGCGGCTCCTCGAGACTGCGGGTGCGCTCATTGTAAAAATGCAGATCGATGCCGCATTTCTCGAACGCAGCGAGCCAGGTATCGTTCTGGAAGAGATCGGTCCAGCCATCAAACTTCGCTCCATCCTTCCAGGCCTGATATATAACCGGACTCAGACGGCGATCCCCGCGGGATATGGCGCCCTCCAGCACACTTACTCTGGCATCATGGTAATGGAACTGAATGGAACGGTCGCGGATATGTTCCTTCAACAGCTGCTGACGCCGTTCAAACTCCGCGAGCGGAACCTGTCCAAACCACTGGAAAGGGGTAAAGGGCTTCGGTACAAAGCAGGATACGCTGACCGTAACCTTGACGCCACGGCGTCCCTTGATTTCCTGATAGAGGTCCACGACCTTCTTGGCCAGGCGGGCAATGCCGATGATATCCTCATCTGTCTCTGTCGGCAGCCCCATCATGAAATAGAGCTTGACCTGCTTCCAGCCCTGGCGATAGGCAGCCGCGACCGCCGTGAGCAGATTCTCCTCCGTGACCCCCTTATTGATGACATCCCGCAGGCGTTGTGTTCCGGCCTCTGGCGCAAAGGTCAGCCCGCTCTTGCGGACCTGCTGCATTTTATGCGCGAGCTCGATGGAAAAGCTGTCAATGCGCAGCGATGGCAGCGAAAAACTGACCTTTTCATCCTTGAAGTCCTCCATGAGATCATCGACGAGCCCGCCCAGGCAGGAATAATCCGCCGAGCTCAGAGAGGTCAGCGACATTTCATTATAGCCCGTGGAATCCACCAGGGTACGTGAAAGCTCCCGCAGATGCTTTTCCGTCCGCTCGCGCACCGGACGATAGGCGATGCCGGCCTGGCAGAAGCGGCAGCCACGTGAACAGCCGCGGAAAAGCTCAAGCATGATACGATTGTGCACAATATCAAGATATGGCACAACCGGTTTTTCTGTGAACTGAACCGCGTCCATATCCTGGACCACCCGCTTGTAAATCACGGGCTTTGCTTCCCCGGCCAGCACCTTCAGGCCTGAGAACATCCCATTTTCGTCGTACTGCGGCTCATAAAGAGAAGGCACATAGATACCCGGGAGCTGCGCCGCCTGGAGCAGGAAGCCCTTGCGCCCGCCCTGCCGGCCAGCTTTCTTCCACCGGATGAAGAGCTCTGCCAGCTCTGAAATCACTTCTTCGCCCTCGCCGATGATAAAGAGGTCAAAAAAGTCGCAGATCGGCTCGGTGTTATATACACAGGGGCCGCCGCCAAGAATAAACGGATCTTCCTCCCGCCGTTCACGGGTCCAAATCGGAATGCCGGCCAAATCGAGCATATTCAGCACATTGCTGTAGATCATTTCATACTGCAGGGAGAAGCCAAAGAAGTCAAACGCTTTGATTTCCGTAAAGGTTTCGAGCGAAAACAATGGCAGGGAACGCTCACGCATCTGCTGTTCCATATCAATCCACGGAGCATAGACGCGCTCAGCCGCCGTATCCTCCCGGCGGTTCAATACTTCATAGAGAATCTTGAGCCCAAGATTCGACATGCCTACCTCGTAGACATCGGGCATAGCCAGCGCAAAGGTGCAGTCCACCTGGCTGTGGTCTTTCCGCACCGCATTCCATTCCTGCCCTGTATAGCGCGCGGGCTTTTCTACCGCCTGCAGGATTTCTGGTTCCAGCTTGATCATGTGTTACATTTCCTCCAGTTATTTCAGCTCAGATCATAAAATCTGGCAAGATATCATAAATAAATCGAATCACAGTAAATTTCCAACCGCCTTGCCCAGCGAAAATTTATCATTGTCATATATTATAACAAAAAAAGAAAGGGTATTGTACTAGGACAACACCCTTTTCTTTTAAAACAACAATTTTTGCTTTCGCATGTGGATATTCAGCAAAATCGCAATGGACATGATATTCGTCGTCAGGGAGCTTACACCGTAGCTCATGAGCGGCAGCGGAATACCGGTAACCGGCATGATACCGGTCGTCATGCCGACATTGACCAGTACATGGAAGGCCAGCATCGAAGTGATACCGACTGCGAGCAGCATACCAAAGGTATCACTCGCATCCCGCGCGATCTTCACACCGCGCCAGAGCACGATCAGATAGAGCACGAGCAGGAACGCCGCCCCTATGAAGCCGAGCTCCTCGCCCACGACCGCAAAAATAAAATCCGTATGGTTCTCCGGCAGAAAGTTCAGCTGGCTCTGTGTGCCGCCAAAAAGGCCCTTGCCGAACAGCATACCGGAACCGATCGCGATCTTCGACTGTATGATATGATAGCCCGAGCCCAACGGGTCCACATTCGGGTCCATAAATACCATGATGCGCATTTTCTGATAGTCCTTCAGAAAATGCCATAGAATCGGCATACAGGCAATGCCCGCCGCAAAAATACTGCCGAGCAGCCGCAGATTCACGCCCGAAGCAAAGATCATCCCCAGGAATATCGCCATAAACACCAGCGATGTACCAAGGTCCGGCTGCTTCATGACCAAAAGGAACGGCAGTCCCACATAAGCCGCAACCGGCAGCAAATCGTGCAGATTATTGAGCTTTCCGATCTTATCCTCCAGCATCGCCGCCAGCGATACAATCATGATGATCTTCGAAAACTCGGACGGCTGCAAGGTAATCGGTCCCAGCTGTATCCAGCGCTGTGCGCCCAAAGCAGAATGCCCCAGGAACATAACCGCCAGCAGCATGATGATATTGAATACATAGAGCCGGTTTCCATACCGCTGCAGCATCTTGTAATCGAAATTCATTAAAAATACAGCCAAGGCGCCATTCAATATGGCAAACAGCCCTTGCCGCTGTACGAACCAATACCGTTCGTCACTTGGCGTATTGATATGTGTAGCACTTCCTATAATCACGAGACTCATCACAATGATTGCCGCTGTTGCCGCAATCAGCGTAAAGTCCATGCGCCTCAGCCATCGTTTATTCATGACAAATTCCCTAGCCCCCTGCGTTTTCCAGTAAAATGATGCTTTATTATCATATCACGAAGAGGGCCAAAGAACAATGTCTCTTTTCTTATTTGAGACAATCCGCCAGCTTTTCATTGACAGCCCTGGAAGCATCCGTGCTGGCTGAAAAAGCCGCCTGCTCCGTCTCGTTGAGCGAAAGGTCTACGATCCTCTCAATGCCTTTGCGGCCAAGGATGACCGGCACCGCCGCGCAGACATCCTTCTCACCGAACTCACCGGTAAGATATGCGATACAGGAAATCAGTTTCCCGGAATCCAGCGCAATCGCTTCCGCCATCGTCGCTGCTGATGCCCCCGGCGCATACCAGGCCGAGGTTCCCAAAAGCTTCGTGAGGGTCCCGCCGCCGGCAATCGTATCCTGAGAAATCTTCGTCAGCTGTGCCTCGGACAGCAGTTCGGTGACCGGTACCCCCTTATAATAAGCGAAACGGGTCAGCGGTACCATGTGATCCCCGTGTACGCCGATGACCGTGCCATCGATATCATTCGGATTACAGCCCAGTGCCTGGCTCAGGAAGTAAACGAAACGGCTGCTGTCCAGAATGCCGCTCATGCCGATCACCCGCTCGCGCGGCAGGCCGCTGTCCTTAAGTGCCAGGTACGTAAGCGTATCCGCCGGATTCGATACGATGATGAATACCGCTTCCGGAGAGTGCTGCAGGCAGGAGTCCATAACGCCCTTGACGATCTTGGCATTCGTCCCGACCAGTTCCTCCCGTGTCATGCCCGGCCGACGCGCCAGTCCGGAAGTGATGATGATGACGCTCGAGCCAGCCGTACGGGCATAGTCTCCAGTCACACCTGTGATTTTCGTGTCCATGCCAAACAGCTTGGCGGTCTGCATCATATCCATAGCCTTGCCCTCGGCGAAGCCCTCTTTTATATCAAGCAATACGACCTCGCTGGCAAAGCCCTTGAGCGCTATGACATTTGCTGCAGTAGCTCCTACATTTCCTGCGCCAATAACCGAAATCTTCATGATGACCACTCCTATGCTTTATTTTTTGTTTCTGTCTATACTCTACACCCGCTCATCAAATAAGTAAAATTGTTTATTTTTATGCAAACGATAAGAATTTACCTATTATTTAAAGAAAAAAAGCCGGCGCCTGCGCGCCGGAATTTTATCTGTGGATGGAAGCATCATGCTTCATCTTGTGCACGGGGATATTCGCAACCAAAGCAACAGAGTCATCATCGTTAGCCAATGAAATCTCCATGTCCTGCTGGTTGATTTCCATGTAATTGGAAATCACCTTGATGATATCGTCCCGCAAATGCTCCATGACTTCCGGGGAAATATTCGCCCGATCGTGAATGAGAACAACCTTCAGACGATCACGAGCAATCTCCCTGGAGGATTTCTCCGATTTACCAAAAATTTTCATAAGCGCCTCAAGCATCCTGATTCCCCCTTTATAAACCAAATGCGCGTTTCAGCTTCGTAAAGAAACCTTCCTGCGGAAATTCCATGAACGGAATGTCTTCGCCGCAGATACGACCGACAACATTGCGGTATGCCTTCCCTGCCAGCGAGGAATCGACCGTAATGACCGGTTCACCTTTATTCGTAGCTGTTACAACCATTTCATCATCAGGAACCTGTCCGATGCACTGGATGGAAAGGATATCGTTGATATCATCCATATCCAGCATATCGCCGCTCTGTACCATCTGCGGACGGATACGGTTCACGACCAGCTTGATATTTTCCTTATCTGCCCGGCCCAGCTCGCCGATGATCTTGTCAGCATCACGTACGGCCGAAATCTCCGGCATGGTCACGACAATTGCGCAGTCCGCTGCAGCGATGGCCGTTTTGAAGCCCTGCTCAATACCAGCCGGACAGTCAATGATCACATAATCGTACTCCTTGCGCAATTCTTCGCAAAGTGCCACGACCTGTGCCGGATTCACGGCCGTTTTATCCTTGACCTGCGAAGTCGGCAGCAGGAAGAGATTTTCATACTTTTTATGACGGACCAGTGCCTTCTTATAAGGAACCCGTCCCTCGGTAACATCAATGAGATCATACATGATACGGTTTTCCAGGCCCAGCAGCAAATCCAGGTTCCGCAGTCCCGTATCCGTATCAATCAAAACAACACTTTTGCCGCGCATGGCCAGCCCAACGCCGAGATTTGCCGTCGTTGTAGTCTTGCCAACGCCGCCCTTGCCGGATGTAATTACGATTACCTCACTCATCAGTACAAATCCTACCTTTCTATCGGTTCGATGATAATTTGCCCATTTTTAATGGATGCCCGCTCTGCCTGGGCTGATTTCTCCACATGGTCCGGTGCCCGGGCAATCATACCCGCGATACGGACCTGCATCGGCATCAGATGGTCGGCAATGACAAAGGCACTGGTATCGCCATAGGCCCCTGCATGTACGATCCCCCGGCAGGTGCCGCGGATATCGATGCTTCCCCCGGCGATGATCTGCGCGCCTGGGTTCACATTGCCGCAGATGAGTACCGAGCTCTTGCTCGTGATCTCTTCGCCGCCGCGAACCGTACGGTTCACGACCGTCATTTCCTGTACGCTCTGCCCCTTGACCGCCGGCTCCGGTACAGCCTTTTCCTCTGTATCCGGTACCTCCGGCTCCGCCGGCAGGCTGTCAAGCTCCGCTGCCGTCACAGCCCGCATGACCACTCCATGTGCATGGAACAGTCCGGAAAGGCGGCGCTTCTCATCCTCTGATAAGCTTTCCGAAACCACCTGTATCATCGTACCCTTACAGAAAAAGTTAGATCCTGATTCCAGCTTATCCTTGATTTCATCTTCAATCGCAGAAAAATCCGCAGCCTCGTCCAACACCAGCTGCAGACCCGATCTGCTGCCTTTAAATTTTACAACACCCTCGCTCATGGCTACCCCGCTTCATTCTTGCAATTTACTTACCAGTTCTATACATTCGCCCTAAACGCGCAAACTCCTGCTAAGTAGTTTGGGACCCAGGCATTAATTCGCCCCCCATAGAGCTTCGTGCCGGGTCCTGTATCCTGATATCCTAACGCCATCGTTCTGGACTTCACAACGCGAAATCCTTCCAGCCGGCGCTGTAAACAGGTAGAAACATCCTCTCTCCGCCTGTTATTTTCCTTCGTTCCCGCCACACCTGCAAACGTGGCATTCGGTTCCGAATTATTGTTTCTTGGCCTTAGCAGCCGCTTCCTGTGCCGCTACATCCTCGGGATCCGGGATATCAAAGGCGGCCTCCAGTATCTTCTTGCCGATTGGCACAGCTGATTGCGAACCAAAACCGCCCTGCTCGACAATGACCGCAACAACGATATTCGGATTGCCAAACGGACCATAGGCCACAAACCAGCCATGGTCACGGCCGTGCGGATTCTCCGCCGTTCCTGTCTTTCCTGCGATATCCACCGGGAAATTCGCGCCGAATACCGAGGCGGCCGTACCGAACTTCGTAACATCCCGCAGGCCCTGCTGCACCAGATGGATGATATCCGGCCGCACATCGAGCTGCGACAGCAGTACCGGCTGGAAAGCCTTGACGGTAGAACCGTCCGGAGCCACAATGCGCTGCACCAGATAAGGCTGGTACCGTTTGCCATCGGCGGCAATCTCACTCATGACCATGGCCGCCTGCAGCGGCGTAACCAGATTGAAGCCCTGCCCAATGGCCGCATCAAAGGTCTCGGACAGATACCAGTCATCGTCAAACACTTTTTTCTTATAGGCCTTATTTGCAACGAGTCCCTCGGATTCATACGGCAGATTGATCCCGGTCTTCTGACCAAGGCCGAACATGCGCGCATAACGTTCCAGTGCATCGATGCCGAGACGGTTACCCATTTCATAGAAGTACACATTATCTGAATGAGCCAGCGCTTCTGTGAAATTGATCCAGCCCAACGCCTCACCTTCCGCATTTCCCTTTGGAATGATCCAGTGATGCCCGGTATCGAGAATTTTCTCTTCCGGTGTGACCTTGCCATCGGAAAGTGCTGCCACGCCGGTAACGATCTTAAAAGTCGAACCTGGCGGATACTCACCGGTAATGGTCTTGTTATCCATCGGGAAATTCGGATTGTCATTGATGACCTTCCAGTCCTTACTGGAAATCCCATGGGCAAAGAGATTCGGGTCGAACGCCGGCCGACTGACCATCGCCAGCACTTCCCCCGTCTGCGGATTCATCACGACAGCCGCAGCGGCCTTCGCGCCGATCTTCACGAGCTGTGTATCAATGGCCCGCTCCGCGGCAGCCTGGATCTTCTGGTCAATGGTGAGCACGAGATCGCAGCCCGGTACAGGCTCCTTGCGGCCCAATACCTGAACCGGCTTGCCCGTGACATCGACCTCGACCTGCTCGCCGCCATTCACGCCGCGCAGTTCGTGGTCGTAGACCTTTTCCAGACCGAACTTACCGATGATATCCCCACTCTTATAGCCATCGGCCTTGCGCTTTTCGAGCTCATCATCACTGATTTCACTCACGTAGCCAAAGGTATGGGCTCCCTGTTCCTTATAAATGTAATTGCGTATCGGCTGTACCTCAATGACAACCCCCGGATAGGAGCTTTTCTGCTCCTCGATGATCGTCGTAATCTCAGGTCCGACATCATTTTTTATGCGAATGGGATCAAAACCGCTATGCGCCTGGATTTTCTTCTGGATCTCCTCCTGCGGCACCTTCAGCAGCTCCGAGAGCCGGGCTATGACATCCGGCGAAATCGGTGCCGTCAGCGGCAGCAAGGAAACCGTGAAGCCTGGCCGGTTCGTGACCAGCAGTGTGCCATTGCGGTCATAGAAGGTTCCGCGCGGTGCCATTGCCGGGATCAGCCGGATCCGGTTGCCGTCAGCCAGACCGGCATAATATTCCCCATCATATACCTGTAAATATCCCAAACGGGCAATGAGTACCGCGATGACCAAAACAATCAGCCATCCCAGTACCCGGATCCGTCCGCTAAAATCATTTGCAACCAAAGAAATCTCTCCCACTCAAGAAGTAAGGCACCTATTCCAAGGTGCCTTAACCATACCAAACTATTTTTTTTCCGCAGTTTTGTCGCAGATCCAATGCACGATCAAATGCACCGGCCAGGCAAACAAAACGTTATAACAAAGCATCGGCAGCAAAAACATCTGCAGATGAAGTATCGGATTAAAGCGATATCCTAATAATAACACAACCACCGCTAAAATTAAATAGTTCATCACCGTTGCTGCGAGCGAGGAAAATATCGGCAAAAAGAACTGCTCTTTGAATACCCGGTTGGAGAAGATACCACAACAGGCACCGATAAGCATCCGGCTGAAAATATCCATACCGAAAAAGGTTCCGGTTGCCAGATCCTGCAAGAGGCCCGCTAAAAAGCCCATAAAGATGCCCATGCGGCTGCCCCGCAAAAAGCCGAAGGAAACCACAATGAGCAGCAGCAGGTCCGGGCCGATGCCATGATAGAAAATCAGCGGCAGGAATGCCGACTGCACCACATAGGCACCGCACAACAGGCCGCCCCAAATCAAGAAATTCCTCATGGCTGTGCACCTGCCGTACTATCCGACAGCGCTGTCCCATCCGGAGCTGTCTCCGTTCCCGGTGTCTGCTGCGGTGGCGTCAGCGGCGCCGGGGGTGCCTCACGGGAAGTCACAATCACCGCCACATCTTCCAATTTCTGAAAATCGACGGCCGGATCAAGAATCGCAATCTTCAACAGACCGCCGCTGTCATTCTGGACATCGCTGACCGTACCGACAATGAGGCCCTTCGGATAGATGCCCCCAAAGCCTGAGGTCACGATTGTGTCCCCCTCAACGACATCGGCATTGCGGGGAATATTGATCATCCGCGGCATCATCGGATCCGATGGATTGCCCTCGACGATTCCGGCGACACGGGATTCCGGCCGCTGCACGAGCGTGCCGACTGCCGAGCGCGGGTCCAGCAGCAGCTGTACCTTCGATGAATTTGGGGATGCCTCGACGACGGTACCAACAAGGCCCTTTTCCGTGACAACCGCCATATCCTTATTCACACCATCCTGTGTTCCCCGATCGATGATGATCATACTCGTCCAGGCTGCCATTTCCCGTCCAATGACACGGGCAGCCACCAGATCGAACTGCGGCACGCTCTGTTTGTAGCCGAGCAGTGCACGCAGCCGTTCATTCTCCGCCGCAAACTCGCTGGCCTGCAGGTTCTGTGTCCGCAGCTGTACAACCTCGCTGCGCAGCATCTTGTTCTGCTGATGGACCGTGACGATTTCCCAGATATTCGAGGTAACATAGTTCACCTGGCTTCCGACCCAGGAAGTAACACGCTGAAATGGAGCCAGGACAGTCGTTGCAGCCCGACTGCTGAAAGGCACTGTAAATCTGCCGCGTGCTGCAAAAAAGATGATGCAAAAAACACTGATTACGACAAAAACAAGTACCCATACCTTTCGACCGGAATCCCGGTCCCGTCTCACTCTGCTCATGATCTCAGCTTCTTCGAGGTCATCACAACACGCTTAAGAAGCTCGATATTCTCCAGCGATTTTCCCGTTCCTTCACCAACGCAGGAAAGCGCGTCCTCCGCTACGAGGACCGGCATGCCCGTTTCATGGCTCAGGAGCTTATCCAGGTTCGTGAGCAGTGCGCCACCGCCTGTCATCATGATGCCATGATCCATGACATCAGCTGCCAGCTCCGGCGGAGTTTTCTCCAACGTTCCCTTTACGGCATCAATGATCTTGTAGATAGGCTCATTGAGTGCATCACGGATTTCGCTGGCCTTGATGTTCAGGGTCTTCGGCAGACCGCTCACGAGATCGCGGCCACGGATGTCCATCGTCTTATCCGCTTCCGGACGCACGATTGCCGAACCGATTGTAATCTTGATCTCCTCTGCTGTACGCTCACCGATCATGAGGTTGTACATGCGCTTGATGTACTGCACAATGGACGAATCCATCTCATCGCCGCCAATGCGGATGGAACGGCTCGTTACGATGCCGCCGAGAGAGATTACAGCGATCTCGGTCGTACCGCCACCGATGTCGACAACCATGCTGCCGGTAGCTTCTTCAACCGGCAGTCCCGCACCGATCGCAGCCGCCATCGGTTCCTCGATGAGGTATGCCTCGCGGGCTCCAGCCTGCTGCGCTGCATCGATGACCGCACGCTTCTCCACCTCTGTGACACCCGACGGAACGCCGACCACGACGCGCGGGCGCACGAACGACTTCGTGTTCATCGCCTTGCGGATGAAGTACTTGAGCATTGCCTGCGTTACATCAAAATCGGCAATGACACCGTCCTTCATCGGACGAATAGCGATGATGCTGCCCGGCGTACGACCGATCATGCGCTTGGCCTCTTCACCAACCGCCAGCACCTCGCCATTTTCACTCTTTATAGCTACAACGGACGGCTCACGCAGGACGATTCCCTTGCCCTTGACATGCACGAGCGTGTTCGCTGTTCCCAAGTCAATACCCATATCATGTGATAAACCACCAAACAGATTCCACATTTCTCAAAAAAACTCCCTTCATATTTAAACAGAATACTGTTATTTTACCATACCTTTCTCTTTTAGGCTAATATATTTCATATCTCCGAGAATAATATGATCCAGTACCGGTATATCCATAATCTTACCGGCCTTTACCAGGCGTTCGGTCACCGCGATATCCTCCCGGCTCGGCGAAGGATCGCCGCTGGGATGATTGTGAAAAAGGATCATGCTGGCTGCCGCATGGCGAATAGCCTCACAAAACACCTCGCGCGGATGCACGATGGAGGCTGTAAGGCTGCCAATGGAAATAACCGGCATTGCCAGCACATGATTCTTCGTGTTCAACAGCATAACCGAAAAATGCTCCCGGCGCTCATAACGAAACCGCGGCAGTGCGTAGTTCGCCGCATCCTCCGGACCGTGGATCACCACACGCCGCTCCGTGGTCCTTTCACTCAGGCGCCGGCCAAGCTCCACCGCGGCCAGCACGGTTGCGGCCTTGGCCCCGCCGATTCCATGAATACCCGCCAGCTCCTCCGGC
Organism: uncultured Selenomonadaceae bacterium; assembly: GCA_964520975.1. Lineage (GTDB taxonomy): Bacteria > Bacillota > Negativicutes > Selenomonadales > Selenomonadaceae > CAZFPA01. The sequence goes on along the minus strand of CAZFPA010000003.1, from coordinate 77,107 downwards.
GCCATGTCCGTAAAGCCCGGCAGGCCCCTATCCTGCAGACTGCTCAGTACCCTTTCCGCCAAATGCAGCACGGAATCCTCATGCGTTCCGGTGCGCAGCAGAATCGCCAGCAGTTCCACATTGCTGAGGCTTTCAGGGCCGCTTGTCAGCAGTCTCTCGCGCGGCCGTTCCGTCAGTGGAAGATCCCTTACCATCGTCGCCATACAGATCAATCCCCGCTTTCCGGGCAAGCATGCACAAGCAATGAAGCGGCAGACCGACAACATTGGAATACGATCCCCGGATTCCCTCGATAAATGCCGCCGCCCGGCCCTGTACCGCATAGGCACCGGCTTTATCAAGCGGTTCGCCTGTCGCGGCATAGGCCGCAATCTCCGCGGCACTCATCGGAGCGAAGGTCACCTCCGTCGTTTCCACTGCCCGCCAGCAGGTATCCTTCCAGACCAGCGCAATACCGGTAGACACCCGGTGTGTTCGCCCGGAAAGCCTTGCCAGCATCTGACAGGCTTCATCCGCATTCCGCGGCTTGCCGTATATATGTCCATCCAGGGCAACGACCGTATCTGCGCCAAGTACCGGATGTTCCGGGTGCCCGGCAGCTACGGCGGCCGCCTTCCGATGCGCATTTCCCTGTACCAGTTCCTCCGGGTCGATATGCTGTCCCTTTTCTTCCTCAGCATGGCTCACAACCACCTGGAACACGCAGCCGATCTGCTGCAAAAGCTCCTGACGGCGCGGCGATGCAGATGCCAAAATAATCACGAATCCGCCTCCATCAATAACGGCGGAACAAGAATACCGCCAACACAATGCCCAAAATGCTCATGAGATTCGGAGCGAAAGAAAAACCTATGGTAAGCTTGATTACATAGAGATTGATCGTCGCGGGCTCCATATCAAAAACCGGATACGTATGCACCAGGTAAGGAACCAGCCCCTGCATCGCGTCCATGCCCCGAATGAGTTCCCCTAATATTCCTCCCAGGATTGCCCCGACTACAACAAAGAGGATACACATCCCGTAGTTTCTGCCAAATTTACTCAAGACACAACCTCCAAATCCATATTCGCCTGCCCCCGCAGGCCCTTCATGCCATTCTGCACCCACGAAGTGTAGCTGCAGAGGGACTCCTTGTCCGAGGTATAGACTTCTACCCGGCAAAAGCAAACTCCTGCCAGCGAAAAATATTTTTTCTTTGGCAGGAGTCTGTCAGTTTCTCACATTAAATAACGCAAATATATATAGATCATCGACAAAAATACAGTGAGCAGCATGAGCGGAAAGCCCACCTTCAGATAGCGCAGAAAGGTAATCTCAACGCCCCGCTCCGCGGCCAGCCCGGCCGTAATCAGATTTGCCGAAGCCCCGATGAGTGTCCCGTTGCCGCCCAGGCAGGCGCCCAGAGACAGGCTCCACCAGATGGGTTCAAGATTCATTGAGCCCAGGCTTCCCATATCCTGGACCAAAGGAATCATCGTCGCTACAAACGGGATATTGTCGAGAACCGAAGACACGATTGCACTGAGCCAGAGCACCAGGAAGGAGGTCCTCACCGTATCGCCACCGGTGAGCTCCATCGCAGCCACAGCCGCCTGCCGGATGATTCCCGTCTCTACCAGTGCGCCCACCGCCGCGAACAGCCCGATAAAGAAAAATATCGTCGTCCATTCAACCTGACGCAGCGCGTATTCAGCCAACGAGCGCTTTTTCCCCGCAATGAGCAGCAAAAAGAAGGCTCCCGCCAAGGCAATCACAGAGGACTCCATCCCCAGCGCCGCATGAGTGAAAAAGCCGGTGATTGTAAGTGCCAGCACCAGCAGACAGCGATAGAGCAGCGGCCAGTCCTTGATTTCCTTTTTGGCATCCAGCTGCATGATCTCAGCTGCCAGATCGGGCTTCGTATGCAGCTCACGCCGATACAGCAGCGCGAAGATCGCGACCACCGCAACGAGGTCAATGGCCGCAATAAGCGTAAGATTCTCAATGAAGGCCGCAAAGGTCAGCTCCTTCACCGCGCTGCCGATCATGATATTCGGGGGATCGCCGATAAGCGTCGCCGTCCCGCCAATATTAGATGCCAGGATCTGCAGCAGCAGATACGGCATGGGATTCACCCGCAGCTTGCGCGTGATCTCGAAGGTCACCGGCACAATGAGCAGCACCGTCGTCACATTGTCAAGAAATGCGGACAAGACCGCCGTGAGCACAGCCAGGTAAATAAGGATACGCACGGGCCTAGCCTGCGCCTTTTTTGCGGCCCAGACGGCCGCGTAATTAAAGAGGCCCGTCCGGCTGGTAACCGCGACGATCATCATCATGCCGACCAGCAGGCCCAGCGTGTTGAAATCAATATGATGCAGCGCCTGCTCCTCCGTAAGGATACCGCAGGCAATCATCAGCACCGCGCCCAGCATGGCCGCAATGGTACGATGGATTTTTTCGGAAACGATGACGAGATACATGCCGACAAAAATGATGCCGGCTAATACTGTTTGATTCATAAGTACGCCCTCCCCGGGATTTCACAGGGCCTGCCTGGCTTCGAAAAAAGAATAGACGGAGCCCGCTTTGAACAGACTCCGCCTAAAAAATCCCATATAAAATTATTCTTTATCACAGCAATTATAGCAAATTATTTCATTGCTGCCAAGCCTTACAGACATCCACCCACTTTTCAGCCTGCGAATATTTCTCCAGCTCAGCAAGGGTGAGCTCAATCGCACTGTTGGCACTGCCACAGGCAGGAAACACCGTAGCGAAGCGCCGCATCGATACATCGAGATAAACCGGCACATCCGCTGAAACAGCGAACGGACAAACGCCGCCGATTGCATGGCCGATGCGCGGCTCCACCTGATCGGGCTTGAGCATCTTCGGCTTGAAGCCAAAGGCCTCCTTGAATTTATGATTATCGATGCGTGCATCCCCTGCCGCCACTACGAGCACCGCACCATCGCCATCCTGCAGGGACAGGGATTTCGCAATGCGCTTCCCCTCACACCCCAGGGCCTCGGCTGCCAGCTCTACCGTCGCACTGGACACAGCGAATTCCTGTATCCGCTGCTCCATATCCCATTGCCGGAAATACGCCCGAACCCGCTCAATCGCCATATCCTACCGCCTCCTGAAAACTATAGAAACTATCCTACCGCTTTTCCACTCACCTGTCAACTTGTAAACAGAGAAACAGGGAAGCATCCTCGATAAATTTTCTGCAGACGATTTCCAGCTAAGCATGCTATAATGAAAACAGTTTTTTAGGAGGATGATCTATGAAATTAACGAAATCTACCTGGACAATAAAGCTGGGTGCTATCTTTTTATTATTTGCTTTGCTCTTCATCATCTATCTGCTGAATCCGGCCTTCTTCTCCGAGCTTTGGCGTGTCCTGCTCAGCGGTGATATGCAGCAGACAGCGGACTACATCAAGTCCTTTGGCCCCTGGGCCATGTTCTTCAGCTTCTGGCTCGTGCTCGTCGTGAACGCCATTGGCTTTCCGCCGGCGATTATCTTTTCCGCCGCCAACGCACTGATTTTCGGCATAGTGCCGGGCATCATCCTGGCCTGGCTGGCAGAGACCGTCGGGGTGACACTGAGCTTCCTGCTCATGCGCTTCCTGTTCCGCGATGCTGCCGAGGGTGTCATTGCCAAGCATGCCTCTCTGAAAAAAATTGACAGCTTCAGCGGCAAGAATGGCTTCAAGGTCATGCTCATCGCCCGTACCGTTCCGTATTTCCCCTCCGGCATCCTCAATGCCCTGGGCGCGGTGAGTCAGATCAGCCTGTTCGACTATGTGCTGGCCTCGCTCATCGGCAAATTCCCCTCAACAGCCCTGGAGGCCATGATCGGACATGATGCGATGACCATCGACCAGAACCCCTATCGTCTCATTGTCGTAACAATCTGTGCACTCGCCCTCATCGCCGGCTTTTGGCTCTATGAACGACGGGCTGCAAAAAAGAATCAAAACGCGTAAAAAAATAACTGGGAGCATCCATTTTGGTGGATGGCTCCCAGTTTTATTTTATTCCTGCGGCGCTGCCGGACGATCTGTATCCTGCGGCTGTTGCTGCTGATCCTGCGGCGGCTGCTGGTTCTGATCCGGCTTCTGCTCCGGTTTTTTATTCTGATCCATATGACCCTGCTGGTCCTG